>NZ_JBVIPT010000018.1:0-148428 GCF_055577685.1 Streptomyces sp. NPDC033178
CGCAGTCCCATCGCTTACGAAACCGCACTCGACACAACATCAACTAACCTGGCCCCAGCCGCATAACCCGTGTCCAAGACTCCGGGTCAAGGCCCGAGGGCCAACTTGCAAGCCGCATCCCTCAAGCACTCCCACCTCCACGACGCGCAACTCGATGGGGCCGATCTCCGCTACACAGACCTCAGCGGTGCCCACCTGCCCCGAGCCACACTGAGATCTGCAGAACTTGACGGGGCCTACCTATGGCACACCGACCTCACAAATGCCATTGGTCTCAGCGTCGCCACGCTCGCCCTCGCCTACGTGTACCGCGAGACCAAGCTCCCGGGATCCCTCAGCGGTATTGAACTCAGGCTTGCGCACCGGATCAAGGACTGCGAGGAGCAAGCCGCCGAGGTCGCACTACGCGAGTTCTGACGTTGGTTCGGCGTCGCCGCGAAGGCCATCACAGACCGCTGGTAGGCATCCGAGCCCGCCGGGTCCTGCTCCGTGTCCGCATGGGAGCAGGCCGTTGGTGGCGACGCCCGAATGCCAGGGGCGACCTTGCGGTGGAGCGGTGACTTGTAGGGCCGGATACACGCCTCCGCAATCACCACCGGCCCCGGCGTGGCAGATCAGCAGGAGAGCGCCACGCAGAATCACAGGACCGCCTTGAGTCAGCGGGAGCCAGGTGCTCTCCGACCTGCTCAAGGAAGCGGGGATCAGGGTGATGGAGCTGGACTCCGGCGACCTCCACGACCTTCAGGCGTTTCACGGCTTCCCCGAGGCTCGTGGAGCGGGCCTCGGGCAGTTGGCGCGCCCAGGAGGGCGGAGGGATGAAGTCGATCCTGCCGTCCGGGGCGAGCGCCTGGCTCACCCAGTGTGCTGCGTCCCGCAGCTCACCGCGGCTCAGATGGAGGAGGTACAAGCAGTAGGCTGCGGTCGCGTTTCCGGCGCCGGCGGCGAACTGCCACCACCACATGGCCTCCTCCGGCTCCTGGGCGAGGCTGAGCAGGCAGGCAAAATGCAAGGCCCCCTCGACATCGGTGAGGTCGTCGACAAGGCGGGCCAAGTGGACGCAGGCACTGTCAGTGGCCAGAAGCCTGCAGGACAAAGACCTCAGGTAGATGCTGGCGCGATCCGCCTTTCCAGCACGACGAACGTCGCGAACCGGCCCTTGGGCGCCGAACATCAGCTCCGTGATGACGTCGCGGGTGATCTCCTGCCGCAGGTCGGCCAGTTCGTCATCGGTGAGGGTGTAGCAGCTGGGCGCGTGGCCAAGTAGATCGTCGAACGATGCCGGCACCTTCTACTCCTTCTCCTCGTCGTTGCCCAGGTCGATGCCGAGTCTGACGGCGATACGTTCGCGGGCCAGGCGCCGGTGTGTGCGGACAGTACTGGGGTGGATACCCATGATGTGAGCGACTTGCTGTGAGCAGTAGCCCAGGGCGTAGTGCAGGACGATCACGTCGAACTGGCGCTCCGGGAGGCTGCTCATCGCCGTGTACAGGCCTGCGGGGGAATCCAGGTCCGCCATCCGGGAGCGCATCGCCCTGAGCATTTCCCGTGCGGCTTCATGTGCGGCGTGGGTACGGTCACGGGCGGCCAGGACAGCGGCGAGAGGATCTTCGGCAAAAGGTTCACGCGCCTGGTCGTCCACGAGCCGCTTCAGGTTGCGCCATGCATACGCCTCCGCGCCGCATTCCTCGAGCTGGACGGCGGCCCAGTTCATTGCGAGATGGTGGTAGAGGCGGCGCACGACGGTCTTGGCGGCTTCCTTGTCGCCCAGGATCGTCCCGGCGTAGCGGATCTGTGCGCGGACGTAGATGCGGTAGAAGGCATCCAGCGCCGACGGCATCTCATACGGGACGCCGTGCAGGGCGCTGAGATCCTCGACCGTTGCCGGGAGGGTGTCGTGCCTGTCGCTGTCCTCGGTGCTGGTCATGGGCTAGGCCTCCTCCGGGTCCTGGGAAGCTACCGAGGTGGAGTGGAGCGTGTCCGCGGGCTGGGTCGGCCTGGTCTGCAGGAGTTCAGCGACGCCGGCTTGGACGGCGGCGCGCAGCAGACGACGTGTCCCTGTCTGGAGGTCGGGGAGAAATACGCGCAGCGCGGTCGACACCGCCAGCGCATCGTTCACGGTCACAGGCTCTTGTCCTTTCCTGCCAACACAGCGTCAACCTGCCCTGAGTTCTGCTCGGTTGAGCTGGAAGAGACCCAGCGGCTCCTCAGCCACAGGATTTCGGATCAGGCCCCCCGAACGCGCATAACCACCTCGATCAATATGGGTCACAAGTGATCACCTGTGCCTGGCACACAGAGTGCAGCCGAGGGTCTTGCCGTCTCCGCCGAGGCTGAGCGCCCAGGCGGCTTCGGTGGTGGAGCGGCCGCGTTCGACGAGGAGAGGTACGAGCGCCACGACGACGACGGAGACGGCGAGTGCGGAGAAAGTCAGGGCTGCAGCCAACGTCCAGATTGGGCAGCTGTGGGCCACCACGTCTGCGCCGCGGTGAAGACGTACTCGTCATATCCCCCTGTCGCCCGCCGTAGTGGATTCCGCCGCATGGAATGTGCCCTGCTGGCTCACCGGCGCTGTAGCGGATCTGGCGATCAGACCGCCGCTGGATGTGCGTTGGCCGTGACGCGCTCGGGGGCACAGGGAAAGCACGACAGCGGGGCTTGCGGCGGATTGCTACCTCCGTGCGCCCTGTCCGCACTGCCGACGGGTCGGTCGAACAGGCAGCCTGGGACGTGTGCCGCTGGGTGCCATGTCAATCGGACGGCCAGAGCGGCTGGCAGCACCGAAGCGGGGAAACACATGGTCACACGCAGGGTTGGGCGTCGGAATCGAAGCGCCGTATCGGTGAAGCACGTCGTGGCGGCCGCGCGCGCCGCAGGCGTACTCGGCACGGCGTTCCGCATCCACGTCTCGCTACGACGGCTCGAAGCCCTCTCTCAGGAGAAGCAGCGACGGGACACCGTGCTCGGGAGGAAGCCGAACTCGGCAGGATGGTCGACGCTCTCGTGACGGCCCTGGACGACGCCGAGGAGGACGGCGACGACTGGTGGGTCGTCGGTGACGCCCCTGAGAATTGACAACCTGTGCCATCGGAGTCGGAACAACCCGTGCCACCCGAGATGCCTATATGCGTCCTTCCGGGTGAAGAATGCGCCCGGGATTTCTCTGAGTCACAACTGCCTTGCCACAGAGGTAACTTGGGCGCCCAACCATCCATTCGATCATGGCAAGGACCGAACCACTTTGAAGATCGTTCGGCTGCGCCAGAACGCCGAGAGGCATGCGCAGGGGTCCAACCTGCTCCTTGGCTACCGCATCGGCTTCTTCTGGGACGACCCCACTCGTAGACATCGACTTCGACGATCTCGCTGGCGAGGAGGTACTGGCATGAGCACGCACGAGCAGGCGTCCCCGAACGGCTGGCGCGTCTTCCACGCGACAGGCCGCACCCCGGCCGTCCCGCCCCGACTGCCGAAGCACCCGCTGTGGCGCCGGTTCTGCGGCGACCCGTTCCAGCCCGCTCCGCTGGCCGTCTCCGAGGCCGAGCTGCGCCGCCTCTGCCCCGGTGACATCACCCCGCAGCCCGGCTGGGACGAGATCGACACCGTCAACACTGCCCTGCTGCTGCGCCGCCCCCTGCTGATCACCGGCCCGCCCGGCGTCGGCAAGTCCACCCTCGCCTACCTGATATCCCGCGAACTGGGCTTGCGCCGGCTTCTGGAGTGGAACATCGTCAGTCGCACTACCCTGTGCGCCGGCCTCTACGTCCATGACGCCATAGGGGGCGTCCAGGCCCTCGCAGTCTGGCAGCCAGGGCCTCGTCGCCAGCAAGCCCGCAGACCTGGACGGAACACGGACCGCGGCACCAGACGCTACGGGTTCACAAGGCAAGAGATCGCCAACTCCCCCCGCGTATCGGGGATTTCATCGCCCTGGGCCCCTTCGGCACTGCCCTGCTGCCCTACTTCTTCCCTGCTTCACCCTGTGTGCTTCTCATCGACGAACTCGACAAGAGCGACATCGACCTGCCGAACGACCTGTTGCACGTCCTGGAGAACGGCAGCTCCCCGGAGCGCCGTACGACAACTGGCTACTCGTCTTCGACAACGCCGAGCACGTCCAGGCGGTGGACAACTACTCCCCACCGACAGGCCAGGCAAGGTCATCGTCACCTCCCGCAAGCGGGCCCTGGGAACGGGCCACCGCGCCGCTGCCGGTGACCGTGTTCGAGCACAAGGAATCCGAGCTCCTCCAGAAATGCGCCCCACCTGCGCCGAGGACGCCGACCGGCTCGCCAAGGCGCTGGACGACCCGAACGACGCGATCTAGAGGAACTGCACATGGAAACAACGCACCGTGTTGGCATGTCTCCGCACATACGAGGCAGCGCGTCCAACGCCGTCTGCCCGACATCTTTGAGTTGCTGGCCGCGACCTGGCGTGATGCCCGCCTGAGCCACCTGCGGCCCCGAGCTTTGCGAGAGCCCGAGGCCACAGCTGTGACATGCACCGTTTCCGCGGTGCATCGAGAACCATCGACGCTCATCAGGTGAACTCTTTGGCGGAGGCCTGACGAGCACCCACCTTGTTCTCTGTAAGGACAACCTATGGTGCCCTGCATTACTTCCTTCCCCGTGCAGAACGCGCTGCATTCGTGCAGCAGCAACCCGATGCTGCAAGCCAGCGGCCCTGTGGGCGGCGGCATGAACAGCTCGTGGACGTGGGCCGCGGTCTTCGCCGGCATCACCGTCGTCATCACCGTGATCAGCGTGTGCCTCACGATCGTCCACCGGCGGCGCAGCATCCTGGCCACCATGCTCGAGCCGGTCGACAACCTGCTGGACGACACAGCCGTCGAGTTCGCCAAGCTGGCGACCCTGCCGACCACGAAGGACAACCTCGAAAAGCTGAGCAAGCTGCTCAACCGCATCAAGCAAGCCGAGAAGGCCTTCCCCTCCATCCCGATCGGCACCGTCGTGGCGCACATCGAGGAGTACGAGAAGACCGCGCTTCCCGACAATTTCGCTGAGAAGCTGACCGCGAGGAGCACCGCGGAAGGCACCCTCGCACTCGCCCGTCAGCAGGGGGCCAGGATCGTGCACGTACAAGCCGCGATCGATACCGTCCAGGGCATCATCAAGACGCTTCGCAAGCGGTGAAGAGACCAGCGCGGATACGCGTGTGAGGCCCCGAACCGCGCTGCCGCACCGGTACGGGGCCTCACAGGTATCCATCAGCCAACTGAGCGGGAGTCCCAATTCCGACCTCGACAAACTCCGGCACTGGTGGGCTCGGGTACTCGGTGCCGTCCTTGGGGTACTCCCCCACCGTGGGCCCGGGCAGCTTGATCTGCCCGGCGTCGCGCACGGCCGGGGCCAGGCCCAGGCCGTTCTCCTCACCATCCGCTGCCGCTCCGCGTCAGCCGGCCAGAACCGGAGCGCCCCGCTTCGGCCCCGGACGTCGGCCGTCACCGTGGTCGGCTCATCGCTGTGAACTCATCACCGCAGGAAGCCGAAGCACTCCCTGACGATGGGGGCCAGCAGGTCGGGGGTTCCCAGAGCCTTGAAGTGTCCGCCGCAGTCCAACCCGGGCTTGCGGTACAGGAGGTGCGGATCAGGCGCGCGGCCGCGTACGCGCCGAGCTGGGCGCCGTCAGCTGCCAGGCTGCCGGAAGGCACAGGCTGAGGAAGTTGCCAGTAGGCGCCCTCGCCGCGCAGCTGCTCGATATGGCAGAACAGGGGCACGAAGCTTGACTCCGGCAGCGGCCACTTGACGCTCAGAACACCTGTGCTGTCTGCTGCTGGCGAAACCCGGTGGCGATCTCGTGGTGGCGGGCGGGGACGGTGTTGGGTCCTCGCCGGACGTAGAACTCCAGCCGTGACCCGTTGTGGTAGGAGCAGGGCTGGCTCGCGGCAGTGACCTCGATTGCGAGCACCTTCTTGCCCTCGTGGTCGATCATGCGCGCGGTGTACGGCGGCTCGGGTTCCAAGTTGTCCCGGATCATGTTCACGATCGTCAGCAGTTGCTGGTCTGCGGTCTCCTTTTCGGTGAGCCCCACGATCTGCAGATCGTCTTGGACGCCGATCAGAACGGTGCCGCCATCCTGCGAGGCGAAGGCAGCGATGGTCTTGAGCATCTTCTTGCGGGACTCGCCCGCCTCTGGGATCTCCCGCTTGGCCTCCAGGTGCTGCCCCTCACCGGGGGCTAGGAGGATGTCCAGCTCGGGACCGGGATACTCCCAGACCACTGAGGCGTCGCGTGCGCGGCCGTACGAAGGGGCCGGGAAGTGGCGCCAGTCCAGCCACTCGTCTGCGCGGCGCAGCATGAGAAGACTCTCGGGAGAAAGCCCGGCGGGAAGATCGAAGGTGTAGGAGCCGGGGCCGGTCACTGGCTGGACCTGATGGCCAGCGGAATCGCTGAGTTCCAGGCTGGCGTCTGTGAGGGCATCGCCGTCGACGACGACCGTAAGGGTGTCCGGGGCGATGGTCATCCGCGGGAACCACCCGTCGCGCTGCGGCAGGATAATCCGCCACAGGTCCGAGCGGCTGCCGTTGCTGTTGTGCGGACTCTTGTAGAAGAAGGCGCTGAAGGCCGCGTCGAAATTCAGGTGGGAGGGCCCGGTACCGACCAACATCTCGTGCCCAGGCTGAACGGGGCTGGAGTCTCCGGTGATGGTCCATTCGGTGCGCGGCCATTGTGTGGTCACCCGGCCCCAGTCCTCCTGCCCCCGCAGGCGGCAGGCGGAAGCGCTGGACGGACGCGGGGCCAAGGCCGCGACCTGGAGGCCGCCGACGTTCTGCGGCTCGCCGCACAACATGGCGGCGACGGTCGGGCCAGGCAAACGCAGTTTGAGAAAGGCCACTGTGGCATAGCGCCAAGCCCGCTCCCCCGTCATGTCATCGCGGTCGAGGGTGACCTCGCCGTGGTGGAGCCGCCATCCCTCACCATCTGCTAGAAGCGCCAGCCGTACGTTGACGCCCTCTCGCTCGTTGAGCATCGCGACGATCTCGGCCACGTCCGTCTGCCCGCTGCTTGCCATGAACGGCTCCCTTTTCTAACGCCTGCCGGAGCCAACCTGGCGAAACGTCACGGTTCGCTACCTGCGGGAACAGTACGCGGTGACGTGCCCACAGAGGGCGGGCCTCTATGCCCGGGGCGTTCGCCGACGTCGCCCGGGTCTCCCTCGCCCTCAGGGCGATAGTGCGCGAGTGCTTGGCCTGCTTCTGCAGGAGGTGCCGGAACCGTACGCCGGACCCAAGCGCGAGCGCCCGTACGATCCCGGTGCCTGCTGGTCACACTGGTTCAGAGGCCGGACGCGTCGGTCCAGTCCAGCGCTGGACCCGCGGCTTAAGCCGCTTCCACAGTGAAGGTCCGCCGGTCGAGATCGAGGTGGACCGTGCCGCCGTTCTGTTCACGCAGTTGGCGCCAGGCGGCGTAGCCAGTGAGGATGGCATGCTCCCAGTCGGCGGCGCGGCAGACGCCGACTTCGAGGTGGGCGGTCATGTGGCCGATGGTGGTACCGGCCCGGCCCGAAGGGAGAGTACGCCGACACCGTGCTCGCGCCAGCGGCGGAAGAAGGCGTAGACCCGGCCCCAACCAGGAAAGTCCACGGGCATTGCCCGCCACGGGATCCCGCCCGCGACCAGATAGCGGATCGCGTCCAGCAGCTGCCGGTGACAGTAGCCCTCGGGCCGTCCGCCCCGCCCCTGAAGCCAGGCCGGCGCCGGCAGCAACGGCCGGACGGCCGCCCACTCCGCGTCCGTCATGTCCGACGGATACCGGCGAACCCGATCGGGATGATCGGCCGCATTCCCGTACACGTGCGCGAGGCAATCGCACGACACGGCGGGCGAGTTGAAGTCAACGGGCTCGGGCGCATACAACAACGACAACAGGGCCTCCGGGAACCGCTCGGAACGGGGTCGCACCCCCGAGCTACCAGGAGGCCCTGCCTTCATGCGCGTACCACCGGAAGATCACCCAACCAGGAACTCCGTTCGATCCACACGTTCCAAGATCGGTTGAGAAACAGCTTCTTACTGAGCGTTTGGCACTGTTTCACGCCGATACATTGCGTATTAGCAGCCCCAGCGGAGTGGGGCGGGAGAGGTCAGTGGGCAGCGGGGTTGCGCTGGGTCGGAAGCGAGCCGTTTCGTTCCGGCACCTCCTGTCTCATCCCAACTCGGCCCGGCTCCTTGGTCTTTGCCCCCTGGCCGGGTCGGTCATCGTGCAGTACATCGGAAACATGACCCCGCGCGACGGTTACCCCAGCGATCTGTCCGACGAGCGCTGGGAGCTGATCGAACCCGTACTCACCGCCTGGCGGGCCCGGCGCCGCCGTGACGCTCTGGACATCGGCCGCCCGCCCGTGCACGACCTGCGGCAGATCATGAACGCGATCCTCTACGTGGACCGCACCGGGATCCCCTGGCGCTACCTGCCGCACGACTTCGCCCCGTGGGCCACGGTCTACGGCTACTTCGCCAAGTGGCAGCAGGACGGAGTGTTCGAGCAGCTCACAGGGCTGCTGCGGCGCCTGGTCCGCGAGGCCGAGGGCCGTGGAGCCGAGCCGTCTGCCTGCGTGCTGGACTCCCAGACCGTGAAGACCTCCACCAACGTGCATCTCGCCGACCAGGGCACCGACGCCGGCAAACGGATCATCGGGCGCAAGCGCCACCTGGGCTGCGACACGCTCGGCCTGCTGCTGACCGTGCTGGTCACCGCCGCCAGCATCTCCGACACCGCGGCCGGCGTGACGCTGCTGTCCCGGATCGCCGCCGCCCACCCCAGCGTGCGCAAAGCCTGGGTGGACGCCGCCTACCGCACCACGGCCATCGACCACGGTGCCCGACTCGGCATCGACGTTCACCCCGTCCAACGCGAGCCCGGCACCAAAGGGTTCAAGGTCATTCCCAGACGGTGGACCATCGAACGGAGCATCGGCTGGCTCATACACCACCGCCGCCTGGCCCGTGACTACGAGAGGCACCCGCACCGCTCCGAAGCCATGATCCACCTCGCGATGATCGACCTCATGGCCCGCCGCCTCACCGACGAAGCCACTCTGAACTGGCGCGGAACCTGACCCGGAACCAAACACCAATCAACGGACCAAACGCTCAGTCAATCGGTCGCGAGGGCGTCCAGCAGCTGCCGCAGCGCACGCACGGCGCTCCGTGCGCCGGAGGTGTCCACGAGTTCCAGGACCGTCGCCGCCGGATCGAGGACATCGGCCAGGCGCCCGGCCCGGACGGAGGGCGGCACGTCGCGCAGCGCGGCCCGGAAGGCGGACCCGGTCCAGTGCGCCCGGGCCAGGTCCCCTGCGAGCTCGCGTTCGCCGTCCGCCGGACACCAGCTCCCGTCGGCGTACTCCGTCAGGAGCGCACGGGCGTCGCGCACGAGGGCGTCGGTCATCACGGCGGTCGTCACGCGCGGTTCAACGAGCCGGGGCGGGGTCCGTGGCGGGCGAACGCGGGCCGGCTTGGCCAGAAAATCGAACACATGGCCTAATCGTGGGTATGGAGCACGCCCCCTTCCCCCAGGACCTGATCGAACTGCAGGCGAACTGGCAGCGCACCTATGCGGCGCTCACTGTGCCGCGCCCGGTGCACACCACGGTGCTGCGCCGCCGTCTGCAGATCCTGTCCGGCCAGCTGCTGTTCCACCCGTACTGGTCGGGCCCGGAGCGGACGCCGGCGGCCCGGGTGGAGCTGCGCCGCCAGGCCCGCAATCTGAGACGGCTGCCGTGAATCCGGACCCGGTGGCCGATCGGGGAACGCCGGTGACGATGCACCGGGTGAGCCTCCGGTTCGCGGCCGGCGGCCCGGCGGTCACCGGGGAATGGGTCGACGGCACGACCGCCCGCCGAACCTGGCGTGACTGGGTCGGACTGTACGGCAGCGACGAGAAGGTCGTCCTCACCCTCGCCGAGAACTCCGGTGAGGGCGAGCGTGTGCTGTGAGTCGTCATGCCCTCCGCCGAGCCGCCACCGCCAGAGGTCCGGGTGATCCTGCCCGACCGGCAGGGGTTTTCTTGGGGAGCGACTGTGGCGCGAGGCCAACCCTTGGGGCTTCATGCAGCTCAGCGCCGGATTCGTCGACGCTAGCAGGTGCAACAGGTGTGGTGGTATCGCCGGTTCAGGTGAAGCCCTGCCGGCGCTGGAGCTGCCGAAGCCGTTAAGTGGAACCCGGCGCACACCCGAGGCGACAACCGGGCTGCCCCGGCCCCAAAACGACCGCACTTCGCAAACACAGAGTCCCCGTCAGCACACCGACGAGAACTCATCGCCGGGTGCAGCTTCCTCGATCCGGGTTATCGATCAGCGCGCGGGCCGATACTCACACCATGACGGGGCGGGCACAGGTGTGGATCGGCGGAGTCGTCGCGGTGGGAGCGTTGGCTTCCCTCACGGCGTATCTGATCTCCGTGGGGCTGGACGAGGCGGACAAGGTAGCGAGCGTGGTGGGACTGTTCGTCGCCCTGGCCGGGCTGGTCGTTTCCGTGCTGGGGCTGCGCCGCGAAAGCTCTCCGGAGGGCGGACCACCCGCGGGAGGGCAGAGCGTGCGCAATTCCTCGTTCGGCGGTGGCATCACGATGGTCCGAGGCACCCGCGGCAGTATCCGGATCTCCCGGACCGGAGCCCCGCAGCCCGCCCCCACCGGCGGCCCGCAGCCGCTGCCCGGACCCCCTGCGGGCGCACCGTCGGCCGACGCACCGGACGGTGCCGGCCAGCATGTGCACGGCACCACCGCCGCCGGACCTGTCGACATGGTCGACGGCACCGGTGGCGACGTCGAGATCCGATAGCGGCCGTGCGTTTCACCAAGAGCACCCCCGACGAGGAACCAGGAGCCGCCCGGCGCCGCGGTCAGTGGGTGGCCAACTCGACCGTCCACGGCTCGGTGGTGCTGATCAACGACGTGGCCGGCGACGTCTCGGTGAACCTGGCCAACACCGGTCCGCCCCTGTACCGGGTGGAGGCGTTCCCCCTCGGCTCCCGCCGGATCAGCCCGGCCCGCGCCCGCACCCAGCCTGCGCGGCTGCTGCACCCCGATCTCGAAGTGGTGCCCTTCGTCGGCCGCCGCACCGAACTGGCCGCCCTCACCGCATGGCTGGACAGCGAGGAGACGGTGTCCGTGTGCCTGCTGCACGGCCCTGGAGGGCAGGGCAAGACACGACTGGCACGGCAGTTCGCCCACGCCACCCAGAGCGAGGAGTGGCGGGTGTTCCGCGCCACCCACGCCTCCGAGCCGCTGCGCGCCACCTCGGCCGCAGCCGGGGCCGTTGGGTCCGGGACCCGGGGCACGCTGGTCATCGTCGATTACAGCGAACGGTGGCCCGCCTCCCACCTGCAGGAACTCCTCAACGACGCGTTACGCCAGCGGATGACCACGCGAGTGCTGCTGGTCGCCAGGCCGGCCGGCACCTGGTGGTCCACGCTCGCCAACAACCTGGACCGCGCGGAGATCGACAGCACACACGTCGATTTGGGCCCGATGGGCGACGACCCCGACCCCGACGCCGGGCCCGAGAGCCTGTTCGCCACCGCCCGCGACCACTTCGCTGGCTCGCTGGACGTACCAGCGGCCCACGAGCTGCGCCGCCCGGCCGCGGTCACCGAACACCGGGGTTTCCGGCAGGTCCTGGCGCTCCACATGGCGGCCCTGGCAGTGGTCGACGCCCACGACCGGGCCCGCCGCGGTACCGGCGGCGCGCCACCGCGCGAGATGGCCACGCCGGAAGAAGTTTCCGCCTACCTCCTGGCGCGCGAACGCGCCCACTGGGAGGCCCTGTCCGAACGGGGACGCATCCGGGTGACCGCCGACGCCCTCGGCCAGACCGCATACACTGCGGTGCTCACCCGCGCACAGCCCTATGACGCGGGGCTGGCCGCCGTCGCCCGCACGTCCGTCGAGACCACCGAGCCCGGCGGCCGGATTCTCAAGGACCACGCCCTCGCCTACCCGCCGAACACCACAGCCGACGGCCCCGAGGGCGGCACGCAGGCTGGCCAAGCCACGGTGCTGGAGCCGCTGTACCCGGACCGGCTCGCCGAAGACCTCCTCGCCCTCTCCCTGCCCGGTCACGCCTTCCTGGCCTACCCGTCCGACCCCTGGGCGCTCGACGCTCCCATGCGGTTGCTCGCCGATGCGGGAGAACAGGGCACCGCACCATCACAGGAGGAATGGGCCCGCACCGGGCTGACCGCCCTGATCGCAGCCGGCGGTCGCTGGCCACACCTGACCGCACTCCAGCTCACGCCTCTGCTCCTCGCACATCCTCACCTGGCGGTACGGGCGGGTGGCGCGGCGCTGACGGCGCTGGCCCACCTGCCGGACCTGGACCCGGCTGTCCTAGCCGCCGTCGAGCCCCATCTGCCCAGCGGACCGCACGCCGAACTCGGCATCGGTGCCTCCGAGCTGACCACCCGTCTGGCCACCCACCGGCTCGCCCACTCGGACGACCCGGCAGAACACGCCGAGGTGCACGAGAACCTCGGCAGGCGGCAGCTGTGGGCCGGCCATGCCCGGGAGGCCCTCGGCTCGACCAGACGGGCGGTGGATCTGGCCCACGTCCTGGCCGACGCCGACCCGGCGGCCCACCAGCCCGCACTGGTGCGGTGCCTGACCCAGCTCGGCGCCGTCCAGTCGGAACTGGGGCACGCGGAAGAGGCCCTGGCGGCGACCGAAGAGGCGGTCCGTATCGCCCACAGCCATGGGAAGCGGTACCCGGACGCGGAATCGGCCGATCTGACGACGCCGGTGTGCAATCTGGGTAATCATCTGCTGGCCGCGGGGCGGCCGCGGAAAGCACTGGAGGCAGCCCTGCGCGCCGCCGAGATCTACGGCCAGTTCCATGACACCCATCCCGACGAAGCCCGGCCGGAGTTCGCCCGCGTGTTGGTCAACGCCGGGATCATGCTGGCCGCGGAAGGACGTCGGGACGACGCCGTGCGGGCGGGCCAGCTGGCGGTGGCTTTCTACCGGGACCTCGCCAAGGCCGATCCGGCCCGGTACGAGCCGCACCTCGCGACGGCGTTGTCCACCCTGGCGGACCACCTATGGCGTGCGGGGGAGCCGGAGCAGGCGGTCTCCACCGTGGTTGCGGCGGTGCAGATCCGCCAGCGTCTGGCCGAGGCCAACCCGGGGCTGTACCGTCAGAAGCTCGCCATCGCTCTGACGGGATGGGGTGTCTACCTCGCGGCCGCGGGCCGCCTCGACGAGGCCGTGGAGGCCACAATCGAGGCCGTGGACATCTGGCGTGAGCTGGCACTGCTCAACCCAGGTAAGCACACGCAGAGCCTCGCTGTCAGCCTCTCCAACCTGTCCAACCGTCTGGCCAGGGCCGGACAGCCGGAGGAGTCGCTGGCCGCCATCGAAGAAGCGGTGAGTCTGCACCGCGCGAGTGCGGACGGCAACCCGCTCGAAGACAATCAGCTGGGCACCGCGCTGACGAATCTAGGCAACCGGCTCGCCCAGGCCAGCCGGATCCTAGAGGCGGTGGCCAGCGCCGAGGAAGCGGTGGGGACATTCCGCCGGCTTCTCGCTGAACACGGCCCGGCCCACCGCCCCGATCTGGCCAGCGCGCTGGCCAACCTGGGGCATCACCTGGCGCTACTCGGCCAGGACGAGCGGGCCATGGAGGTGACGCTGGAAGCCGTACGGATCCAGCAGGAACTGGTCGAGGAGAATCCCAAGGTCTACCAACGGCAACTCGCGCTGTACATGAACAACGCGGCGGAGCTGCTCAATCGGACGCCCCGCGGAAGCCGGGTGCGGGGCTGGCTCACCGACGGGCACCCGCGCGCGTGACAGGCCGGTCGTGCGCCCAGGCCACCACCCGGAGCCGGAAGAACGAGCGGCGCCCTGCCCCAGACGGGCACGTCGGGAAGACACAGGCATATCGCCAACGCCCCCGCATTCATGGTGTGTTCGCCGGTGGGAGTACCTGCAATCCAAGTTTGCGGTACACGTCTTCCGGCTGGCGGAAGGACACTCGCCAAGCAAGGTCTTCGAAGTAGCGCATGGGGTTCCGCTGGTGTTCTTGGCGCTCCAAGTACACGTAAGGAGCCAGCAGATTCCATGCCCGTAGCAGACTCCCGCCGTAGGCTCCAATGATCAGGGACTCATCAACCAGGCCATGCACGACAAGCTTGCCAAGATCGTTGTAGAACAAGCCGACGCGCTGAATGTGCCGCCTGGTCTCTTCTGGGAGCTGCTGATAGGGCACGGGGTGCGGGTGTTCGACCGTCAGTTGGTACAGCACATACTCGACTGACTCCAGATAGTCGTCTCCCCGTGTGTCCCTGAACCCTTCCAAAATCATCGCCAGTACGGTCGACTTCCGGGACGACGTGAGTTGTCCCCACGCCAATCCGGCCGATGTGACCAGTGCGATCACCGAAACCAGCAGCGTCACGACGTTCAGGTTCACCGTGCGTACCCCCACTTCTACCGACCGGCGTGGCAGCACAGTGCACCATGAGGCCGTTCAACGGCAGCTCACAGGCGGGCCGCAGACAGATCAGCTAGACGCCCGGGCAACCCCGTCAACTCCCGCCGTCACCCAACTCGGTTTGCACTCCAGCTGTTTGAAGGTCAAGGAATGGTCTACAAAGTGTCCGGCAGGGAGCATTCGAACCACACGATCTTGCCGGTGCTGAGCCGGGTGCTGCCCCACCGTCTGGCCAGTTTGTTCACCAGGTAGAACTCGCGTCCGCCTTCGTCGCTGATCCGCGGCAGCTGGAGCCGCGGCACCTGGGGCACGTCGTCGCCGACCTCGCAGCGCAGGACGTTGGTACGCAGCAACCGAAAGGTGACCGGCAGGGAGGCCTCGCGCACGGCGTTGGTCACGACCTCGCTCACGAGCAGTTCGACCGGGTCGATGAGAGCTTCAAGGCCCCACCGGGTCAGCGCGCGGCGGGTGAGCTGGCGAGCTCTGCGGGGGGTGGTGAGCTCCGGCTCCAGAGTCCAGAGTGCCACGTCATTGGGTGCGATCCCCTCGAAGCGGGCGGCGAGCAGCGCGATGTCGTCGTCCCGGTCGTTGGGCGCGAGCGTGTCGAGTACCTCGTCGCACAGGGCTTCCAGCGGGGGTGGATAGTCGGGCCCGGTCAGCTGTGCGGTTTCGGCGAGCTTTTCGCGCAGCAACTCGATGCCGGTCCACACGTCTTGCAGCCGGGACTCCACCAGTCCGTCGGTGTACAGGAGCAGGGTTGCCCCGGGGGGCGCATCCAGTTCTACGGCCTCGAAGTCCACACCTCCTACGCCAATGGGGGTGCCCGGCGGTACGGCCAGTACCTCGGCCCGCCCGTCTAGGTGGAGCAGGACGGGCGGGAGGTGGCCAGCGTTGGCGATGGTGATGCGGTGCGAGACCGGGTCGTAGACCGCACAGAGGCAGGTCGCCGTGCGGTCCGTACCGAGCCGCTGGGCCTGTTCGTCGAGGTGGTGCAGCACCTCGTGTGGAGGCAGATCGAGGCCGGCCAGAGTCTGTAGGGATGTGCGCAGCTGGCCCATGATCGCCGCTGAGGACATGGAGTGCCCCATGACGTCGCCGACGACGAGGGCGACCCGGCTGCCGGGCAGCGGGATGGCGTCGTACCAGTCGCCGCCCACCTGTGAAGCCTCCGAGGCGGGAAGGTATCGGGAGGCAAGCCTGATTCCGTTTGGCCGGGGCAGGGTCTCGGGCAGCATGGTGCGCTGCAGTTCGTCGGCGCTGTACGCCTCGCTGGCGTATAGCACCGCCTTGTCGATGCCGAGCGCGGTGTGCGTGGCGAGTTGGGCAGCGATCATGCGGTCGTCGCCCTTGAAGGGAATGCGCTCCGAGCGGCGCAGGAAGAGCGCGGTGCCCATCACGCGGCGTCGGCCCCGTAGCGGGGCGAAGATCGCACGTTGCCCGCCGGGCACGGCGAACGCGCCGCTCTCGCCGAGGAGTTCGGGCAGTGCGGTCTGGGCTGCGGGCGTGTCCGTGAAGATCGGGCGCACCTGTCGCAGCAGCTCGGCGAGCACACTGCCGGGCCGGACCTCGCAGATGTCTTCGGCCTCGTCGAGGCCAGGCTCCAAACGGAACGGCGGTGCCAGGAAATCCTCCATGCCGTGGCCCTCCCGGCTTCGGTCCTCATGCCATCGCCGTAGCACGACGGGGCCGACGGGCCGCTGATCGCCGACCGGCAGGGGGTCGCGCAGGTAGAGAATGAGGCCGTCGGCGAAGACCGGGACCGCGGTGTCGAACAGGGCATGGATGATCTCGTCGATGTCGAGTTCGCCGGCGATTCGAGCTGTCGCCGAGGCCAGGACCGACGCCATGCTGTCCGGCTCTCTTTCGCCGTCGCTGGCGCTGAGTGCCCGCAGCACGTTATGGGCGGCCTGGCCGAACGGCCGCACTTCGGCGGAAAGATGCTGCAGCGCATCGGGATGGTGCAGAACTGCGGGCACGCTCACTGTGCCGTGGGCGCGGGCGCTCACGTATCTCTCCAGCATCCCGCACAGTCGCCAGGCCTCGTGTTGGGGCAGGAGCCGCTGCAGTGTCTCTTCGGCGTCGCTGCGGAAGGTGACCACGAACGTTCCGTGGTCTTGCGGATGGAGGGACACGATGTCACTCGTGATCAGCTCGGCGATGTCGGCGACCGTGGCCTCGGGCACAAGCTCCTGCCGGATCAGTTGGAGCACCGGTAGGCCGATGCGCCCGACCATTGCGCACAGGACAGCGAGTTTGACCGCACTTGGCGAGGCCGTCCGGACAAATGCTTGGACAGGGTCGACCGGTGTGGCGCGGACGTGAGGGGTGCTGCCGCGCCGGACGCGCCCGGCCGGGGGAACAAGCACCGCGTCGCAGCCGCCCGGATCGCCGCGCATCTGGGCTCGTGCCCAGCGGCCGAGGGAATGCGGGCTCAGCGACAGGACGGGCACGGGGAGCCATGGCGAAGGGGGGTCCGTGAAGTCCTCCAGGAGCAGCGGCGCGTCGAAGTGCAGTGTGGTGCTGCCGTTGCCCGGTAGGGCCTGGGTGGCGGTGACGCCGGGGAGGTCCAGCGCGCTGCGCCGCCAGAGTTTCGGGGGCAGTGGGTCGAGCAGCGCTACCGGCGTGGACTGGGCCCAGGTGCGCAGTCGTTGCCAGATCTCCGGCTGGTACCAGCCGGGGGTCGAGCAGTCGGAGACGAGGAGGACAAGCCGCCTGCCTTGAGGGGAAAGCACGTGGTCGGGGCCGGCCACTGCCCCTTGGTGATCGTGGAGGTGGGGTTTTGAGTCTTCGAACGTCAGCCCCCAGGTGCGCAGCAGACGGAAGGCTCCCAGGTGATCCAGCACGCGCTCCAGCTCGCTGATCGTTTCCTTCCACACTTGCATGGACAGGGACCGGTCAACGATCAGCAACAGGTCGAACCATCGCTCCGGAGCGGCTCGGAACGCTGGGATCAGTTCACCGCTGCGGGCGTAGCCGTCGATCGTCTGCTCTATGTCGAGTTCCGTGTGCAGGCCGGCTACCCACGGCCGTTTGTAGGCCCGCAGTGCGCGTAAGAGGTCCAAGGTCTTGGGGAGGGCACGTCCCCGCGTGACAGCAATGGACTCGCCGGGCACGCTGCTGAGGCTGTCGGGCAGTTGCTCGTGCATCGTCGCGCCGGGCCGGGGTGGGCCAACCGCTGCCCGGCCGCCGCGAGGTCGGTGCCCGTACCCGGCATCGGCTCCCGGCGACAGCGGTCGGGGCTCTTCGGTGCCCGGCTGCCACCGGCTGGTCTCCCTGCGGAGCGTGGAGGCAAGCCAGACAGCTTCAGCCAGCGCCGTGGCGTCCAGGTCCGTCCCGGCCGCGTGCAGGCCGTGCAATACGTGCGACAAGTGGTCAGGCACGTGATAGCTCTCGCATGAGCAGCTCGACGACGTGCTGCCGTCCGGCGCCATCTGGCGCGGCAGCTCCGGACATCACATGGACAGCGTTGAGAAGCTGGTCGATGGCCAGGCTGTCGCCGCCTTCCAGCCTGGCGACGAATTCGTCGACGAGGTCTCGCACTGGCCCTCCGTCCTCGATGTCGATCTGCAGATGAGCCATGATCATTTGCCGAAGCAGGGGAACCGTCGGCGGCGACATGGTGTAGCGGATGCACCGGCGCAGGAAGGCAGCCGGGAAGTCGCGTTCCCCGTTGCTCGTCATCACGATGAACGGGAACTGTGTGCAGCGCACTCGGCCCCGCTCGATGTCGTGATGCTGGTCGCCGCCCCACTGCCGGACGGAGACGGTGTCCTCTTGGTAGCGGGCGAGTTCGGGGATCTCGTATTCGCCGCGTTCCAGGACGTCAAGGAGATCGCTGGGGAGATCGAGGTCGCTCTTGTCCACCTCGTCGATCAGCAGAGCGCGTGGAGGATCCGACGGCAGCAAGGCCGTGCCAAGCGGCCCCAGTTGCATGAACGGCGCAATGTCATCGACTCCACCGGCCTGGCCGAGCCGCTGCGCGTGGATACGGCCCAGGGCGTCGTACCGGTACAGCGCTTCGGTCAGGGTGCTGCGGGACGTGATGTGCCAGCGCAGCACGGCTCCGAGTTTCAGCTCTCTGGCCACCTGCTCGATGACGGTGGACTTGCCCGATCCGGCCGGTCCCGTCACGAGCAGCGGCCGCCGCAGGTGCAACGCCGCGTTCACGGACTCTACGAGGCCCACGGGGGGCTGGAACTGCTTCGCCATCGCGCGGCGCGGGAACGTCCGCCACGGCGGAGGGGGCGCGAGTTCCACGTCTCGCGGGATACCGTCCCCGGTGTAGTACGGACTCCAGGTCATGAAACGCTCCCGTGTACGGCGTCGTGGCTGTCGAACCAACTGCAGAAGTCGAGCCATTCGAGGTCGTGCCAGACGGATCTCAGATCGGCGAGCCGGTCGTACGGTGCGGCGGAAGTGCCCTGCCAGCGCCGCCGGTACGCCTCGGCCAGCTCGGTCGGCAGGCGGTCCCAGAACAGGTCCAGGAGCGCCTGTTCCGTCGGCGAGAAGTCCTTGTTGCTGTCGGGCCACAGCACGACGGGCACGTACGCCAGCAGGAGCTCCATCAGCTGCTTCAGGTGGGCCGGGCGGTGCGCGAATGCCACCGCGCGCGTGTACATACCGGCCCGTAACCGGTGTCCGAGGTCTTGAGGTTGGCCCGCGTCCTGTTCGGCCAGCCAGTCGATGGGGGCCTTAGCTGCACAGGCGCTCATCCGCTCCAGGCCCGCCCGGGCGTGGTCGTTGATCCACCACAGGTGGGCGGGTGGGTTCAGACGCATGCTCCAGCGCACCACCACATCGTGGTTCACGCCCAGGCGCACGCCGAAGTCGGTCTCTTCGGGCTTCCAGCGCAGGAGTAGCGACGTGGGGACGGCGACGTCTACGTGCTTCAGTGGCGCGTGGCGCAGCCGGGCGTGCCTGCGTGCCCATGCGACGGCTTCTCCGAGCTTCGCCTCGACCGCCGCCTGGGTCGGGGCACAGACGAGCTCCGCTCGTTCGCACGTCGTGCCGCCGTCCAGCAGCCACAGGCCCAGCGACTCGGGCCAGTCGTCCGCCACCGTGGCGTGCAGGCTGACGACCAGCCGCAGCCGCCGCGCGGCCTGGCCGCGCGAGAGGTCTTCCTGGGCGTCGTTGAGCTCGATCCTGGCCCCGCAGGCATCCGCCCATGTCGTGGCCTCGGGAGCGGAGAGATCCAGCCCGGCGTCGGCACCAAGCGCCGCGACGAAGCCAGTGACCAGGGCCGTCCGGCTGGCGCCGACCCGCGGCGCGCGCAGGATGAGCAGTTCGAGGAGGTCCGTGAGCAGCGCGGTGCCTGTGGTGTCCGGTACCAGTGCGTACACGTCGGCGGGCAGCGCGGGTAGTGCCGTGCGCAGCCTTTGGGTGGTGAGGCTGCTGCCGATCCAGGAGGTGAGAAAGGACTGGGTGACGAGGCAGGTGCGCAGGCCGTCCACGACGTGGATGGCCCGATGGACGAGGGCAACCGGCCCGATGCCCGTGCCGCTTTCCTTGATCGTTTGTATCTCGTGCCGTACCCGGTCCAGCTCATGCAGTGACCACGGCTCCGGCCAGGCCACGGCGGGGCCGACCGCTTCCAGCACTGATCGGAGTTCCTCGGCGCCGAGCGGGCCCGGGCCGGGGCGACCGGCGCCGGTGTGGCGGGGATTGTGCGACAGCCACAGGCCTTGCACCGCGAAGTGATCACCGTCGTGCTCCAGGCTGACGATGTCCTGGCCGATGACTGTGTGGCGCAACTGCTCCCGGAGGGCCGATACCCCGGCGTGTGTTCCTGCGCCCGGGATGCCCTGTCTCAGCAGTTCAGCGAGCTGCCTGCTGAAGACAAGGTCGTACGCCTCCTGTTCGGCCCCGGAGGCCATGAGCAGGGAGACGCGGGTGCGTCCGCCCCGCACCCCTGCCACGAGGGCCTTGACGTCGGGTACGGCTCCCGCAGCATGGCAGGTGTCGACCAGAGCAATGACGCCGTTGACGCCCGGCTGCTCCGCCGCCTGGACGATGAGATGGCCGACGTTCACCGCGCTGCCGAGTACGTCCGGCTGCGCGTCAGCTCCCATCACGTACAGCTCCGGGCGTCCGCGCGGCGCCATTCCATGGCCGAGGAAGGCCAGGACCAGTGTGGCGCCGTCGTCTCCGGCCCGCCGGGCGGCGGCTCGCACCGCCGCCTCGATCCGTGCCTGCGTCGCGTCTGTCCCGTACAGCACGGCGAGCCCATCGGGCAGCGCCGGGGAGCAGTGGCCCAGATCGTCCTGCTGGAGTACCTCGCTCAAGGCGTGTGTGGCGCCCTCCAACTCGTTCAGGTGGCCCATGGCTGTGTTCTGGGGCGCCAGGATGAGAAGCAGTCGCGAAGCGGTCATGCCGATGACCTCTCCCCTGCCAGACGGATGGCCTCCATGACCGGTCCGGCCACACTGGCCTGCGCCAGGTACTTGGTGGCCGTGTGGACCCAGAGGCCGTCGGAGTCCACCCGATCACTCACGGGCAGGCAGCCGCCGGGGTTGGGGAGCACGTCCCGCTCCAGCCACGGGCGCGGGGCGATGATGTCGTCCCGGTCCCAGTAGTTGAGCCAGCGCTCCACGCAGTCCGGGGTCGTAGGCGGCTGGGGGCGCAGCCGGGGGTGTACGACGGTGCGCATGCCGACCGGGGATCCGACCGTCACCAGCAGCGGTATGGACCCTTGGTGGTGGTGCAGGGTCTCCAGGGCGACGACACTCCCGAGGGAGTGCGCGATGACGACCGTCGGCCGATCATCGTCCAAGAAGCTGAGGACGCGGCCGCGGATGCGCTCGTCGAGCGTGCGTCCGTCGCCGTCCGGCTCCGCCCTGGCCAGATAGCGGGTCACCTGAGCGAGGTGCCCTGCCATGAGCCGGCCACTCGCCCACTGGCCCCCGCGGCGCAGGCCGGGCAGGGCCAGCAGCGTTGTGCAGACATTCACCAGCCGCCGTACAAAGTCCCCGCTGCCTTGCGATTGCTGTGTCGCCGTCAGCTCCACGCGCGCGTACTGCAGGACACGTCGCTCCCCCTCGTCCGGGCAGGTCTCCAGTTGCGTGTCGATCAAGTCCTCCAGCAACTGCCGGAGCACCTCGCCCTCGCCGGACTCGTCGTGCGGCGCCATGCCGCCTTGGGCATGGGGACGTGTGAACAGGTCCCCGTAGTAGGCGAAGGCGACGTCGGCGAAGCCGTTTCGGGCCAGTGCCGAAGCCTCCGGCGAATTACCCGCCTTGCGGGCTCCGATGGCCAGTGCGGCGAGCCAGGAGTCGCGTTCCGTCTCAGGGTCCCGTACGCCACCGATCCCATGAACGAACACTAAGGCCGCTCTCACGTCCAGGGTCCCCCTCCCCTACCTACTCTCCCACCGCACACACGCAGAGCAACGGTGCGGTGTACAACAGCAGTCACCGCGAGCCGCTTGTCGGAGAAGGAGCAGATTAGCAACCCCCGCGCAGGCGACGTGCAAGATAGCCCGATGCTGCTGGCCCGAACCGGGAAGCGTTGAGCTGCGCATCCGAACGGGATCAGCCCCCTGCAAGGCCGCGAAGGGGCGCGAAGGGGCGCGGGGAACGCTGTTGCTGCGCATGCCGAGGGCTCCGGCCCGAAGATCAGGCTCCAGTCGAGCCCACAGCCGGTGCCGTCGGACGCTCCGGCGAGTGCCTATGCCGCCGGAGACGCCTGCCAGGTGGCGCCGATGGGCCCGCGGCACGCCGTGACCGTGCGGTGTCGCGCAGGCCGATCGCAGCCAGGCACGCGGCTGTCGGTCCCCGGGAGGCCGCAGCACAGCGGCCTGCTTCGCGTTGGTGTCCTCGCACAGGTACGAGGACACCAACAGGTGAGGGGCCCACGCGGCAACGCGGCTCACTTCGGCCGGTAGCGTCGGGTGCTGTGACGCGTAGCAGGCGAAGGGAGAGGGCATGGCGGGGCTGCTGGCGGCGACCGAGCTCAACATCTTTATCGATCACCGGTTGTTCGGCTTGGTGGATGAAGACGGGCAGATGGGAGAGCACCCCGCCATGCCGGACGGCACCGGGGCGGTCGCGGCGAATTCGACCATGCTGTACGTGCGGACGCCCGACGACGTACTCAATACCCGTTTGCGGCTCGAGGCGTGGGACGGCCCTGCGGAGTTCACTCCAGAGCGGTGGCCGGTGCAGGGGGAAGCGGAGATGGATTTGCCGTCCGGACGTTTCCTCGTGGATGAGATCGCGGCTGGCGGCAAGAACGGTGTCTTCACGCTGCCGCATCCAGGGCGTTGGCGCGTCCGGGCGGCGTGGCGTCCCGGCGCCGCTCCCTACTCGGGCAGCAGCGATGATCCGGAGGGGTGGGCGCTGGTGCAGTTCTGGCCATCTCTGTGAATGGCCAGAACTGCACCAGCTCGCACTCGTGTCGGGCAGTGCCCGGTTACTGGCCGGCGATGTTGGTGATGGGCATGTGGAAGGCGTCGTGATCGAGGATGCGGTCAACGTCGTACCAGCGGCCGAGCCGTTGCCCAGCTTCCCCGTTCACCGTTCCCTTCACCCATCGGACGGAGTAGTGGCCCTCGTACTGGGCCCCGTCGTAGGTCGAGCGGCCCGCGCCTTCGTAGGTGGACGCCATGGGGTACTCGTCACACTCGTACGGGCCGCCGGAGGCCGGCAGGGAATCGCGGATGTCCCGCATTTCCTTGGTGCGGCAGTAGTTTCCTGAGATCCGCCGATTCTCCGCGTACCGGCTGCTCTGCGCCTCGCCCTTGGCCTGTGCGAGACGGTGCATGGGGTCGCCGGGGGTGGCACCGGCGAAATGCTTGCCCGTCCGTGTGGGCATGGTGGCATCGGGGTTGGTGCGGGCGTCGTGGAGGTGCTGGGCCACTTCGCCCACCGCCGGGTCGGATGCGTCGTAGGACAGGCCGGGCACCGCGCGGTCGAACACCGATCCGAGTTTGTGCGACTGCAGGTAGTAGGCGGAGTCGAAGCGCATTCCGCCCTCGGGGGACTCGGTGTCGATGAACTGGAAGTACCAGGGCAGGTCGAAGTCGTACTCGATGTGGAAGACACCGGTGCCGATCTGCTCGCCCTTGGAGGCGTCCGGGCTGGAGGCCTGGGAGAGCAGGTCCAGATGGGCGGAGCCGTCGCGCCGCCATTCACTGATCGGTTTCTCGACCTCGCTGCTGAGGCCGCCGAAACAGGCGTTGTCATCGACCTGCGGGTAGTCGTCGTCCAGGTAGTTGCCCTCGCACTCGATCTCGGCCGTGAGGTCCGCTCCGGACTCGGCGAAGGGGCCGGTCGCCCGGATGACGCCCACCTGTAGACGGAAGTCCGCCCACCGCGAAGTGGCGACGTGCTCGGCGCCGCCGACCTTGCCGAAGCCCATCAGCCGGTTGCGGGACATGAAGACCCCGGTCACACGGCACCTGAACGGCGGGAAGATGCTGCACTCGACGGCCGGCATCGCCAGCAGGTGGATCTGGCAGTACGAATACCGGTTCTTGATCCACCCCTGGTCACGCGCGGCCAGGTCGTACTGGTCCTCGCACGTGTCGGAGGACGGGTAGTCGTAGATGTCGTCCGGGATCCGGCCCGCCGGGAAGCGGGAGGAGTCGACGACATACGACTCCGGGTCCGCCTTGACCTGAGCCTCGGTCCTGAGCTTCGTCAGTTTCGACGGCCCGTCCTTGGTGGCCGGCGCCACCCCGAGGGCCTTGAGCGAACCGCCGCTGCGGTTGAGCTCGTTGACCACCTTCTCCGGATGGGCAACCAGATCCGGGTCGGAGATCACGTACGGGATGACCTTGTAGGTCACCTCGTCTTGGCCCGACCGCCCCTCAGCGTCCGGAGCCGCCTGGGCAGGAACCGCCCCCACCAGCAGCAAAGCCGCCGACATCGCCCCTAAAACCGCCATGTGTAACGCACGTGCTCTCAACTTGGACTCCCCCTTAAGGACACGGCCTGCGCAGGCAGGATCGTGCGCCTCGGGCAACGCTCACGGCGCTCCCCGCCCCGTAGACCACGGTCAAATCAAGTACAAGCAAAGGGAACCCAAAGATCATTGACAAGAAGCGTATCGGCCACCCCGCAGGCAGCACATAGCCCACACACGTGAGAGGGCGGTATGAGACCTGATGCCCGATTCTTCGTTTCGTGCGGGACGAGCGGGCAGGTCGTGGCGACTTCGGTCGACTACGGCCGGGGCTGAGTGAACAAGCCTGGCTCGGTCTCGGCCAGGATCCCGCGGCCGGCCAGCCGCTTGAGCTTGAGGCGGACGTTGTTGATGTTGTTGGGCGCGACCGCCATGTCCATCGCCTCGCACACCTGCCGCGCACGCAGCGGCTGGTCGGCCGCGGTGAACACCGCCATGATCTGCTCGTAGGCCGGATGGTCCGGCAGTTTCGGTGCCGGCGGCGCGGGCGGCTGCGGGTCGGGCAGCCCCAGCAGTGTCTTGCGGGTGATCCGGACTTCCTCGGCGGCCCGGCCGAGTTCGTCGAGCTGTGTGGTCAGATGCATGATCTGTTCTCGCGTGGTCTCGGCCTGCACGGTGATCTCGCGTTCCCGCTCCTCCAGCCGTGCCAGCACCGCGCCGAGGGTCAGCTCCCCGCCGGTCATGCGGTGCGCCAGGCCGGCGTGGTCGCCGCGGTCAGCCGACGCAGTATCACCGCGGTCATCGCCCAGTACACCCGCGACTCCGAACTGCGGGGCAGATGCTCGTAGTCGCGCACCAGCCTGCGGTACAGCATCAGGATCCCATACGCGCGTTCCACGACCCACCGCTTGGCCTGGGGAACGAACCCGCTCTGCGCGGGATTGCGCTCCACGACCTCCACCTCGATGCCCACCTTCTCTCCGTGCGCGACGACGGCGTTCTTGAAGCCCTGGTCGACCAGGGCCTTCTGCACGGTGTCGGTGTCGGCGGCGACCTTGTCCAGCAACGCGATGCCGACGGCGTTCTCGTGCGCCGACGCGGCCGCCACGACTACCGCGATCACCAGCCCCAGAACGTCAACGGCCAGGCCGCGCTTGCGGCCCGGTACTTTTTTTGCCGCATCGCGCCCCGTCGACTCGGCGGGCACTCCGGCCGCCGCGTGCACGCTCTGGGTGTCGAGCACCACCAGGCTCGGGTCCGCCTTCCGACGCGCCATTTCCCGCACCTGCCAGCGCAGCAGGTCGTGAATGGTCTGGTCGATGCCGTCGTCACGCCAGGTGTAGAAGTAGTACTTCACCGCGCCGGGTGGCGGAAAGTCATGTGGGAGCAGCTCCCACTGGCAACCGGTCCGGCCCTGGTAGAGCAGTGCGTTGACGATCTCCCGCATCGCGTACCGACCCTGATGGCCGCTGACCGAGAGATGCGCGGCCTTCCACGCGGCGATCACACGCTCGACCAGCGCCCACTGCTCGTCGCTCACGTCGGTCTTGTAGGGCTTGCGCTCGCTCACGGTGCCCAGCTCAACATGCCCATGGCCGCCGACCGGCCGGGACGCCGCACCGCCACACCTTCCGGTGACGACAAAACCCCTATGCACTCTCATTCCGCCCTCTCAGAGCCCGGATGCGTTCGTGCCGTACTTGGATTACTGCCGGCAACGGCTGGCCGATGATCCTCATCTGTGGGCCTCGACGCTGTTCGACGAGGTCACCGGCCTGGGATATGAAGGCGGCTACTCGACGTTCACCCGTGCCCTTCGCCGGTATCAGGCCCGGCCGCACTGCGAGCCGTGCCACGCGGCGACGGGCCGCAACGTCGCGGTGATCGCGCATCCGCCGGGTGAGGAAATCCAGTTCGACTGGCTGGAGTTGCCGGACGCGCCCGACGGGTGGGGAGTGGGCGAGCACGCCCATCTGCTGGTCGGGGCGCTCGCGCACTCGGGCCGGTGGCGGGCGGTGCTCGCGGAGTCCGAGGACTTCCCGCACCTGGTCCAGGCCCTCGATCAGATGGTGCGCAAGCTGGGCGGCACCGCCAGGCGGTGGCGCTTCGACCGGATGGCGACGGTCTGCTATCCCTCCAGTGGCCAGGTCACCGCGTCCTTCGCGGCGGTCGCGAAGTACTACGGGGTCGGGGTGGACATCTGCCCGCCGCGCCGCGGCAACCGGAAGGGCGTGGTGGAGAAGGCCAACCACTCGGCCGCGCAACGCTGGTGGCGCACGGTCCCTGACGCGCTGAGTGTCATCCAGGCTCAGTCCGGCATCGACAAGCTCGCCGTCCGGATGGACGACCGGCGCCGAGTGGTGGCCGGGGTCAAGATGACCGTGGGTGAACTCGCCGCCTGTGAACCGCTGTTGGACATCCCGGTTCGTCCGTTCCCGGCCGAGCTGGAGGTCGAGCGGATGGTCAGTGCCCAGAGCCTGGTGTCCTTCGAGGGGAATCAGTACTCGGTGCCGCCGGGCTTGCCCGGCGCCCAGGTCCGGGTCCTGCACCGGCTCGGTGAGGACCATCTCAGCATCGCTACCGCCGGCCGGGCGGTCATCGCCCGCCACCGCCGAGCACCCCGCGGCGCCGGGCAGACAGTGCGGGACGCCGGGCACGTGATCGCGTTGGAACGCGAGGTACTGGCCGCCTTCTCCGACCGGGCTCCGTGCAAGAACAAGGTCCGCCGCCCGCCGTCGCAGGCCGCTCTCGCGGAGGCCGAGCGGCTGCGCGGGCAGCAGGCCGCGGGTGATCCGGCTGAACGGGTCGTGATCGACCTGTCCCACTATGCCGCCGTGGCCGACCGGCTGCGGAGTGTTCCCTCACCGAAGGAGGAGAACAAGGAGTGAGTACATCGCCGATGCAGATGAGCGAAGCACGCCGCTTCCAGCAGCTGCGGGGCCATCTGTCCTACCTCAAACTCAACGATGCTGCCGAGGCGTTGAACCGGGTCTGTGATCAGGCCCGCGCCGAGCGGAAGTCGCTGACCGCGGCCCTGGAGCGGCTGCTGGAGATTGAGGTCGAGACCACCGAGGCCCGCCGGCTGGCGGCCCGGCTGCGGTTCGCCTGCCTGCCCGAGCCCTGGACCCTGAACGACTTCGACTTCGCCGCCCAGCCGGGCGTCGACGAGAAACTCATCCGCGACCTGGCCACTCTGCGCTTCCTCGACGACGCTTCCAACGTCCTTTCGTCGGGCCGCCCGGAGTCGGCAAGACCATGCTGTCCGTCGCGCTCGGGCGGGCCGCGGTCGAGGCCGGCAACCGCGTCTACTTCACCACCGCCGCCGAACTGGCGGCCAAGTGCCACAAGGCCGCGCTCGAAGGGCGTTGGAAGACCTGCATGAACTTCTTCGCCGGACCGAAGCTGTTGATCATCGACGAGCTGGGCTATCTCCCGCTGCCCGAGGACGGGGCCTCGGCCCTGTTCCAGGTGATCAACCAGAGGTATCTGAAGTCGTCCACGATTCTGACGACCAATGTCGGTATCGCCGACTGGGGCCAGGTCTTCGGCGACGAGGTCCTCGCCACCGCCATCCTCGACCGTCTCCTGCACCACTGCGAGGTCGTCTCGATCAACGGCAACAGCTACCGCCTCAAGAACCGCCTCCAAGCCATCGAACGGGACACCGACGTGGCCTGAGTGGTGCACATAACTCCGTAATTGGCGGAGCACTCAGATCAGTACGGGGACAGCAGCAGCCACCGGGCGACGGGACGGGGGATGCGCCTCCGGCCAGCACCCCGCCTCAGACGCCCGTCGTGCCCCTCATCCCGCCGTCTCCCCCCACACCCGCTGCCCTCTGATCCCCGCAATCGCACCGTAGGCATCGCATGCATCGCCTCTGGTGGCACCGCTGTTCACGGTCACGGCCCAGCACCGCAGACGAGATCATGCAGGAGGCCTTCGCCTCCCTTGCCGACGAGGACGCCACCACCTTCACTCGTAGTTCCGGGCGGCTCTCAGTGCTCGCGCGAAGAAGTCCCAGTCTCCTGTGGGCGGCAGATCCTGCCCATGGTTGGAGTACCACCCAGGGGAATCCGAGACCCACGCGTCCAGAGCCTCTAGGAAGCTGTCCAGCGTCCCGTTCTCCCAGTCCGCGCCGTTCTCCGCATGGTCCGCGCGGAACCGCGCCAGAAAGGCGCTGAAGGCCTCTCGGTCGGCAAAGTGATCATCAGGTGACAGGGGAGCGGTCATGGCCACGACCCTAGCGGTGGTTTGTTAGGCCCGGACGTAGAGGTTCAGGGGTCTGCCGGTGCCGACGGTGCTGATCAGTTGCTGTAGTGCTGTGGGCGGGGGCTCCGTCGTCCAGGCCCGCCAGTAACGTTGCAGCGTGGCCCAGGGCATCAGCCAGCCACGGACGGCGCGGATGGCCTGGGGCCAGCAGGCCGGTCGGGGCTGCTGGGACCCGGGTTCTCCCCCTCTCTGCCGGTCCTGACGGTGCGTCAGGCTCGGGTGGTGGGCCGACTGGAGCGGGCGGGGGTGGGCCGGGGGTGAACCAGGTGTTCCAGCAGAAGCTGAAGGCACAGTTCACGAGGGTCTGGTGGCGGCGGATGCCGGTGTCGGAGCGGACCTGGAAGTCGGCCCAGCCGAGCTCGTCCTTGACCTGCTTGTAGCTCTGCTCGACCCAGTGCCGCAGCCCGTAGAGCCGTACCACTTCGGTGAATTCGGGGCGGGGTGGCGGCTGTGCGCCTCGCGGAGTGATCCGGGCCGGGCAGGTTGGTGGCCAGGTACCAGGTGGACGTCTCGGGCAGGGTGGCCGGGTCGGTGGTGGCCACCACGAGCCGGATCACGCCGTCCGGTCCCCACCAGCCCAGCTGGGCGTCGGCGGCCCACCAGGGCGCGGTGCGTCCGTTGCGGAAGGTGCGGGTCACCGGCTGCCAGTCGCCGCTCTGTTCGGGGCCGTACCAGGCCAGTTCGCGGGAGGCATCGACGGGCCGGAAGGCGTCCTTGTACTGCCAGGTGCCGTGGCCGCGTTTGAGAGCCATCACGAACGGCAACCGGGCGTCGGACAATTCAGCGCGGAAGGTGTTGTGGTCGCCGTAGGCGCAATCGGCGACGACCGCCCAGAACACCACGCCCGCTGTCTTCGCCGCGCGGGCCAGGGCGGCCCCGATCTGCAGCTTGGTGCGAAAGGCCGGGTCATTCTTCCCGCCGCGGAAGTGGTGGGCGGGGGTGTAGGGCACGGCATGCAGCGGGTAGTAGAGGCGTTCGTCGGCCCAGCAGGTGGTCACCGTGACCACCCCACGGTCGATCTTCCCGACCGAGCCCAGGTACTGCTTGCCCACATGCGCGGTCGCGCCGCCGTCCTTGCGGTCACCGGAATCGTCGATGACCAGCACCCCGCCATCATGCGGCGCAGTGGCTGGGTCGGCCAGCAACAACTCCAGGCGGCGGGCATTGACCTGCTCGCCGTCCCAGGTCGACTCGGACAGGAAGAACTGCAGGCGCTGCACCGCCGCATGCTGGGCACCCACCACGGGCTCCGTGCCGGCCAGACACGTCAGTGTCTTGTTGCGGTCCCGCGGCAGCAACAGGCCGGCCAAATACTCGCGAAACCCCGCCGCTGGGCCAACGTCCCGAAGAGATCGTCGAAGCCGGCGGCGTACGCTTCCAGCGGACCCGGCGCGGGCGGACACGGCAGCCGCTTCGTCATCTCAGGCTCCCCAGACCGTAGTTGACTCCTTCACCTCACGGCCTACTCCCGCACGAACCCGCCGTCAACAAACCACCGCTAGCCGTTGCTTCCGGATCAGGCCAGGTGCCTGCTGAACCAGTCCCTGGCCAGCTCGGTGACCGATTCCAGGGTGCCGGGTTCCTCGAAGAGATGCGTGGCACCGGGGACGGTGGCCAGCTGATGCTCGCAACTCATGCGCGCCGAGGCCTGCCGGTTGAGGTCCAGGACCAAGTGGTCGCGGCCCCCGACGATGAGCAGCGTCGGAGCCTTCACCTCCGGAAGCCTGGGGCCGGCCAGGTCCGGCCTGCCTCCGCGGGAGACGACCGCCGTGACGTCTGCGGCGGGCTCCGCCGCGGCCCACAGCGCGGCGGCGGCGCCTGTGCTGGCACCGAAGTAACCGAACTCCGTGCCCTGGGTGTCGGGCTGCTCGCGCAGCCATTCGGTCGCCTGGGTCAGGCGGCGGGCGAGCAGCGCCGTGTCGAACACGTTGTCCCGGTTCACCGCCTCGGCCTCGGTGAGCAGATCGAACAGAAGCGTGCCCAGACCGGCACGGTTCAGCCCGGTGGCCACGAAGCGGTTGCGCGGACTCTTCCTGCTGCTGCCGCTGCCGTGGGCGAAGAGGACGACCCCGGGGGCACCGCGGGGCACCGTGAGCCGCCCGTCGAGCGCGGTGCCTCCGGCCGGTATCCGGACCGACCTGTCATAGGGCAGGGAATCGTGCTCCGGGGAGGCGCTGCCCGCGGCCGACGGCGCGTCGGAGGTGGCGTGCGCCGCGTGGTTATGCGTCAGGCAGGCGATGACCTCCTCGTCGCTCGTCTGCCCGAAGTCCGCGTAGAACTCACTGATCGCGTGGAACTGCCGGGATGTGTGCAGACAGACGCCTTCGTCCGCCTCGCCTCCGAGGCGGGCCGACCAGTTGTGTGGCGCCACGGGAACCGCCAGCACGATCCGCGACGCGCCGCGGGCGCGCGCAATCCGGCAGGCCGCCAGTGCCGTGGAGCCGGTCGCCAGACCGTCGTCCACCACCAGAACCGTCCGTCCCCCGTACCGGGCCGGCTGCCGCTCGCCCCGATAGCGGCGGGCGTGCTGCTCCAGGACGCCGCGCTCGTGTTCCTCCACCGCCGCCAGATCACGGCCGGTCACACCCGTCGCCCGCACCACCGCTTCATTGACGACGCGCACGCCTTCCTCGCCGATGGCGCCCATGGCCAGTTCCGGCTGGGAGGGCACCCCCAGCTTGCGTACGAGGCAAACGTCGAGCGGAGTGCCCAGGGCCTCTGCGATCTGCGCGGCGACCGGGACGCCGCCGCGGGGAAGTCCCACGACCACCAGATCCTGGCCCTTGAGGTGGTGCAGGCGGGCGGCGAGCCGCCGGCCCGCGTCGGTTCGGTCTGTGAAGTACATGGTCGCCTCCCGGGTCAGGTGCGGTCCTCAAGTCCCGACTGTCCGTTGTGCGCGCCCGGCCGTTGCGGAGACGGTCCAGCGGCCCGGAGCCCGGTGAGTCCACGACACGCGCCAACGGCGCGCCGGGGCGTGTGCGTCGCCGAGCAGTCCGCGCTCCCCCGTCGGGTGCATGGTCGCGCTTACGCCTGCGGCCCCTTGGGGCGGCCGGACGGTGATGGTGTTGTCCGGGTTCCGTTCGACGTGTGAGCCGTAGGCCCGGCTGATCCGGCCCAGAGCGTCCTGCACCCACCGCGAGTCCTCGACCATCGCGCGCTCCAGCCGCATCCGCCGGGACCGCATCGGGGCGATGCGCACGTCGTGGAACCTACCGTCGTCCGGGTCCACGGTGACGAAGTACAGCAGCCGAAGGTCGTCCCGGTACTCCTCGAAGCCGCCGATTCCCTCGCAGTCGTTGATCAGGTCGCCGCAGCCGTGGGTGATGAGCTTTCCCCGGTACGACTCCAACCGCCGCGGATGGTGCGAGGAGTGCCCGTGCACAACGTCCGCGCCGCCGTCGATGAGCGCATGGCCGAAACGGACCTCGTCACGCGGGATGCCGTAGCCCCAGTGAACCGAGACGACCACGATGTCTCCCGGCCGCTTGGCCGGACGCAGCCGGGCTGCGATCCCGGCTGCGGCGGCATCCGACGGCTCGGCGACGAAGTCGACCCCACTGTGCTGTGCCGTGGCGGCCCAGCTGCCGGGTATGCCACTGGAGGCCATCCCCACGGAGAAGACCAGGACGCGCCGACCGCCTACGACGGGGACGATCGCGTGACGCCGGGCCGCGTGGGCGTCCTGCCCCGCCCCTGCCGAGCGGAGACCCGCGTCCGCCACGGCGTGGAGGGTCTCTTCCAGCCCGCGGCGGCCGTAGTCCAGCACATGATTGTTGGCCAGGGCGCAGGCGTGCGGACGGGCGGCGGCCAGACCGGGCAGGTTGGCCGGGTGCATCCGGTAGTGCATCTCTTTGCCGGGCGCGATCTCGTCGTTCTGCGTGACGGCGGTCTCCAGGTTGAGGATCCGGGCGTCGGCGGCGAGCACGTCCAGCGTGTCGCCCCAGGGCCAGGGGAAGTCGACCGGACGGGGAATCATGCCGTTCGCCGCCTCGGCCAGCTCCACGTAGGCGCGGGCGTCCTTGATGTACGACTCCGGCAGCTTCGGATCGCCGGGGTGCGGAAGGATCTGGTCGACTCCGCGGCCGAGCATCACATCGCCGGCCAGGAACAGCGTGACGAGGTCACTGCCCATTCCTCCAGGTTAGGCCGGTCCGGCGGGTACTGCTCCCGGGCGGCGAACGGGGGCCTGCAGGCGTATGCCCTCCGGCGCCCGCCCCTTGGGGGCGAGGCCGGGTCGGTAGCCAGAGAGCGCCGCCGGGTTCACGCACTCCCCTCGAGCAGTCTCTTCAGCGTCTGCTCGTTCCTCGGCATTTCCTTGCGCACATGCGGACGGACGACGAGCGGAACGAGCACCTTGCCGATTCCATGCGTCTCGAAGTCGAGGGACATCGTCAGGCGCGACCGTTCACCGTCGCCGAGCGGCTCGATAGTCCCTTTCACATGTCCTCGGATGGGACCGTCAATGCCGTCGACCCGCCAGCTCCTCGGCGGATCCAGCTCGGTCACCTCCGAGGTCATCGGGATGTCCCGGTGACCGATCCGCCGGGTCACCACGGCTCTCGAGCCCACGGCCAGAGGAGCCTCTCCCACGGGGCGTACCGACACGGCACTCTCCTGCCACTCGGGGAGGTGCGAGGGATCGGTCACGTAGGTGAAGACGTCTTCGGGGCGACAGGAGATGTCGATGCTTTCTTTGATCACGGACATTTCATCACCTTTTATCACTTTATATACATGATCCCACGGTGCCGGCGACGCACCAACTCCACCAACCGGACGGGGCGAACGCGGCAATCAGGGGCGTGGGCGCGGGCCGTTTCCGGCGGCTGGCAACGCTGGCGTCATGCGCCGGGCGCGCGGTACTCCACCTTCTGACGGGCCGCCTCGTCGATCTCGCCGGGCGACAGCAGGACGACCGTGCTCGTACGCACACCACCGGCCGCCGACACCACCAGGCCCATGGCCGCGGCGGAGGCATTGCCCGGCAGGTCCACAGTGACGTAGACGTCGTCGTCACCGAAGGCCCAGTACATCGACTCGAGTCGACCCCCAATGCTCTGCACCATATGATCGACGACCTCGCGACGCGCGGTACCGCCCTCTTCGAGCAGGCCCTTCAGTCCGTCGACGGTCAACTTGACCTTGAAGAGGTATTTCGCCATGGCTTCACCTTTCATACGCGCTTGAGTAGTCACTTCTGCACCTTGTCTACCTTTCGCCACACACCTCTCGTCACCGGTGGGCACCCATACGGCTGACGAGCCCGCCTGCGCTGGGCCACGACGCGGCTGCAGGCCGAAGCTCATCGCAGCCGCAGGTCCCGGGCTGCGATGAGCTTCGACGAGGTCCGGCCCCGGTCCCCGAGCGGGAGCGCCGCTCGTGGCCGATCCCGCGTCAGTTGTTCTGAGTGGTGCGGCGCCGACGGATCAGGTGCATGGCCTCGGCACCGCCGAGGGCGTGTTAAAGATCTACACGCCCGTAGTTCGTGTCACGGAAGTACTGCACCGTCACCCGGTGATCCGGGTCACGGTAGTGACGCACTGCACCCCTGCGGCGGCGTGACCCTCCACCCGCACGCCAGGGTCGAGTCGGCCGATCAGGTGCAGATACCGCGATTTTACGTAATCCCTTCGAGTAAGGCGTTACCCATAAAGGGCGAACCGGCAAAATAAGGGGGCGGGTGATGGAAGGGGAATCGACGGGAGAGTGGTGCATGCCTTTTCGGAAGAGTAAGGCGCAGCTGAAGGCCCGGGCCGGGCAGGCGGCGGTCAGTGGATACGGTGCGGCGGACGGGCGGCTGCCTGTCAGCGAGCTGGCCAGGCAGTTGTTGCGCAAAGCCTTTCCCGACCACTGGTCCTTTCTCCCCGAGCACTGCCGGGCTGCCACCTGACGTGGTCCGGCAGGAGGTGGGCGGCGCCGCGGATTCGGGGCGCCGCCCACCTCCGTGTTCGCCCCGGCCAGGCTGTATTCGACGCTGAACCGGCGGCGCACGACTTCGGCGATCCGGGCCAGCGTCCAGCACTGGTCACTCCAGCCGAGGGCAGCCTCCAACACTGTCTCCAGCACGCGCAGTTGTCCTGCGTCGAGCTTGCAGCGGGCGTCGCCGGAGCCGTTGGAAGCCAGGGGCCTGCCAACCCACCTGACGCCAGCGCCCGCCACGGCCGTTAATCCACCGCCATCGGGATACCTCATCCTCCCGACATAGCCCGCCCACGACACCCGTCACGACCCGACGTTACCCGCACCGTTAACTGGCCATTTCATTTGGGGAGTCTTCGGTAGCAGATGAGTGTGGCTGCGATCGCGGTGAAGGCCAGGAAATGATCGGCCTTGCGTTCGTAGCGGCGGTGCAGGCGTCGGCATCCGCCGAGCCAGGCGGATGGGTGGGCCGCGCAGCGAGGTGCCCGCCGAAGGCGAGTCCTTTTCCGCACGGCCTCCCGCCGAACCGGACATGACGGTTTCCTGTCATCCGGCTCTCCAGTGACTACTGCGTGAGTGGTTTAGCAGGCCGTTCTGAATGGATTCGGTCATGGCAAGTGTCGCAAGCCACAACCGTTTTGCGGCGTCGGTGAAGCATGACGCGCGCCCAGTCAGAAGGCTGCCATCCGGCATGTGCGAGGTCGGCGAGTGCACGGACATGGTGAACCTGAACGTTGCCCCTGCTCCCGCAGATCTCGCAGGTATCCGCAAGGAGCCTCGCGACGAGTTCCTTCTGCGGATAGTCCACCCGGACCGGCTCACGATCGACAATCTCTGCCGCCCGCTGCCGTTGGAGTGGAATCCCACCGAACCGTGCGACCAGTGGTTTCCTGTTCTTCCGTTCAATGCGGGCCTCAAAAGCAACGCGAGGACCGCTCGGTGTTTCGAGGGTGGTCTTGTACTTCGCTGCCATCTTCGTCACCGTTGAACGGTGCTTTCCTGCCAGGGTCTTGAGCATCGAGGTCTCCATGACCCATCGCAGGCGGTGCAGCCGGTGAACGTCACCGGCCAACAGGTAGTACTGGACGATTCCCCGATAGATGGTCCCGAAAGTGGCGACGATAGCGTGGTCGTCGCTATTCAGCAGGGCCGGTTGTTTCGCGGGTTTTCCGCGATCGAGATACGGGGAGCTTTTGATCTTGATCACATCCAGTGGGACACGCAGCGCAATCTGACCGTTGACCGCACGGCGGCCATCGGCAATTTTGCTGCTGTTCTGCTGAGTTGTGATCTCGTAGCCGAGAAACCGTGCCGCCTGGGTTCTGGCGTGAGTGATCAGCGTCTTCTCATGGGAGAGTTCCAACTTGAGTTCATCACGCAGAAACTCAACCAAACGCTGTTTGATTTCCTCGGCCTCGGCCTTTGGTCCGGTGAACCCGAGCAGGTGGTCGTCTGCATAGCGGACATAGCGAAGCCGCCTGAACCCCGGATCGTCAGGATCGGAGCTCGGCAAGCTGTACATCTGCTGACGCAGCCGTCGGACCTCAGCCCTGTCGCCACGCCGGCGTGCCCTTGCCAACACATTGGCCACCGCGAGGTATTCCAGGTTGCGAGCCCGGCGTTCCCCTCGGGTGTAATCCGGAGTGAGAACCTTCTCGACGAACTCGTCCAACTTATGCAGGTAGATGTTGGACAGGACCGGGGAGGCCACTCCACCTTGCGGTGCTCCGGAGAGTGTGGCTCCCCACCTCCAGTCCTCCACATATCCGGCCGTCAGCATGTTGCGCACCAGCCGAAGGAAGCGGTTGTCGTGAATCTTCTCTCCGAGAATCGAGAGCAGGACCTCATGGTCCAGGCTCCCGAAGCAGTCGGCGATATCTCCCTCGACGAACCAAGAAGTTCCGGTCCAGGTATGAGCCACCTCGCGCAAGGCGGTGTGGCATCCCTTCCGGGGTCGGAACCCGTGAGAATGGCTGGAGAACGTCGGCTCGTAATACGCTTCCAGTAGGAGGCGTACGACTTCACCGACGAGCTTGTCCGACCATGTCGGCAGTCCTAGCGGCCGCGTTGTCCCGTTCTTCTTCGGGATGTTCACACGGCGCACGGGGCGGAATCGGTATCGCTCGTGGCGCATCGCATCGATGATGCGTCCGATCTTCCGCTGGGACATGCCGTCCACTGTTTCCTTCGTGACTCCGGGTGTCATCGCACCGTGGTTGGCGTAGATGCGCCCGTAAGCCAGCAGATATAACTGCGGGTTGGACATCTGTCGATACAGTTCGTCACACGGCAGGCCACGCCGGACACCCAGCACCGTTTCGGCGCTATGCATTTCGCATACCTCCCGAGTCTCGGTGTCCGAATCACCTGGCCCCCTTCGCCCTGCGGACGGCTTTCCCGTCCTCCCTGGCCGGGCGTGACTCCGGCGACTACTACGGGGCCTCCGTCGCCATAGGACTCGCGTCCCGTAGGCGATCCCACGTTCGTCTCTGCTGTACGTCATAGCGCGACGTAGGCGTCCCACTCATCTCCTTGAATGCCCTCGTTGGACATCGCTCCGTGCTCCGGAAGTGCACCGGGTCACGATCGGTCCCGTGCAGAGCGCGGCGCCGGTTTCAGTCGTCTTTCCGGCGGATGAGAACTTGCATCTTCTGGAGATTAGGCTTCAAGCAATCCAGCCTTCGCCATATCGCGCGGGCCACCCAGCACACCGTCCCTGACAACTGAGCCCGGTCACTGGTTTTCTGACATGCTGTTGTCCCCTTCACCTTTCGGATCCAGGTAAGTCATCTGGCCCAGGAACCTCCTTCCGAGTTCCTCCCGGCTGAACCGGGGATACAAACAGAGCGCCACGTGGCGCACATGGTGCGTTCTACGACCCACCGGTGCCGGCCGAGCCGTTGAGAGTTCTCAACTCCTCGGCGGGCGATGCGTGGTGCGATCCCTCGGGTCCGTAACCATCGCCGTAGGTGGGGGTAGTCGTATCCCTTGTCGCCGTGGAGTTTCGCCGGGCGGCGTCGGCGTGGGCCGCGTCGGGATCGGATGGGCGGTATCCCGCGGACGAGCTGTTCGAAGGCTTGGCTGTCGTGCACGTTGGCGCCAGAGATACCGATGGAGAGGGGCAGACCGTTGCGATCGACGACCAGGTGGATTTCTGATCCCCTCTTGCCTCGGTCGGTCGGATTCGGTCCCGTCAGCGGCCCCCTTTGACCGCGCGGATGCTGACGGAGTCGATGGCGCACCGTGACCAGTCCAGCTCGCCCTGGCCACCGAGTTCGTCCAGCACCAGGCGATGGAGTCTCGCCCAGACACGGGCCTGGGACCATTCGGTGAACCGCCGGAACGCAGTGACGCCCGAAGGGCCGAAGCCAGGCGGCAGTTGATTCCACGTGCAGCCTGACGTGGCCACGAACACGCTCGCGGCCAGGACCTCCCGGTCACCGTGCGACCGACGGCGGCCCCCGCCCTGAGGGCGAGACGGCGCCGGAGGAACCACCCGCTCGAAGAGCTCCCACAAATCGTCCGGCACCAACCGCTCGACAAGCTCACTCGCCATACAGACAGCATCCCGCAAGATCACACCAAACGAAATGGCCAGTAATACTGCAACGGTGCTTGCCGTGACCGCTGGCCAGCTCGGTCGTTGGTGCGGTTATGGGTGGGGACCTTGCTGATGTCAGGTTGTGGGCGGGCGAGTTGGAGCGATTGCATGGGCGGTTCGTGCACCGGTTCAACCGGGAGGAGCCGCGTCAGTCGGCGCTGGCCTATATGCGGGGGCTGATTGCTCCGCTGGAACGGAAGAACGGCTGGACGCTCGCGGAGGAAGCCGGTCACGCAGGTCCCGACCGCATCCACCGGTTGTTGAACCGGATCGAGTGGGACGCCGACGAGGTCCTGGACGACGTACGCGACTACGTCGTCGAACACCTCGGAGACCGGGACGCCGTCCTGATCGTCGATGACACCGGCTTCCTCAAGAAGGGCATCCGTTCAGCCGGCGTGCAACGGCATTACTCCGGCACCGCGGGCCGCACCGAAAACAGCCAGATCGGGGTCTTCCTCGCCTACGCCACCGACCGTGGACGCACGCTGATCGACCGCCGTCTGTATCTGCCCACCTCATGGACGGACGACCGGGAACGGTGCCGGCGGGCCGGCATCGACGACACGGTCGGATTCGAGACGAAGGTGACCATGGCCAAGGCGATGGTCCGCCGGGCGATCGCGGAGAAGATTCCGTTCGGGAGGGTGACCGCGGATGCCGCCTACGGCTTCAGCAAGGGCTGGCGGTTCGAGCTGGAGCAGGCGGACGTCTTCCATGTCATGGCCACCACCCGCCACGACACCGTCGTCACCCGCTGGGCCCTCGACCACCCCGTCCACGACCTGTTTCCCGGCCTCCCGCGGCAGAAGTGGAAACGCCGCTCCTGCGGCCAAGGTGCCCACGGACAGCGGATCTACGACTGGGCCCGCGTCGAGGTCCGCCCCTGGCACCGGCCCGACCGCCGACACTGGGTCATCGCCCGCCGCAGCGTCAGCCGGCCCGAGGAAATCTCCTACTACATCGCCTACTGCCCGGCCGACACCACATTGGACGAGCTGATTCGCATCGCGGGCAGCCGATGGGCCGTGGAGGAATGCTTCCAGACCGCCAAGCAGGAATGCGGTCTGGACGACTACCAAGTCCGCCGATACGCCGGCTGGCACCGCCACATGGCCCTCGCCATGGCCGCCCACGCCTGCCTCACCGCCCTGCGCGCCCGCGCACTCGACGCCGACAAAGCAGAAACGGATCCTCCGAACTCATCCACCTCAGCCTCGCCGAGATCAGACGCCTGATCACCCGACTCACCGATCACCGACCCACACCCGCCGACCACATCCTGCACTGGTCAACTTGGCACCGGAGACGACAACACCAGGCCCGCGTCAGCCACTACAAGCAACGCGGACACAGCCCATGAGAACTGTCCAGCACTCAGAGCAAGCACCGTTGCAGTAGTAAGAGCCGGCCGGGTTGCGCAGTTACCAGAACACGGTGCTGTCGGGGCGCAACGCCGGCCCACGGGTGGCTATGGCCCGCTGGCACGCCGCTGGAGGGTCTGCTGTCACCGGGCGATCGTCTGCCGAGGCAGGAGTGCTCCGGGGATCAAGGGGAGCTGGGCCCAGTCGTGAGACTTTCCCGGATCCCGGCCCCTTTGAGCCCCTGCCAGCGCACGGTGTCGGCCCTCGACGGGGCGCCGCTGGACAAGCTCGCATCTGGAGCGGCTGACGTGCCTGTCGGGGCGGTTCGGAGGCGAACCGCTTGCGTCGGATGCCACACATCCGCCCGGGTGCACTTTGACGAACGCCGGCTTGCTCCTCGCCTCCGCCCGCCCCACCTGGAGCGGCTCCCCACCCTCCCAAATCAAGATCAACTTCTCTGCGCCCTCAGGACCCCAATCCCAAGAAATTATCCGTAGAGTTGAGACATTCTCGATAGAGATGCGGCACCCCAGGTCACAGGATTGCCACCGAGAGCCCCAGGAGCCAATGCATCCCATCAGAGCAGGTCACCAACTCAGGCGGCTCAACCTCAGCTTCTATGAGTGCAGTTGAGATGTTGTAGGTCATGGCGATGGATGTGTCTCAACTACACGAATAACCGACACTCACACCGGACGAACTGCGCACACTTGTCGAGCTGTTGGACAAGGCGCTGGCCGGATCACCGAAGAAGTACCGCATGTGACAAACGCTGTTGCGGGGCGGAGGTGGTCTTGCTTTCTGGTGAGGGCCGCGTCCAGTGGTCTGACGACCCGACTCGGCAGTGATGGAGCTGAGCGACGGATCGGGGACCGGCTGCGGGAGTTGTGGGAGGCGTGGGGCGATCGCCGCCCTGGGTGCTACCGGTCGGCCGCGTCCAGGAGTCGTCGCGCACGTTCCAGTACCGGCTTGTCGACCATCGCCCCGTCCACGACGGACACCGCATCGCCCGCGTCGATCACCCGTCGCGCCCAAAGCAGCTCATGCTCCGTCGGCGCGAACCCGGCTCGTGCGGCGTCCAGTTGGCGCGGGTGGATGCACAGCTTGCCGCCGAAGCCGAGTCGGCGGGCGTGCCGGAGGTCGTCCGCGAGGGCGTCGGCGGCGTCGAGGGCGGTGGTGACTCCGTCGACCGGTGCGGCGATGCCGGCCGCGGCACAGGCCACGACGAGCCGGGAGCGCGCGTAGCCCAGGGCGAACCGGTCGTCGTGGCGGACGCCGAGTTCGGTGGCGAGGTCGACGCTGCCGAAGGCCGCGCGTACCACACCGGGAGCGCAGCACACATCGAGGGCGCGCTCGACTCCGATGGCGGTCTCGATGAGGGGGATCACCGCGCAGGCGCCGGCGAGCCGCTGCGGCACGTCGGCGTCCTCGGCCTTGGGCAGCATCACGGGGCAGCCGTGCGCGGTGACGAGTTCCAGGTCGTCGTCGAACCACGGGGTGCCGGGTGCGTTGATGCGGACGGCCGCCTGCCCGCCCTGGGCCAGCCATGCATCGGCGTTACGGCGGGCCTCGTCCTTGTCGGCGGAGGCGACGGCGTCCTCCAGGTCGAGGATGACCACGTCGGGGCACGCCGCCGCGGCCTTGTCGAAGCGGTCGGGGCGGTGCCCGGGAACGAAGAGGAAGGTGTGGGCGGCGGCGATCGCGACGCCGTCCAGGTTGGCGGTCGCACTCAGCCTCGACTCCGCCACGGCCGGGTGCGCCTTGCTCGTTCCTCGCTCGGCACCACCGGCCCCCGCTGCGTCCCGGCCACGCTCCTCGGTGGTCATGTGAAGACCACCTCGGCCGTCGCGTGCCGCTCGTCGCGCCGGGTCGCGATGCGCAACTGCGCCGGTCCGTCGCCGTCGACCGCCGGGGAGCCCAGAGCGAGAACGTGTTCGCCGGCGAAGACAGGCTTGCGCAACCGGTAGGACAGGGTGCGGACCTGCCGCTCGGGAGCGCCCCGGCGGGCCAGTTCGAACATGAGCATCACCAGCAGCGGCCCGTGCACGACGAGTCCCGGGTAGCCCTCCACATCACGTGCGTATGGCTCGTCGTAGTGGATGCGGTGGGCGTTCGCGGTCAGTGCGCTGTAGCGGAACAGCAACGTCGGTGAGGGGCGCACAGCCAGTTGCCACGGCGCGTCCACGGCCTCCGTATCGGCGAGGTCCAGGGTGAAACCGGTGTGGCGCCGCTCGTCCTCGCCGCTGCGGTAGACAAGGTCCTGCTCCTCGACGACGCGCAACTGACCGTCCTGGCTGATCTCATGACGCACCGTCACGAACGCCAACTCGCCCGTCTTCCCCTGCTTGATCTCCGTCTTGGCAAGGCTGCTGGTGCGCGTGGCCGTCGCGCCGACCCGCAGCGGTGCCGTGAACTCGGCCCTGCCGCCCGCGAACATCCGTCGGCGGTCGGGGATCGGGGGCAGGAAGTGGCCGTGCACCGGATGCCCGTCGGCCCCCAGTCCGCGCTGTGCAGGCCAGTCGAGGAAGTGCAGCCAGTGCCAGAGCGGGGGCAGCTCCTGGCCCTCGTCGGCGACTGAGGCGTCCTCGTCAAGCACGGCGCTGAGCGCGGCGACGGGGGCCGCCGCGATCGCGTCCTGTGCGGTCACGGGGGCCGGGTTCCAGGAGCCGAGGTAACGGACAAGGCCGACCCGGTCCTCGCACGAGTACGGGTGCGTCGTTTCAGCCATGGGAATGCGTATCGCCCATCTGATACCTCCGGGAAGCAGTGGCCGACCCAACCAGGAGTTGTGCCGTACAAATACCGTGCAAGCGTCCGCCCATACGATCGTCGAGTCAACCCCTCCACCATGAACCTGCACTTGAGAGCCATGAGTTGCGGCCATTGACGGATGCCACATTTGGCCGTACAAATTCTACTCGGATGCGTACGCCCTCGACGTACGCGCGGAAGGAAGCCATGGCAGCCAGCGCGGAATCCCTCGCCGAGTGGGCGCACGGATATGAGCCGGACGACGCGGATCTGGCGCTGGCCCGGCGTTCCCTGCTGGACACAGTTGCCGTGACGCTGGCCGCGCGCGACCATCCGGTGCGGACGCTCGCCGCGTGGCTGCCGGACGCGGCGCGCTGGGCGACGGTCGGGCACGTGCTGGATTTCGACGATCTGCACATCGAGTCGACAACGCACATCAGCGTCGCGGTGGTGCCGGCCGTACTGGCGACGGGCGGGGACGCGCGGGCGTATCTGGCAGGGGCCGGGGTGATGGCACGGCTCGGGCGGCTGCTGGGCTGGTCGCACTACGCCGCGGGCTGGCACGCGACCTGCACCGCCGGCGCTCCGGCGGCCGCCGTTGCCGCCGGGGTCGCCCTCGGCCTGGGACCGCGGGAGCTGGCGGCCGCGATGGCGCTGGCGCTGCCCGGTGCGGGCGGCGTGCAGGCGGCGTTCGGTACGCACGGCAAGTCGTTGCAGGTCGGGTTCGCGACCGAGGCAGGCGTGCGGGCGGCGCGCCTCGCAGCGGCCGGTGCCACGGCCGATCCACGGTCGCTCGACACCTGGCTTGGACTGGTGGGCGCCGAAAACGCCGGTGGAAGCGTGGACGGCAGTGGTCCGGCCGTGCCTGGCGGTCTCGCCGTCAAGATGTTCCCTTGCTGCTACGCGATGCAGCGGCCGATCGCGGCGCTGCGCGAGATCCGCACAGAGTGCGCGGCGCACGACGTGACACAGGTTCGGGTGACCACTCCTGCCGCCACCGTGCACCCCCTCATCCACGACCGGCCCACCACCGGCCTGGAGGGCAAGTTCAGCATGCAGTACGCCGTCGCCACCGCACTGCTCGACGACTGTCCGGGCTTCGACGCCTTCACCGACGCCGCGGTCCGCAGGCCTGAGGCGCAGCGGTTGGTGGCCGCGGTGGAGGTCGCACGCACCGGCGGCGGCTCGGGGCTGCTGGACGGAGAGGCCGACCTCCGCGTCACCCTCTCCGACGGCGGCATCCTGCACACCGCGCTGGCCCAGCCCCCCGGCTCCCCCGAACGTCCGCCCACCGACGCGGAGTTGGCCGACAAGTTCGCCGCCTGCGGCAGCGACGTGCCGGACCTGCTGAAGGACGCGACGTGGGACTCGGCGCGCGCCCTGCTGCTCGCCGAACTCCCCCAGGAGGCCACCCGATGACCCAATGTGCCCACCCCCTGCCCCTGGCGGGCATCACCGTCGTCAGCCTGGAGCAGGCCGTCGCCGCACCCTTCGCCACCCGCCAACTCGCCGATCTCGGCGCCCGGGTCATCAAGGTCGAGCGGACGGGCGGCGGGGACTTCGCACGCCGTTACGACACGTCCGTACACGGCCAGGCCAGCTATTTCGTCTGGCTCAACCGCTCCAAGGAATCCCTCTCCCTGGACCTGAAGTCCGAGTCGGGGCGGGAGATTCTGCATGAACTCCTCGCCGGTGCCGATGTGTTCGTGCAGAACCTGGCGCCGGGCGCGGCCCACCGCATGGGCCTGGGGGTGGAAGCGCTCCAGGCCCGCTACCCGTCCCTCGTCCCGTGCACGGTCAGCGGCTACGGCACCAGCGGCTCGTGGCAGGACCGCAAGGCGTACGACCTGCTGGTGCAATGTCAGACCGGGCTGCTGTCCATCACCGGAACCCCAGAGGAACCGGCGCGTGTCGGCATCTCGGTCGCCGACATCGCCGCCGGGATGTACGCGTACAGCGGCATCCTCTCCGCTCTGTACACGCGCGCCACCACGGGCCGCGTGCCCGCCGTGGAGGTGTCCCTCTTCGAGGCGCTCGCCGAGTGGATGAGCCAGCCCGCCTACTACACGCGCTACGGCGGCACGCAGCCGCCACGCGTGGGCGCGCAGCACGCGACGATCGCGCCGTACGGGCCCTTCACCGCCTCCGACGGGGAGGACGTACTGCTGTCTGTCCAGAACGAGCGGGAGTGGATCGCCCTGTGCGCACAGGTACTGGGCGAGCCGGGGCTGGCCGACGACCCGCGCTTCGCCACCGGGGCCGACCGGGTCGCCCACCGCACGGAGCTGAACGCGATCGTCTCCGCGCGCTTCGCCGGACTCGGCAGCGAGGAGGCCATGGCCCTGCTGGACAAGGCGGGCATCGCCAATGCCGGCGTCAACTCGGTCCCGGAATTCCTCGACCACCCCGTGCTCACCGAACGCGACCGGTGGCGCGACATCCGCATCCCCGGCGCTCCGGCCCCCGTCCAGGCACTGCTGCCACCGGCGGACCTCAGCGGCGTCAGCCCGCGCATGGATCCGGTCCCGGCCGCCGGGCAGCACACCGAAGCGATCCTCACCGCCCTGGGCCGCAGCCGCGCCGACATCGACCGACTGCGCGCGGAACGCGTCATCGACACCCCGGGCCCCGAGCAGACGGACCCTGAGCAAGGAGCAGCGGCGCTGTGAGCACCCTCGACATCCTCTCCTCCGACGAGCAGCTGATCGTCGGCACCGTACGCGACTTCGTCGACAAGGACGTCCGTCCGGTCGTACGGGAGCTGGAACACGCCAACACCTACCCCGAGGCCCTCATCGAGCAGATGAAGCAGCTCGGCATCTTCGGCCTGGCCATTCCCGAGGAGTACGGCGGCACGCCCGTCTCCACCCCGTGCTACGTCCTGATCACCGAGGAACTGGCGCGTGGCTGGATGAGCCTGGCGGGCGCGATGGGCGGCCACACGGTCGTGTCGAAGCTGCTGCTGCACTTCGGTACGGAGGAGCAGAAGCGGCGCTACCTGCCCAAGATGGCCACCGGCGAGTTCCGCGCGACGATGGCGCTGACCGAGCCCGGCGGCGGCTCCGACCTCCAGGCCATGCGGACGGTCGCACGGCGCGACGAGGACACGTACGTCGTCAACGGCGGCAAGACCTGGATCACCAACTCCCGCCACTCCCAGCTGATCGCGCTGCTGTGCAAGACCGACCCCGACGCCGAACCCAAGTACCGGGGCATCTCCATCCTGCTCGCCGAGCACGGCCCGGGCCTGACGGTCTCGCGCGATCTGCCCAAGCTCGGCTACAAGGGCGTCGAGAGCTGCGAGCTGACCTTCGACGACTACCGCGTGCCCGCCGACGCTGTGCTCGGCGGTGTGGAGGGCAAGGGCTTCGGCCAGATGATGAAGGGCCTGGAGACCGGGCGGCTGCAGGTCGCTTCGCGGGCGCTGGGCGTCGGCCGGGCCGCGCTGGAGGACTCGCTGCGCTACGCACAGGAGCGTGAGACGTTCGGCGAGCCGATCTGGAAGCACCAGTCCATCGGCAACTACCTCGCCGACATGGCGACCTCACTCACCGCCGCCCGCCAGCTCACCCTGTACGCCGCCCGGGAGGCGGACGCGGGGCGGCGCGTGGACATGGAGGCGGGCATGGCGAAGCTCTTCGCCTCCGAGGCGGCCATGCAGATCGCGCTGAACGCGATGCGCATCCACGGCGGGTACGGCTACTCCACCGAGTTCGACGTCGAGCGGTACTTCCGCGACGCCCCGCTGATGATCGTCGGGGAGGGCACCAACGAGATCCAGCGGAACGTGATCGTGCGCCACCTCGTCGCGCGCGGCGGTCTGGAGGCCTGAACGGACGCACCGTCGCGGCCATGAGAAACTCACGGGACTTCGGCAGGGCGGTGCTGCGTCTTCCCGGGGGCTGTGACACCAGCGGCTCCGCCGCGGGCCCCCGGACCCCCGGGCCCCCAGCCACAGCAACAGGTCGGTCGGGGTGACCGAGGTGGCATCACCAAGCAAACCTGAGCGAAACGGCGGACATGGCGCGCACGACGCGGACACAGGAGACCCGCACAAGGCAGCGGGCCGGCGGCCGGGACAGCGCCTATGTGCGGCTCGCCCGTGAGCTGCGCGAGGCGATCCTGCGCCACGAGTACCCCGAGGGTGTGCGGCTGCCCACCGAGGCCGAGCTGGCCGAATCCCGCGGCCTCAGCCGTCAGACCGTACGGCGTGCCTTCCAGGACCTGGTCGCCGAGGGCCTGGTGCACCGGGTCCCGGGGCGCGGCACCTTCGCCGCCCCCCGCGAGGAGCAGTACCTGCGTCAGTTCGGCTCGGTCGAGGACCTCATGGCGCTCTCGCTCGACACGACGATGCAACTGGTGTCACCGCTGCGCCGCCGCGTCGACCTGGACACGGCGGGCCGACTGCGCCTGGACTCCGACCGGGTGGACACCCTGACCTTCCTGCGGCTGCACGAGGACACCCCGTTCTGTCTGACGACGGTCCACCTGCCGCCGGGCGCCGGGCAGTTGCTGGCCGACCGGCAGGAACTGACCGAGGAGGGGGCGCGCAGCCGCGTCACGGTCATCGGCCTGCTCGACAGCCGCCTCCCCGACCCCATCGCGGAGGCCGAGCAGTCCGTCACGGTCGGCCTCGCCGCCCCGGAGACCGCCACCCGCCTCGGCTGCCCGCCGGGCCACCCCCTGCTGCGCATCGACCGGCTGTACCTGTCTGCCACGGGCCACCCGGTCGAGCTGGCCATCAGCCATTTCCTGCCTGAGCACTACTCGTACCGGGTACGGCTGCGGCGCAATCTCCGCTGAGAACGCTCTTGTGAGCGATGCCGGTGATCCTTATGCTGCGGGGCTGGTCGACGCAGAGTTGCCCAGGTGGCTGGAGGTGGAACCGTGAGCGGTGATCCACCTGTTGTGAGCGTGTCGCTGCTGGGCGGGTTCGATCTGTCCCGTGACGGCACACCCCTGACGGGGAAGTGGCGCCGCTCCAGTGCCAGGACGGTGCTGAAGGTGCTTGCGCTCGCCCCCGGTCACCGGCTGCATCGCGAGCGGGTGATCGACGCGTGCTGGCCCGGCGCGGAGGAGGCGGCGGCCGGGCGCAATCTCCGGGCCGCGCTGCACGCCGCCCGGCACGTCCTGGAGTCGGGGCTGGAGAAGGGAGCCGGGCGGAGTTATCTCGTTGCCGACGGCGAGATGGTGGTCCTGCGTCATGTACGGGTGGATGTGGACGAGGTGCGGTCGGCGGCGCGGTCGGCGCTGCGCGAGGGGAACCGCAGTGCGTTGGTGACGGCGGTCGGACGTCTGGGACATGAGCTGTTGCCCGAGGACCGGTATGCCGACTGGCTGGCGCCGTACGAGTCCGAACTGCTCGTTCTGCGTGATCGGTTGGCCCGGGCGCTGCCCGTCGCACCGGAGCGGCGCCGACTGCCGGAGGCCGTGAACCGTCACGTCGACACGCCCATGCGGGGCAGGGAGCGCGTCCTTCGCGAGCTGGCCGAACCCCGTTGGCCGGTGGTGGTGATCAGCGGCGAGGCCGGGGCCGGTCTGGGCTGATCCGGGCATCTGGGCTGACACCCGCCTCTGCCGCCCGCGCCCGCCCGGTCCGCCGGGCGGGCGCGGGCGGCCTGCGACCGGAGCGGGGCGGGAGCTCGCCCGCGAGACGAGTGTCGCCGTGGTCGACGAGCGGCAGACCTCCACAGGTCAGCGGAGCGCACGCGGGCTCTTGCCCGGGCAGGTTCCCATGAGGGTCACCCGGACGAGCTCCGAGGTGGGATCGGCGAGGGCCGTCGCCCGCCCGGTGTGCAGCAGGACCAACTCGGCGGGCTCACCGCTCCGGACGCGCCGGGGCGGCCCGCCGGGGTCCTCCAGCGGACCGAGGTAGGCGTCGAGGGCGGCGGCCGGGGTGAGGGTCTCATCGGGGGTGAGGACACCACCGAGCGGGGTCGTGCGGTGAACTGCCGCTGCGATGACGGTCCATGGGTCCAGTGGCCCGTAGGGCGCATCGGACGACAGAGCCAGCGGGACGCCGGCGTCGGTGAGCGATCGGCAGCGGTACAGGTCTGGTTGATCCCCGACGGGGACGTCTCGGGCGTAGTCGTCGCCGCGGTCGGCGAGGAAGCCGGGCTGGGTCACCACGCGCAGTCCGAGTGCGGCGATGTCGCCGATCAGTTCGCGCGGGACGACGGCCGCGTGCTCAATGCGGTCACCGGGCCGGGAGCCCGCCTCCCGCAGGGCCACCACCAGCAGCACGAGCGCCTCGCGGGTCACGGCGTGCACGGCCACGGCTCGGCCCTCGGCGTGCGCCGCGCGAATGCGCTCGGTCAGGTCGTCGAGCGCGGGCAGCCCGGAGTCGGCCAGGACGATCTTGTACGGGCCGACCGTCGGCCGGCACGCCGAAGTGCCGTCGAGCGAGGCACCGAGCGGAGCACCCAGAAGGTGGACACGTTGGGGAAGCGCCCCGCTCTCCATGTCGGCGGCGATGGCCGCCAGTGAGCCCGGATCCAGATCGGGTGTGGCGTCGGTGACCGCGGTGATGCCGAACCGCGCGAGCTCGTGGCCGATGTCCCCGAGTCCGGGCGGGCGGGTGCGCGGGAGCCGGGTACGCAGCCAGTCGTCGGCGCGCCACAACCGGCCGGTCGGCGTACCGTCCACGTGTCGTTCGATGCCGGGATGGTCGCCGCCGACCAGGGCCAGGGCGGACGCGGCTGCGGTGTTGAGGATCCAGAGGGCCCCGCTGCGGTGCTGGACGCGTACGGGGCAGTGAGGGTGGATCCGGTCCAGGGCGGCGGCATCGAGGGCGCCGGCGACGGTCTCGTGGTAGCCGGTGCCGCGGATCCAGCCGTGCTCGTCGGGGGTCGCCGCGGCGAGCGCCGTACGGAGGCCTGTCGGGTCGCGCACGGCGGGTGGTCCGCAGGGGATCGAGTGCTGGTGGGCGGCGAGGGCGTGCAGGTGCAGATGGTGGTCGGCCAGGCCGGGCAACAGCGCGCCGCCACGGCAGTCGATCGTCTCCTCCCCCGACCTGCGGGGCAGGGCCGGGGCAATCTCCGCGATGCGCCCGGCGGCGATACGGACATCGGCGCGACGGCCGTCGTCGAGTTCGGCGTGGCGCAGCAGCAGGCTCTCGACGCTGAGGACGTCGGTCATGCCGTCGGGATCCCGAGACCGCGCAGCACCTCGGTGGTGTGCTCACCCATGAGGGGTGCGTCCCCGGCGGGTTCGCGCCGACGCGGCCGTGCGACGGGGACCCACCCTTCGCTGGTCTCGACCGCCCACCCCGTTCCCGTGCGGCGGGCGACTGTCGCGGGCCGGTGCGGATCCTGCGGTGCGCCGTCGAGCGTGGCGGCGACAACGTCGGTCATGGCGACGTCGTGCAGGATGCCGGTGCCGTCGGTGGGGTCGGTCAACGCCAGGGTGGCGGCGGTGAGGCCCGTGAGCGGGTCGGCTGTCGCGTCGCCGCAGAACAGAGGGGTGCCGTCAGGTTCGCGGGCGACCAGGCCGGCAGTGGCCGCCACGTCGTCGCCGAACCCGATACGGTCGCTCGCGCGCCCGGCGGCCGTGATGGAGATCCAGGTGGTGCCGGCGGCCACCGCGGCTTGGGCATCGAGGCCGAAGCGGGCCAGTGCGCGGGGGCGGGACGCTTCGACGACGATGTCGGCGGCGGCGACCAGCGCGGCCAGCGCGTGGCGGCCGGACGGGGTGTCGGGGTCGAGGACGACGGATCTGTGCCCGGCGTGCAGCAATCGGTAGAAGCCGGGGTGGCCACGGCGGGCTCCGTCCGGGCGAGTCGGTGTTTCGACCTTGACCACACGGGCCCCGGCAAGGCCGAGCAGTTGGCTGCAGAGCGGCCCGGCCCACAGCGCGCTGAAGTCGACGACGAGCATGCCGTCGACGGGCCGCGGCACCGGCGGGGCGGCGGGACGGGCGGCACGCGGGGCTGCACCGGGTCCATGCGGGGCAGCACCGGCTCCACGCAAGGCTGCCTCAGCCGCACGCGGGGCTGCATCGGCGCCACGCAGGGCTGCACCAGCCGCACGCGGGCCGACCGGACCGGCGGCGAGGCCGAGAAGCGTGGCCCGCTCCGCCAGTTCGGCACCGCTGTGGTCGCGCAGCCACGCCTCAACAGCAGGCCAGGGATCACCGGTCAGCTCGGTGCCGATCAGGGCGCCGAGCAGCAGGGGGTCGTCGGGGCGGGCGCACGATACCGCCGCCCAGCCGTCACTGGTGGGCACCAGCCGGCAGGCGCCGCCCGCAGAGGTCCGGCCGCGCCGGGAGTGGCCCGTGAACGCGGCCCGTTCGGCCAGCAGTGCGGCACCATCGACCCGGACCGGCGCGGCGGTGCCGGCGGTCAGCGCGAAGATCCGGGCAGACAGCTCGCGGGCCCGGGACGCCGCAAGTCCGGGCGGTACGAGCGGAGGTCCGTCGGGGCGTCCGGTGAGCACGACGACACCACTGGACGCCCAGTCAGCCATCGGGTCCGCGGCGACGGTCATGCCGCTGACCAGCCTGAATCCGACACGACAGTGAGCACGAGGCCGACGATACACTCGCGCTCGCAGGCCGGGACCCGGGCGGCCCGGATTCCAGGGAGGGGGCTCTTCCGTGTCTTCCACGCATTCCGAGTCTTCGGAGTCTTCCGTGTCTTCCGTGTCTTCCGTGTCTTCCGTGCCCGTGATCAGCCCGACGCAACTAGCGGCCGACGCGGCGCACGCCCCGCTGCTCGATGTGGCAGCGCGGCCGGTATCCCCGGTGCTGGCCGTCGACCTCGACGAGCCCGCCGCTCCCGCGGTGCTGGACGCCGCGGTCCGCCGCGCCCGGGCATGCGACCGAATCCTCGTCGGAGTCACAGGTGCCACTGGGGCGATGATGCCGACCGAGGTGGAAACGCTGGCGGCGGCACTCGACATGACCCTGGTCGATCAGGCGTCGGAGCCAGTCGGCGGCCCGTTCGTCCTGGTGACCGATCCGGCCGGCGCACTGGCCGGGGTCGCAGCCGCGGTGTCGGCGAACCCCCAGGCCGCACTCGTGCTGGCCGGGCTCCTGCGCATGACCGAGTCGCTCCCGGTGCGCGACGCACTGGACGCGGAGTCGCTGGCGTACTCCACGCTGCTCGGCGGAGCCGAGTTCCGGCGATGGCTCGCGGCACGCGGTCCACGTCCGCAACCACCAGCCGTGCCGGACCCCGTGCTGATCGCCCGGAACGGAACCGTGCTGGAGGTGACCCTCAACCGCCCGGAGCGGCGCAACGCCTACGACCGGCAGCTGAGAGACGCGCTGGTCGAGGCCCTACACCTCGCGACGCTCGACGAGACCATCTCCCACGTGGTACTCACCGGCGCCGGACCGGCGTTCTGCTCGGGCGGTGACCTCGACGAGTTCGGCACCACCCCCGACGTGGCCACAGCCCACCTCGTGCGGACCCGCGCCGGTGCCGCCCGGCTCATCCACGAACTGCGCGATCGGATGGAGGTGCGGGTGCACGGCACCTGTGTGGGCTCCGGCCTTGAGCTGCCCGCCTTCGCCGGGACCGTCCTCGCCGACCCGGGCACCACCTTCCGGCTCCCCGAAGTCGGGATGGGCCTGGTTCCCGGCGCGGGCGGCACCGTCAGCATCCCGCGCCGCATCGGGCGCTGGCGGACCCTCTATCTGGCGATCACCGGCACCGGGCTGGACGCTCCGACCGCACTCGCCTGGGGTCTTGTCGACGCCGTCAGGGCCATCGGTCGAGTGCGCTGACGGAGCGGTTCCGGCCCATGCTCTCCTCGCCTGACGCCCCGTCAGGACAGGTCGAGCCGCATCGCGTTGGCGACGAGTTCGCCGATGAGGACGGCGGTCGCCGCAGGTCCGCGCTGGGGCGCGTCCGGCAGGATCGAGGTGTCCGCCACGCGCAGGGCCCCTACGCCGTGGACGCGCCCGAACTGGTCGACAGCGGCACGCTCCGGATCATCGTCGTGACCCATCGGGACGGTTCCGCAGGTGTGCTGGGCGGTGCCCAGGTGGCCATCGATCCAGCGGTCGAGGGCGCGGTCGTCATCAAGAACCTCCGGGCCGGGATCGATCAGCCCGTGGGAGATGTCGGCGAGGGGCGGGGCGTAGAGGAGAGCCGCGGTGACACGCACGGCCTCACGCAGGCGACGGTAGTCGCCAGGGCCGCTCAAGAAGCCGTAGTCGATGCGCGGAGGTGTGGCCGGGTCGGCGGACTCGATGCGCAGGCGGCCTGTCGGCCGGGGTGCCTGGGCGGATACCAGGAACGACAAAGGGGTGCCGGGAACGCTGACGGCACCACCGGCGAGCCCTGCCATGGGGACCAAGGACTGGAGGATTTCCAGATCACCCGGGCCATGGGGACTCCCAGGCATGAGCCCCTCGGAGGGAAGGTGCAGACAGCCGCCGATCCAGGAGTCGGACGGCTCGCCCAAGTCCTCGCGGGGCGTCCAGTCCAGCACCACCTGTGGGTGGTCGCTGAAGCGGGCGCCGATGGCGGGAACGTCCCGGACGACGGGGATGCCGAGCCTTTCCAGATCGGCGCGCGGTCCGATTCCGGAGAGTTGGAGCAGGTGGGGGGTGGCGAAGGCGCCGGCGCTGAGCACGACGGCTCCGGCGTGGACGATGACGCGTTCGCCGCCCCGCCGGACGACGACACCAGTAGCGCGGTTCTGCTCGATGACGACCCTCAGGACCTGGCAGCCACCGATGGCCGTGAGGTTGGGCCGGCCCAGAACGTCGGGCGGCAGATAGCTGAGTCCGGTGTTGCGGCGCTCGCCGTCAACGGAGTTGGAGGGTACGGGCCCGAAGCCGGGCGGCGCCTGGTCGTTCTTGTCCGGGTCGGCCGGAAAGCCCAGGGCGCGGGCCGCCTCGCGGAAGGCCGCGGCGGCCGGGTGCTCCAGGCGACTGCGCCGGATCCGCATCGGACCCTGGTCGCCGTGTATTTCGTCGCCGCCGTAGTCGAGATCGGACTCCATGGACCGCAGGAACGGCAGGACTTCGTCGTAGGCCCAGGCTGGATTGCCCACAGCGGCCCAGCGGTCGAAGTCCTCGCGCCGGGCCCGCACGAAGTAGCCGCCGTTGACGGTGGTCGAACCGCCGAGGATGCGCCCGCGCGGGACCAGCCACGGCCGCCCCGGTGTGAGGTGCACGGGGTATTCGGTCGTGGCGGGATGGTTCGGCTGCGCCCCCGGAACCAGTCGTGCGTCGAGCAGTTCAGGGCCGAACCCGGCCGTGCCGCATGGCATGGGGCCTGCGTCGAGGAGCATCACGCTCCGGCCGGGATCCTCCGTCAGCCGCGCCGCGAGCACCGCACCGGCGGCTCCGGCGCCGACCACGATGACATCCGGGATGCGGGAAGGGAGGCGGAGCTGTTCCATGACCAAGGGATTCAAGCCAGCTTCCACTGCGGTTGGCAAGACCTGCCTTTCGGCGCGAGACCGCTTGAGATGGCTTCCGCCGTACCGCAAATGAGAGTGTCCTCCCAGCTCAGCTGGCGTGGGCGGACTCTCGCACGACAAGGTTCCCTGGGGCTTCGGTGAAATTGATACCGTCGGACGCCTTCCTATTGGCACTCTATGCCAATACTCTCCCGGTGTTGCACAGAACTGTCAGATGGCCGTGACCTCCACGCGCTGGGAGATTCTCATGAACGAGCTCAACTCCACCGAGGCCGAGCAGAACCACGCCGACGACATCACGTCACCTGATGCGCTCATCGATGCCGAAGACCTGATCGAGGAGATCTCGATCGACGGCATGTGCGGCGTCTACTAGGCCTCGTCCATGACCACGGTGAACCTGGACCGTGCCTGGGATCTGCACCCGCAGGTCTCGGTGCGGCCGGAACCCTTCGGTGCGCTGCTGTACCACTTCGGTACCCGCAAACTCTCCTTCCTCAAGGACCGCACGCTGCTCGCGGTCGTCCAGGCGCTCGCGACGGCGTCGACCGCGCGGGCGGCCTGCTCGGCAGCCGGCGTCGACGACGGCGATCTGCCCCGCTACGGGCAGGCCCTGGCCGTACTCGCCCAGTCATCGATGGTCGTCGAAAGGACTCCGAGTTCATGACCACGACCCCTGCCGTATCGAGGCCCGCGCCGGGCGCCTCGCGCCTGGTGGACCTCTTCGAGTACGGCCTCGACGCCCCGATCTGCCTGACCTGGGAACTCACGTACGCCTGCAATCTGTCCTGCACGCACTGCCTGTCCAGTTCCGGTCGGCGCGACCCGCGCGAACTGACCACGGTGGAGGCCAAGGCCGTCATCGACGAGCTGGAGGCCATGCAGGTCTTCTACGTCAACATCGGCGGCGGCGAGCCCACCGTTCGCCCAGACTTCTGGGAGCTGCTCGACTACGCCACCGCACACCACGTGGGCGTCAAGTTCTCGACCAACGGCGTACGGATCACCCCCGAGGTCGCCCGGCGCCTTGCCCGCAACGACTACGTGGACGTCCAGATCTCACTCGACGGGGCGACCGCCGAGGTCAACGACTCGGTGCGCGGGCCCGGTTCGTACGACACGGCAGTGCGCGCGATGCGCAACCTGGCCGACGCCGGGATGAAGAACTTCAAGCTCTCCGTCGTATGCACCCGTCACAACATCCCGCAGATGGACGAGTTCAAGGCCATCGCCGACGGTTACGGCGCTCAGCTGCGACTGACCCGGCTGCGGCCCTCCGGCCGTGGCGCGGACGTGTGGGGCGAGCTGCACCCGCTGCCGGATCAGCAGCGCGAGCTGTATGACTGGCTGGTGTCCCACGGCGACCAGGTGCTCACGGGTGATTCCTTCTTCCATCTGTCCGCATACGGACAGGCGCTGCCGGGCCTGAACCTGTGCGGGGCCGGTCGCGTGGTGTGCCTGATCGACCCGGTCGGTGACGTGTACGCGTGCCCGTTCGCGATCCACGACGAGTTCCTCGCCGGGAACATCCGTCGGCCGGGCGGCTTCGCCGAGGTGTGGCGGGAGTCGGAACTGTTCCGGAGCCTGCGCGAGCCGCAGAGCGGTGGCGCGTGCGCGTCCTGCACGTTCTACGACACCTGCAAGGGCGGCTGCATGGCGGCGAAGTTCTTCACCGGGCTGCCGCTGGACGGCCCCGACCCCGAATGCGTACAGGGGTACGGCGAGCAGTTGCTGGCCCGGCGTCCGGAGAGCGGCGGCCGCATCCCGAAGCCGTCCGGCGATCACTCCCACCGCACCGCTCCCCTGCGGCGATCGGGCCCCGTGGACGTCGTCCTCACACTCCGGCAGGACAGGGACCGGCCGCCGGTCGGCGACTGCGCCGAGGACCCGCTGGCCGGAATGAGCTTCACGTAACGCGACGCCCGATAAGACCTCATACCTCATAGAGAGATCCGCGCATGGGCAGAAATCCGTGGTTCGAGACCGTGGCGGAGGCTCAGCGCCGCGCCAAGAAGTATCTGCCGAACACTGTCTACGGTGCGCTCGTGGCCGGTTCGGAACGAGGCCGCACGATCGGCGACAACACCGGCGCCTTCGCCGAACTGGGCTTCGCCCCGCGCGTCGTGGGCCATCACGCGGAGCGGGACCTGTCCACCACCGTGCTCGGGGTGCCCTCTTCGATACCGGTGGTGATCTCACCGACCGGCGTGCAGGCCGTCCATCCCGACGGTGAGGTCGCGGTGGCCCGTGCGGCGGCGAACCGGGGCGTGATCATGGGCCTGAGTTCCTTCGCCAGCAAGCCGGTCGAAGAGGTCGCCGAGGCCAATCCGAACACCTTCTACCAGATGTACTGGACCGGCACCCGGGACGCCATGGTGCAGCGCATGGAGCGTGCGCGGGCCGCCGGGGCGAAGGCGTTGATCGCCACGCTGGACTGGTCCTTCTCCAACGGCCGCGACTGGGGCAGCCCAGCCATCCCGGAGAAGATCGACCTCAGGACGATGGCCAAGTTCGCGCCGAACGTCCTGCCGCACCCGCGCTGGCTGTGGACGTATCTCAAGTCCGGCCGGATCCCCGACCTGACCGCCCCCAACCTCCAGCCGCCCGGCGGCGAGGCGCCCACGTTCTTCGGCGCCTATTACGAGTGGATGCAGACGGCGCCGCCCACGTGGGACGACGTCAAGTGGATGCGTGAGGAGTGGGGTGGTCCGTTCCTGCTCAAGGGCGTGTCGCGAGTCGACGACGCCAGGCGCGCCGTCGACGCCGGGGTGTCCGGCATCTCGGTCTCCAACCACGGCGGCAACAATCTGGACACCACTCCCGCCACCATCCGGCTGCTGCCCTCGATCGCCGAGGCGGTCGGCGACGACATCGAGGTCCTGCTCGACGGCGGCATACGGCGAGGCGGCGACGTCGCCAAGGCCCTCGCGCTGGGCGCGCGTGCGGTGCTGATCGGCCGCGCCTACCTGTGGGGCCTGGCCGCCAACGGGCAGGCGGGCGTGGAGAACGTACTGGACATCCTGCGCGGCGGACTCGACTCCGCGGTGCTCGGCCTGGGGCACTCCTCCGTCCACGAGCTGTCGCCGGACGACCTGGTCGTCCCGGACGGCTTCACACGCACCCTCGGCGCTCCGCGCGCCGCCGGCCCGGTGGGCTAGCGATGTCACCGCACACTCAACAACCAGCTGGCAAAGCGGAGTTGGCTCGCTCGGTCTGGCCGGCCGTCCCGGACGACGCGCTGATACTGGTCCCCGTCGGGTCCACCGAGCAACACGGGCCGCATCTGCCGCTGAACACGGACACGGTCATCGCCGAGTCCGTGGCACGGTCGGCAGGGGAACGGCTGGCGGCCGGCCCGGCACATCGTCCCGTACTGCCGGCCCCGGCCATCGCCTACGGTGCCAGCGGCGAGCACGCGGGCTTCCCCGGGACGGTCTCCATCGGACACGAGGCGCTGCACGTCGTGCTGGTGGAGACCGTGCGGTCGCTGTCGCTCTGGGCCGGCCGGATCGTGTTCGTCAACGGCCACGGTGGCAATGTGCCCACGCTCGACGCCGCCGTCGGTCAACTCCGCGGTGAGGGCCACGACGTGGCGTGGCTCGGCTGTGAGTTCCCCGGCGGCGACGCGCACGCCGGCCGAGCGGAGACCTCCGTGATGCTGCATCTGGCCCCCGCCGACGTCCGTCTGTACGAAGCCGTTCCCGGCGACACCCGTCCGCTGGACGTCGTCATGCCGGAACTGATCGCGCGTGGGGTGCGCGCGGTGTCCCCCAGCGGAGTACTCGGGGACCCGAGCGGCGCCACGGCCGAGGAGGGACGCGCGTCGTTCGAGTCGACGGTGTCCGCCGCCGTACGCCGTGTCGCGGCAGGCCGAACGGACGACCGGGGCCGCCTCGTCGACAGGCCCGATGCCTCCGCACCGCCGGCCGCAGGCACCCCCGCGCACCCTGCTCCCCGTAGGAAGGCGGCGCACCCATGACGCTCCCGTACGGCTTCGTGATCACTCTCGACCGGCACACCCGAGTGCTCGACGACGGCCAGGCCCTCCTCGGCGGCCACCCGACCCGCCTGCTCCGGCTCAGCGCCCGGGCCCGGCCGCTCCTGGCCGGGCGGACGGTACGCGTGCGGGACGCGGCAAGCGCGGTCCTGGCCGACCGCCTGCTGGAGACCGGCCAGGCCCACCCGGCAGTCGAAGCCCTGCCACCGCACCCCGCGCCCGGCCCCGGGGACGATCCGAGTTGCACGTACGTGATCCCGGTGCGCGACCGACCCCGGGAACTCGCCCGCCTCCTGGCCGGCATCCCCTCAGGCAGCCCGGTCATCGTCGTGGACGACGCCTCGCGCCGCCCCGACCTCGTCGCGACCGTCGCCGCTGAACACCACGCGAAACTGGTCCCGTTGACCGTCAACCTCGGCCCTGCGGGTGCCCGCAACGCCGGGCTGCGGCAGGTCACCACGCCCTATGTGGCCTTCGTCGACTCCGACATCGTCCTGCCGCCCGAGACGGTGCCCACCCTGCTGCGGCACTTCGCCGACCCCCGCGTCGCCATGGCCGTGCCCCGGATCGCCGGCCTGGCCACCACCGAGTCCGCCCGCTGGCTCGGCCGCTACGAACACGCCCGGTCCTCCCTCGACCTGGGGGCACACCCGGCCGCCGTACGTCCCGGCACACCCGTCTCCTGGGCCCCCAGCGCCTGCGCGGTCGCCCGCGTCGACGTCCTCACCGAACTCGGCGGCTTCGACGACCGGATGCGCGTGGGTGAGGACGTCGACCTGTGCTGGCGCATGGTCCGGACAGACCGCCGTATTCGGTACGAACCATCCGTCGAGGCCGCCCACGAGCACCGGGTCGGCCTCACGGACTGGTTCCTGCGCAAGGCCGTCTACGGCACCGGCGCCCACCCCCTCGCCGAACGTCATCCCCAGAGCATCGCCCCCGCCGTGCTCGCCCCGTGGAGCGCGGCGCTGCTCCTCGCCCTGCTCGCCCAACGCCGCTGGTCCCTCCCCGTCGCCGGATCCCTCTGCGCCATCACCACCGCTCGGATCGCCGGCACGTTGAAGAGCACCGGGCACCCGGTCCGTCATGCGGCGCGGCTCACCACCGCCGGCGCCGTCTCCGCCCTGGCCCAGGGAGCGGCGCTGCTGACCCGCCACTGGTGGCCGCTCACGGCCGTCGGCTGCCTGGTCTCACGCCGCATGCGTCGCGCCACGGCCGTGGCAGCCTTCACCGATGTCGTGCTCGAACACCACCGCGACACACCCCACCTCGACCTCGTCCGCTACAGCGTCGCCCGCCGTCTCGACGACCTCGCGTACGGCACGGGCGTCTGGATCTCCGCCCTCAAAGGCCGCTCCACGACTGCCCTCCGCCCCCGCGTCCTCCGGCCCTAGACCATGCCCAGTCCGTCGGTGACCCGTCGGATGGCCATGTCGAGCAGGTCGCCCAACTGGGCGTCCTCCTCGGCCAGCCAGTGTTCGTACGCCGCGATGGCCGCGGCGAGCAGGGTGTGCCCGAAGAGCCGGGGCACCGCATCGGAGGCCCGCACACCCATGCGCTTCGCCACGAACTCGGTGACGATCGCGCGCCACGCGGCGTATCGCAGGGTGGCGTCGGCCTGGAGAGTGGGCACGGTCAGGATGAGTTCCATACGTTGCCGGTGCCACGGCACCTCGGTGGCGTCGAACCGGTTGAACTCGACGACGGCCTCCCGCAGAGCGTCCATGACAGGAGTGCCCGGGAGTGCCGCGTCCAGCAGCTGTCGCAACCTGGTCAGTTGCTGTTCGAAGTCACCCCACACCAGGTCGTTCTTGGAGGAGAAGTAGCGGAAGAAGGTACGTCGGCCGATGCCGGCCGCACCGGCGATGTCGTCGACCGTGGTCTCGTCGAACCCTTGACGGGCGAACAGTTCGAAGCCCAACCGCTCCAGATCGGCTCGCGACGTGGCACGTGGACGCCCGCTCCTGGCCGACGTGCCGGCGATCACCCTGCTGGAACGCGACTCCACAGGATCCCCTTCCCCCGGCGATGGCCTCCGGCCCGGCGCGACCCCCACAACATACGCCCGCGCACCTCCGGCAGGAGCCGCGGCCCGGTGTTCTCCAGGCCGGTGGCCACCCTCGTCGAACACAAGCGGCGCCACGTCCGCCTTGACGCCGCAGTCCGCCTGCCGTCAGACGGCGGACCACCCGTTGTCGACGGCCAGGATCACGCCGTTGATGTTGCTGGCCGCGTCGGAGGCGAGGAAGACGATCGCGGCGGCCTGCTCGTCGGCCTGCGCGGGGCGGCCGATGTTGTTCATGTAGCTGCCGACAACCCCCGGGCCGAGCGCGCCCTGCTCGGCGTCGACCTTGATGTTGGTGACGGTTCCGCCGGGGGCTATGGCGTTGGCCCGGATGCCCTTGTCCCGGTACATGACCGCGAGCGACTTGGTGAGACCCGCGATGCCGTGCTTGGACACGGTGTAGGCGGCGCCGGCGGCGCTGCCGCGCAGGCTCGCCTCGGAGGCCGTGTTGACGATCGCGCCCTTGCCGGCCGCGAGCAGGTGGGGAAGCGCAGCGCGGGTGAGGAGGAACGGCGCAGTCAGGTTGATCCGCAGTACCCGCTCCCACTCGGCGTCGTCCACGTCGGCCGCGGCGGCCATGCTGTCCATGATCCCGGCGTTGTTGACCAGGACGTCCAGGCCACCGAAGGTCTCCACGGCGACGGCCACGACCTCGTCGACGACAGTCTGATCGCTGAGGTCACCGATGACCGCTCTCGCCGTTCCGCCCGCCGACTCGATCTCCTCGACAACGTCCTTCGCGGACTGCGCGTTGATGTCCGCCACGAGGACCTTCGCCCCTTGCCCGGCGAACCGAAGGGCGGTGGCCCGCCCGATGCCCGACCCCCCGCCGGTGACGATGACGCTGCGTCCCTCGAATGCGTTGCTGTTCATGTGGTGCTCCCTTGCACTCGTGCGGTGCGGCTGGAGCACGTGCCGGCATCCAGCTCTCGCACGATGCACCGTACACTTTTCTTGGCATGGCGTGCCACTAATGTTTGCCGGAGGATCATGGTCCCGGCAGGCTCGTTACCCACACCGGGAACGACAGCTCAGGACATGCGAAGAGGTGAGGAGCGGCATGGCGAAGAGGGGCGAGGGCGGGGCCGGACCACGGCGGGGACGACCGCCGCGTTCCGAGCCCCAGAAGGCCGCCGTGCGCATGGACATCGCCCGCGAAGCGGTGCGGCTCTTCGCCGCCCAAGGTGTCGCCGACACCACCGTCGAGGAGATCGCGCGAGCCGCGGGAGTGTCCGTCCGCACCCTGTGGCGCCACATCGCCTCCAAAGAGGAGTGCGTACGCCCGCTGCTCACGGGCGGCCTGGACGCCACCGCCCGCCTCATGCGCGAGTGGCCACGGGACCGCCCCCTGCGCGAGGCGTTCGGGCAGACCACACCGTTTCCCGCACCCGGGGCCGCGGACACCGCAGCGGTGGGTGACCTGGTACGCCTCACCCGCGACGAGGCCGGTCTGCGCGCGGTGTGGCTCCAGGTCCATCACGACGCCGAGCCCGTCTTCGCCCGGATCCTCGCGGAACGCACCGGTCACGCACCGGACGACCTCGCCCCCCGGATGCAGGCCGTCATGCTGAACGGGGTGCTTCGCGTGGCCGTGGAGGAATGGGCCTGGCACCGGCCCGAGCGGGAAGACCTCAGCAGGACCGATGCCATCAGCCGCACCGTGCACTTCGCCCTCGCGAGCCTGCCCCTCTGACGGGAGGGGCCATCCGGCGCAAGGCCGGCTCGGTCAGCAGCGCCCGAAGAGCGCGAACAACAGGGAGTCGCGCAAGGCCCTGAGTTCCTTCTCGTCGATGGCCTCCGGGGCGTTCCGCCACAACCCGAACTGGCCATGGAGGCCGGTCCACAGCAGTTTCGCCACCCGATCGGCGGTGAGCGGGCCGACGCGGTCGCCCTCCTCGTCCACACAGGGAGCGACGGCCTGCCGCCAGGCGCGCAGCAGCCTGCTCATGGGGTGGCGACCGGGCCGCTCGGGAGGCGGAAGGGCGGGGCCCGTGTGGAACAGCAGCTCGTAGCGGCGCGGGGTGTCCAGCGCGTATTGGCAGTACGCGTCCATGGCGGCATTCAGACCCGCCCAGGGATCGTCGGCGGGTGCCGCCAGCCGTGCCGCACGCATCTTCTCCGCCAAGGTCTCGTAGACCTCGTCCAGCAGTACCCACATCAGCTCGGACTTGTCCTTGAACTGCTTGTAGACGGCCGCGGACGTGACACCGGCCTCGCGGGCGATGGCCCGTAGCGACACCGACTCGGGCTGCCCGCCCTCCTCCAGCAGCCGCCCGGCGGCATCCAGGATCTCCTGGCGCAGCCGCTGCCCCTCACCCCGGGGATTACGCACTCGCGGCCGACCCGCATTCTCCACGGCCGCATCTGCCTGACCAGCACTCATCGACCGCTCGACCCCTCTCATTCCGGCCCCTGCCTGTCTCGGACAACCTGCGGGTCCAGGAAAACATCCCCCCGGGGCTGCCCCGTCCAGCCCAGTTGGTTTACGGTGTTAGCCAGTAAGTAATCAGTGCTTACTCAAGCCTCATCCCCCACAACGGCGGAGGTATGCGAGATGACAGGAACAACCGTTCAGGACCACGGTGACGACCGCATCGACGACCGCACCCGCGAGCTGATCAAGCACCTCTCAGGCAGCAACGACCGGCTCCCCTTCCCGATGCAGCGCTCCACCCCCTTCGACCCGCCCCCGGAGTACGCCGCGCTCCGCTCGAAGTGCCCGGTCGCCCCGGCCACGCTGTACGGCAAGAACGCCTGGCTGATCACCAAGTACGACGACGTCCGTGAGGCACTGCAGAACGAAGCGCTGAGCGCCGACATCACGCACCCCCACTTCCCGCTCACCCCCGGCATGAAGGCCGGCGTGGAGGCGGCGGGCGGCGGCAACATCGGGTCCTTCCTGAAGATGGACCCGCCTGAGCACGACGACCTGCGCCGCATGCTCACCCGCGATTTCATGGTCAAGCGCGTCGAGGCCATGAGGCCCCGGATCCAGAAGCTGGTCGACGACCTGATCGACGAGATGCTGGCCGGCCCCAAACCCGCCGACCTCTTCGAGGCGCTCGCCTCGCCGATGCCGAACACCGTCATTTGCTGGCTGCTCGGCGTACCCCAGAGCGACCACGCCTTCTTCGAGGACCGCACCAGGTACGCCTTCAAACGCGACGTCCCCGACGACGTGCGTATGGAAAAGACCGTGGAGCTCAACGGCTATGTATTCGGCCTCGTCAATCAGCGCATCGACGACCCGGACCTGGACCCCGAGGCCGACATCATCAGCCGCCTCGTCCACGACCAGCTCCGCAGCGGCCGGCTGAACCGCAACGAGGTCCAGGCCATGGCCATGCTCATGCTGGTCGCCGGGCACGAGACCACCGGCAACCAGGCCGCGCTCGGCACCCTCGCACTGCTCCAGAACCCCGAGCAGTTCAAGGCTCTCGGCCAGGACCCCGGCCTCGCCCCGGGCGCGGTCGAGGAACTGATGCGGTACCTCACCATCAACGACGACCCCAACTACCGGTTCGCCAAGGAGGACACCGTCATCGGCGGCCGGCAGATCAAGGCCGGCGAGGGAGTGCAGCCGCTGACGTTCTCCGCCAACCGTGACGAGAGCCACTACGACAACCCCGACGTCCTCGACATCCGCCGCGGCGTCCGCGACCACTTCGGCTTCGGCTACGGCATCCACCAGTGCCTCGGCCAGCCGCTCGCCCGCGTAGAACTCCAGGTCTTCTACGAGACGGTGGCCCGGCGCATACCGACCCTCCGACTCGCCGTACCGCTGGAGGAGGTCTCCTTCAAGACCGACGCCGACATCTACGGCGTCTGGTCCCTCCCCGTCACCTGGTGACCTCCGCTCCCCGTCAGGCACCCGCAAACCATCCGAAAATCCAGAAGGGCAACAGACATGGCTTCCATCGATCTTGGATATAAGGGCTCCCGCGTCATCGTCAGCGGAGGCGGCGGCGCGGGCATGGGCGCCGCGCTGGTGGCCAAGCTCACCGCGCTGGGCGCCGAGGTCCATGTCCTGGACCTCAAGGCCCCCGACACCGACACCGGCGCTGTCTTCCACGCCACGGACCTGAAGGACCCGGAGGCGATGACCGCCGCCGTCGCCGAGATCGGCGGCCCGGTCACCCACCTGTTCAACTGCGTCGGCGTGCCCAGCAACAAGACCTCGAACCTGGACACCGTGCTTATCAACTTCGTAGGTGTACGGCACCTGACGGAGGCCGTCGTCCCTTACATCCAGCCGGGCGGATCGGTCACCACGATCGCCTCCCAGGCCGGGTCGGGCTGGATGCGCAATGTCGAGACCCTGCTCCCCCTGGTCCGCTCCGAAGGATTCGACGGCGGCCGGGAGTGGTGCGAGAAGCACCCCGACGAGATCGCCCATGCCTACGTCACGTCCAAGGAGGCCGCGGTCATCTGGACCCAGTACGCCGCGGTGGCGCTCGGCGAGAAGGGCATCCGCCTCAACTGCACGATGCCCGGGCCGACGATCACCCCGATGACGGCCGAGTTCGAGGCCGCGGTCGGAAAGGACTTCTGGGACTCCTTCCCGATCCCGCTGGGCCGCCCGGCCACCCCCGACGAGCAGGCCAATGTCCTTCTCTTCCTCGGCAGTTCGGCCGCCTCCTGCGTCACCGGAGCCCCGGTGATCACCGACGGCGGCACAATGGGTGGCGTCTTCACCGGTCTGCTCGAAATGCCGTTCCCCAACTAAAGGTTCCTTTGGACTGAGCGGGAGTAGAGCCCGCTCAGCCGCACGCCCCGAACGGTCTTGGGCGCTCCCCCACTGCCTCAAGGGCGTGGGAGGTACCCCCAGGGTCCCCGGCGTACTCGACCCAGGGGCGGCAACACGGATCCCGTCCGTGGTCCGACCCCGGGAGGCCCCCGCGACCGGAGGCCGCTGATGGATACAGCCCCGCACGACCTGGCCATGTGGATACGGCCAGAGGCGACGGGGAGGCCCTGAACCATCACTCCGGTGGAGCAGGGGCCCGCACACTGGCGCCGTGCCGAGCGTCCCAGATCGCACGGCAACGCCAACCCGGACGGCGCAGGGCACCGCAAGCCCGGACGCCGACCATCACACGATCGACCTGAACGACCGTATGTGCGCTCCTCGACGGGCAGTTGCACCCCACTGCGGCGCCCCGCACAAGCCCCGTGCGGGGCGCCCCCCCCGAGTCACCCACCTGAAAGGCGGATCCCTCATGGCCACCATGAAAGTCGAGGTCGACGTTCCGAAGTGCGTCGCCTCCGGGCAGTGTGTGCTGATCGCGCCCGAGGTTTTCGACCAGCGGGATGACGATGGCATGGTCGTCCTGCTGGATGAGAACCCGGCGCCCGGACTGCACGATGGTGTACGCGAGTCCGCGATGGTCTGCCCGGCGGCGGCCATCCGGCTGCGGGAGGTGTGAGATGGAGCGGGTTGTCATCGTCGGTGCCTCCGCCGGCGGACTGGCGACCGCGGAGACCCTGCGCAGGCAGGGTTACGAGGGCACCGTCACCCTGATCGGCGACGAGCCGCATCTCCCCTACGACAGGCCTCCGCTGTCCAAGCAGATCCTCAGCGGAGAGTGGGAACCCGACCGGCTGCCCCTTCGCTCACCGGAGGACATCGGCGCCCTCGACCTGGATCTGCGGCTGGGCGGCGCGGCCGTGGGCGTGGACGTCCAGGACCGGATCCTGGCCCTGGCCGACGGGTCCACGGTCGGCTACGACGCCCTGGTCATCGCCACCGGAGTCCGGCCCAGGCGGCTGCCGGGCGGCGAGGGCGTGCGCGGGGTGCATGTGATCCGCACCCTGGAGGACGCGGCCGCGCTGAAGGAACGGCTGGCCCCGGGGCGGCGTCTGGTGGTGGTCGGTGCCGGATTCATCGGCGCCGAGGCGGCCGCGGTCGCCCGCGGGCTCGGCATCGAGGTGACGATGCTGGAGCCGGCACCGGTGCCGCTGGCCCATGCCCTCGGCGAGGACATCGGACGGACCCTCACCCAGGCGCACCACGAGCACGGCGTCGATCTGCGCACCGGCGTCATGGTGCGGGAGATCCTCTCGTCCGACGGACAGGTCACCGGGGTCGCCCTGGCGGACGGGACCGCCGTACCGGCGGACGACGTGGTGGTCGGCATCGGCACGCATCCCAACACCGAATGGCTGGAGGGCAGCGGACTCACCCTCGGCAACGGCCTGGTCTGCGACGAGTACAGCCAGGCGGCGCCGGGCGTGTGGGGGGTCGGCGACGTGGCCCGCTGGTACAACCCGCTGTTCGAAACGCCGATGCGGATCGAGCACCGCACCAACGCCGCCGAGCAGGGCATGGCGGTGGCCCGCAACCTGCTCGACCCCGCCGCCCGCAAGCCGTTCGCACCGGTGCCGTACTTCTGGTCCGACCAGTACGACATGAAGATCCAGGCGTACGGCTACCTGCGCGGCCACGACCAAGTCACCGTCGTGGAAGGCGATCTCGCCTCACGCCGCTTCACCGCCGCCTACCGCACCGGCCGCCACCTGGTCGGCGCCCTCTCGGTCGGCATGCCGCCCAAGACCATCCGCACCTGGCGCACCGCCATCACCACCCGGCAGGAGTGGAGCGCCGCGGTGGGCGACGGGCTCGCGGCGTAGCACGGACCGTGCCCTGGGGTACGCAGGGCACGGCCGGCGCGCGGGGCGGTCGCTGCGCTCGACCGCTCATCCGGGACGGAACGGGGAGCCGTCGAGTCGGCGTGCGGTTGCCTCCGGCCGTGCGGTTGTCTCCGGCGCGGGATCCTGGATCTTCCGGTCCTGCACCGCGTCTGGAGCACCGCGGGCGGGAGCCCGGCGACGGACTGAATGCGGTCCCTCTCAGGCGAGGGACCTCTCGGAATCGGAGGCAGCGTCACCGTTGACAGAGAACCCGCCGTCCACAGTGACCGTCGCGCCGGTGACGAACGTGGCCTCGTCCGAGGCCAGCCATGTCGCCGCGTAGGCGATGTCCATCGGCTGACCGATCCTGGTCAGCCGGCCACTGCCGGTGTGCAGCCCGGAGTCGCCGCGCAGGGCGACGACCCGCCCCACGATCAGGCAGTTGGCACGGATATCGTCGGCGCTGCCCTCGACCGCGAGCGTCCGCGTGAGACTGTTCACCGCGCCCTTGGCCGCGCCGTAGGCGCTGAATCCCTTGAAGCCCGCTACGGACTGCCCCGAAGAGACATTGATGACCGAGGCGCCCGCAGCGGCGGCGAGGTGCGGCCAAGCGTACTTGGTCATCCAGAACACGGAGCCGGTGAGCGTGTCACGCACGATGGCGTCCCACTCTGCCGTCGTGTACTCGTGCATGGGCTTGACGGTGCGGGCCACCACGCCGGTCGGGGCCGCGTTGTTCACCAGCGTGTGCAGCTCCCCGTACCGCTCCACAGTGGCCTCGACCGCCTCGCGGACGCATCGCTCGTCGGCGATGTCGAGATACTGGAACGTGGCCTCGCCGCCGGCCTCCCGGATGCGCGCGACCACCTTCTCGCCGCGGTCCACCGTGCGCCCGGCGACCATGACGCGGGCTCCTTCGGCGGCGAAGTGCTCGGCGACGGAGCGTCCGATGCCCCTCGTGGACCCCGAGATCAGCGCCACCTTGCCGCGCAGCCTCTCGCCCGTCACAGCGAGCCGTACAGCTTCTCCAGCGCGGAGAGGCGGCGGGTGAGCAGGAGTACGGAATCTGCGGCGCCGGGTGCGCCGGACCCGCCGCTCTCCAGCATGGTGAGACGCTCGCGGACCTCGGCGATCTCGTCCTTCAGCCGACCGCTCGCCTCGTCGCGCGTCAGCAGGTCGTCGTCGGTCCAGTCGGCCGCCGCGATGTCCCGTCCGTGGCTCATGCTCAGCTCCAGGGCCTGAGGACGGCCCCGGCCAAGGGTCCGGTGCCGACGCTACATATCGCATTTCTGACGCTCCGTACACTAAGCGTGGAGCGCCCGGGCGTCAACGCTTCTGACATGCAGGTTTCCCCTGTAGAGCGCTAGGTGACACAGCTCGGCATCACCTTGCTCCCAGAGGTTGTCTGACACACATGACACTCCCGGGCGACACCGGCGTCATCGAGGACGAAGTCGGCGCTCCCGCGCCGCATCCCGTCGTCTCCTCAGGGCTCCCGTATTTCCTTAGGTATCCATGGTGATTCGTCATCTCCTGGTGTCATGCCGTCCGTCCGGCGCTGGTGTCGCATGTGGGTACGAGGGTCGATTGCATGACCCTTTCGCGGGAGTGTCGTTGGTCGGATGACAGCATCATGGGCGGGGAGGGGGTTCGGTGAGCCGGAAGCTGCCGTTCGGCGAGGGCGAAACTGCCCGCACCGCCTGTGCCCGTGGTCTGCTGCGTGCGGGTGTAGTGGAGAAGACGGGCGAAGTCCTGTCGGCTGCTGTGCTGGCGATGGGGGTCCCCCCGCTCGAGCGAAGCCGAGAGGGGGGAGGGTGGGGTGGGCTGCTGATCTGGTGTCCGGCATGGCTGCCGCCCTGCTGGCCGAGCACTGGAACACCGCTGACGTGGACGTGCTGGCCGCCGGTGAGGATGCCGGGGGCCGCACGCTGCCGTCGAATGTCTGGATGGCCCTGCGCCGCCTGGGCTGGACCGTCGGCCCGCCCGAGGGCATCCGGGTCAACGACCGCATCGTGCGGATGGCGCAGGAGACGGCCGGGCGGACGCTGCGCGCGGCGAAGTGGCGCGCCGACCTGACCACCGCAGTCATCGCGACCTGGCCCGCGGACCCCGCCAAGCGGACCGCTGAGGAGTGGGAGGCGGTGCGTGCGGCGGTGCCCGGCGGGCAGTCGCTGCCGTCCAGCGTCATCAAGGGCCGGACCCGGCAGATCGCCGCCTTCGCCATCAAGCAGGGCCGGATGCCGGTCGATGTCTTCGAGGTGGAGAGCGCGCCCCGGATCGCGCGGATGCTGTTGCTGTCCGCGTGTGACGGGCAGCAGGCCACCATCGAACGTGCCGACGATGTGGGCCGGGCGCTGCTGCGCCTGCAACTGCCCACCCGCCCCGATCCGCGGTCCTACGCGGACTGGACGTGGGTGGCCTGCCCCATCAGCTTGCCGCCGACGATTCCCGCCAACGCGGTGCTGCCCCAGCGCACCACCTCCGAGCATGGGTGCAGGGGGAAGCCGTTCAGGGGCGCGGTGTTCAGCCAGACATCGTCCTGGTCGAAGTCCCAGCTGTCCTTGAACCCCCTGGTGAGCGGATCGCCTACCGGCTCGACCACGGGAACGGCATTTGTTTGATCGGCCATGCCGTGAAACTTAGTGACCATAAATGGAGAACGCAATTACCCATCCTGGCACATGCATTTCTGACACTCAACCGGGGGTTGCATTGTTTTCGGCATGCCAGAGGGACGGCCGTGCTCGCGCACAATAGGCACGCACGACCGCCCTATGACAATGCCTTTCCTCAGCGAATTACTCGGAGCGCGGGAAGTTGTAAACACGCCGGGCGTTCAGCTCCACCATCTTGTGCACCTCGTCGTCCGGCACGTCCTCCATCACCTCGGTCACGTACTGGCGGCTCTTGGGCCAGTTGGAGTCCGAGTGCGGGTAGTCGCACTCCCACATGATGTTGTCGATGCCGACCTTCTCCCGCCGCACGACGCCCTCAAGGTCCTCGATGAAACATCCGTACATGTGCTTGCGCCACAGGTCGGAGGGACGGACCTCCTTGTTGACGTTCTGGTACCAGCGGTGCTTCTCCCATGTCAGGTCGATGCGCTCCAGCAGGTACGGGACCCAGCCGATGCCGCCTTCGGAGAGGGCCACCTTCAACTCGGGGAACTTGTAGAAGACCTCGGAGAACAGCAGGTCGGCCGTCGCGTCCATGGAGTTGGTGCCGAACAGCGCGATCATGACCGCCATCGGCGCCTCCGGAGAGGTGATGGGTGGCTTGCCCGAGGAGCCGAAGTGCATGCACAGCGGCATGCCGGTCTCCTCGGCGGCGCGGAAGACCGGGTCCCAGTGGTCGGTGTAGAACGACGGGAGGCCGAGTCCGACCGTGTTCTCCGGAAAGGTGATCGCCCTCGCACCCTTGGCAGCACACCGGTAGATCTCCCGCGCTCCCTCCTCGGGGTCCCAGAGCGGCAGCATGATCATCGGGATGAAGCGGTCGGGGTAGGTGGCGGCCCACTCGTCGAGGTGGAAGTCGTTCCACGCCCGTACCGACAGCAGGGCCAGTTCGGAGTCCTTGCCCTCCAGGAACACCGTGCCGGAGAAGCGGGGGAAGGTGGGGAAGCAGAGAGCGGCCTGGACACCGTCGATGTCCATGTCCGTGACGCGCGCGTGTACGTCATAGCAGCCCGGCAGCATGTCCGAGTAGCGGGTCGGGTCCATGCCGAACTCCTGGGGCCGCTTGCCCGCCACCGCGTTCAGGCCGATGTTCGGGTACACCCTCCCCTCGTAGGACCAGACCTGCGCGAGCCGCTTCGCTCCCTTACCGGCCCCTCGGCCGGCGTTGAGGAGGGCGCTGGCCAGCCCGTCGTCGCCCGTGTTCTCGCTCATGTCCAGTTCGACGATCCGCGGCCCGTCATCCTGGAACCTCTTCGGCAGCCGGTCCGTCCACAGCGACGGCGGCTCGATCAGGTGGTCGTCCACCGATATCAGCTGCATGTGGTCCTGAAGCGGCATGTTTCCTCCCAAGCTTCGATGACAACCGGACCGGGCCCGTCCCTGAGGTGTCGGTTGTCTCCTTCGAGTTCGTACGCACGTGTGCGGCAGGGCGCAGACGTGCTCCGCGCGGCACGGACGCTCAGCCGGCCCGGTGGAGCAGCAGGCAACCCGCTTCGGGCCCGCCGCCGATTCCCACCGCGGCGGTGCTCACGTCTTTGGTGATCTGCCGCTCCCCCGCCTGCCGCCACAGCTGCAGGCAGGCCTCGTGGAGGAAGCCGTAGCCGTGCAGCCGTCCCGCCGACAGCTGGCCGCCGTGCGGATTGATGGGCAGGGTTCCGCCCAGGCGGTAGGAGTCGACGTCGTCGAGGAACTGTCCGACCTTGCCGTGTTCGCAGAAGCCGAGCGCCTCGATCCACTGGGTGCACAGATAGCTGAAGCCGTCGTACAGCGTGGCGAAGTCGACGTCGGACGGGGTCATCGTCGTCGTCTCCCACATGGACTGCGCGGCGTCGTGCGCTGCCATGGTGGTCAGGTCGGCCCGCTGGTCCCACGTGTGGCGCTCGTACAGTGCGGCCCCGGCGGCCTCGATCGAGATCGGCGGGTTCGGCAGACCGGCGGTCTCCTCACGGCGGGAGAGGATGATCGCGGTCGCGCCGTCGCACGGGACGTCGCAGTCGTAGAGGCCGAGCGGCCAGGAGATCAGCCGCGCGTCGAGGTACTCCTCCAGCGTCATCGGCTCGCGGTAGATCGCGTGGGGGTTGTGGCCCGCGTTGGTGCGGGTGTTGACCACCAGCTTGCCGATCTGCTCCCTGGTCAGCCCGAAGTCGTGCATGTAGCGCTGGGCATACATGGCGATCCAGTTCGCCGGGGAGGCGGCGCCGAACGGCACACGGAACTCCGCGTGCCCTGAGGCACGTTGCGCCTTTCCGGTCAGGGCGGCGGCCCGGCCCCTCGCCTGCGCCGTGGCCTCCCAGACCGACCGGAAGCAGAGCACGTGCGTGGCGCGTCCGGTCGCGATGGCCGCGGCGGCGTCGAGCAGGGTGCCGAGCTGGCCCGAGGTCTCGACCGAGCTCGTGTGCCAGCGGGTGCGCAGGCCGAAGGCGTCTCGGACGTCGTGCGTGGTCGCCCCCACGAATCCGTCCTCCGCCGCGACGGGGCCGGGATAGCTGGCCACTCCGTCGATGTCGTCGAAGGTCAGGCCGGCGTGCCGGACGGCCACCTCGGCGGCTTCCAGGGCCAGGTCGATGCCACTGCGGCCGATGCGTCGGCCGATCCGGGACTGCCCTATGCCGGTGACCACGACATGGTCGTCGGCGAAGGTCATGACGTCACCGGCCGGAAGAAGGGGAGCGCGACGTCGCCCTGTTCGTCGAAGACCACTTCGACAGGCATCCCGACCGTGATCTGCTCGGTGTCGCACGCGACCAGACAGGTCGTGAGCCGGACATCGGGCTGCTCGTCGAGTTCGACGGCGGCGATCACATAGGGCGGTGGGAATGCGTCGAACCACGGATGGTGGTTCACGGTGTAGGCGGCGACTCTCGCCCTGCCGGACACCTTCTCCGGTCCCACGTCTCGGCTACGGCAGCGGAAGCACGCGCCGACCGGGGGGTGGAAGTACTGCCGGCAGGAGCGGCAGCGGTGAATGAGAAGGGCTTGGTCGAAGCCACCGGTCCAGAACGGACGGGACTCCTCGGTCACTTCCGGAAGCATGCGGCCCGACTGTTGTGACATGGGATTCCTCCGGGAATCAACTGCGGCACTGTGCGCCATGCCGTTGCGGGCGAGGCGAAGCCCGGTCGACCGGCTCCCCGGACCTGGGTCGCCGATCCTTCGGACCGTAACATCTGATAGTCGTGTCACGAAACAGTCCGGCACGAGTGAGCTGAGGACGGCCGGGATCGCCACCCCCGTGGAGCGTGGGAGTCACGAGCGGCGCACATGGGCCGCGAACGCCGGGACCGCATCGGCTCGGAACTCTCGTGTGAGTGATTTGATCTGCGACTCTGCGCTGCTGACGTACTGCAGTCGCGTCGCCCGCCATGTGTTGCGACGCCTGTACCCCAGGGCAAGGACCCGCAGATCTACCCGCCGTCGGCGGCCACGGCCAGGTGGTCCGCCGTGGCCGCAAGCATCTCGTCATGGTCAGTTGTTTGTAGCGTTCTCTGACAGTGCTATACGAATCGTCGAGACTGATCGGCTCTCTGCGCTTACCTCGGCGGGCGACAAGCCGGCGACAGAGGCAGCGTTAAGACGGTTCCGTCAGAAAGTAGCGAGTCAGCGCCCTGTGGCAACGTCAGCGACGTGCAGCAGATCAGCCGGGCCGGGCTCGCTGCGGACACCGACAAGTCCGCAGAATTCCCAAGCCGAGCAGGAAGCATGGATGACGTGAGCAGCCTGCGGGCACACGGATCCCACCTCGACCCTCGACAGGAAACGCGGCACCAAATAATGTACATGACGTCAGATAGTCGTCATGGACTCGATGCCGTACCCCTGGTTCCTGTTCTGCGTACGCCATCCCTTCTTCCAGGAGGCCGAGTGACCGCCCCGCCCCCACAGCCCTCGCCGGTCGGCGCGACTGGCGCCGAGTACGAAGTGCCCGTCGAGCGCGGCAAGATCAGCGAGTTCGCCGCCGCCATGCAGTCCGAGAACCCCGCCTTTCAAGGGCCTGAGGCCGTCGTCCCGCCGACGTTCCTGGCCGGCGCCGCCCGCTGGGCCCCCGAGGGCGGGCGGATCGAGACGGGCTTCGAGCGTGCCCGGCTGCTGCACGGGGAACAGGAGTACGTCTTCCACGGACCACCTCCGCGTGCCGGGGACACTCTGATCGCCCGCGAGCGTCTGGTCGACCACTACACGAAGGCCGGCAGGCGTGGCGGCGAAATGCGCTTCGCCGTGGTGAGCACCGAATTCCGCTCCCCCGCCGGGGACCTGGTCGCCGAGGCCCGGGCGACCTACATCGAGACGGCCGCGAAGGAGGGGGCCGGGTGACGACGACGTCTCTCACGTACGACAAGGGAACGGTCGCCCCGCCCCGCCGGTTCGGGCCGCTCACGACCATGATGTTCGTCCGTTACTCGGGGGCTTCGGGCGATCTCAACCCGATGCACTACGACGATGTTCAGGCGCGGGCCGCGGGCCATCCCTCGGTCTTCTCCCAGGGCATGCACCAGGCCGCGCTGCTGGCCACCTTCGCGACGGACTGGCTCGGCGCCGAGCGTGTCCGCCGCTTCCAGGTCCGCTTCCGCGAGCAGGTGTGGCCGGGCGACGAGCTCACCTGCGCCGGCGAGGTCACCACGGTCGCCCCCGGCGGAGAGGGCTTCGATCTGGTCACCGTGGCGCTCACCTGCACGCGGCAGACCGGCGGGGTGGCCATCAGCGGTTCGGCGGACTTCCTGCTGCCCGCGGCCCCGGCGTCGTGACGCCGATACCGCTCATCCGCCCACCGGTTCGCGCCCACCGACCGGCTCGCCCTTCCGAGGCGCCTCGACACGTGGCGGGATACGAACGCCGTGCCGGGGCTCTTCGGCAACCGCGACTGGTGGCCGGACGAAGGGCGTCGGGCCTTCGGCCGACACCGGACGATGTTCGTCCGGTGGTAGCTGGTGGCAGCGGTGGACACCGAGGGCGGCCTGAGGTCCCTCAACGCCTCGGCGGGTGCAACCACCGCGCCAACCGTTCGCCGCGGTCGAGCCTCCCGGAATCGAGCCGGTCGCAGTGGCAAACCTCCACGCCGGCGCCGACCACACGCTCCGTGCCTCTTCCCACACACCGGACGGGTCTCCGACGCGAGCGGCACGGACGTGGCCTCACGGTCGTCGTCGAGACGCCGGCCGGGCACACGGGCACACGGGCCCCTACGAGCGGATCACCGATCAGCTCGCGTTCCGCATCCGTCGCGGCTCCTTCAACCAAATCCCCCCCCGCAGCACCTTGATCTGACAAATTCATCCACTTCAGGACTCCATCGGCGGGGATAGCCTCCGAAGCCTCACCAGAGCATGTCAGCCACTTTCAGCGACGAACAAGGGACCACCATCTGACGGTTGCACGCTTCTAACAAGTATGTCACTTTAGATTCCCGGTTCTGGTCGCTGTCACGGCGGCCGAGTCGCAGAGAGGACTTCCGGCATGGACATCAGTCGGGTTTCGGCGCTCGTCACCGGCGGAGCCGGCGGACTGGGCGAAGCCACCGTCCGCAGGCTTACCGCCGCGGGCGCGGCAGTGATCATCGCGGACCTGGACGACGGCCGTGGCAAAGCCCTGGCCGACGAACTCGGCGGCCGCGTGGAATACGTACATACCGACGTACTCGACGAGGGCGACGTAAACGGAGCGGTCGCCGCGGCGACCGCCCTCGCGCCCCTGGGCATCGCGGTCAGCGCGCACGGCGGGGGTGCGGACGCCTCCCGGGTGGTGGGCCGCGACGGGTCACCCGCGTCCTTCGAACAGTTCCAGTGGTACGTCAACCTCTTCCTCAACGGTACGTTCAACGTGCTGCGGCTGTCCGCCGCCGCGATGGCCAGGAACGAGGCAGGCCCGGACGGCGGGCGCGGTGTCATCGTCAACACAGCGAGCATCGCCGCCTTCGAGGGGCAGATCGGCCAGACCGCGTACTCGGCGGCCAAGGGCGGGGTCGTCGGGCTCACGCTCCCCGCGGCCCGCGACCTGACCAAGGTCGGCGTGCGCGTCATGGCGATCGCGCCGGGCACCTTCTTCACGCCCGCCTTCCGTATGGAGCGGGAGGAGGCCGAACAGCGCTGGGGGGCAGCCGTGCCCTTCCCGAACCGGATGGGCAGCCCCGCCGAATACGCGGCGCTGGTACAGCACATCGCCGAGAACGACTACCTCAACGGCGAGGTCATCCGCCTCGACGGAGCGCTTCGCTTCCAGCCGAAGTGACGCGCCGTGCGCGCCTTGCCGCCAGGGCCTGTTGTCACATGTGGAGCCTGCCCCGCGGCGTCTGGCACGCACTCCCCCGGCTACCGCCGGCAGGTGCCCCCACTCCGGGCTGGGGAAAGGCCCTCGATCGCGGACCGGGCCGTCGCACGGTCGGACCGGGCCCGCATCCCGCACCGTCGCCGCCGCTGGGCGCGCGGAGACGAGCGGCCCGCCATCGCGCCCCTCGATCGGAACTCACATGAGCATTTCACTGATCCTGGAGATGGCCACCTCCGGCCATCCCCACCGCGCGGCCGTCACCACCGGCGGCACGACGTACACCTACCAGGAGTTCGCCGATTCGGTGGCCCGGGCGGGCACCCTGCTGCAGGAGTCGGACGCCGAGCACGTCGTGTTCCTCGCCGGGTCCGGCATCGAGCAGTCCACGCTGCTGTTCGCGGCGGCCCACGCGGGCATCCCCTTCTCCCCCGTCAACTACCGCCTCGGCCACGTCCAGCTCACCGAACTGATCAACCGGATCGAGGGGGCGCTGGTGATCGTGGAGCCCCGCTACCGCGTGGCCGCCGCCTCGTCCCGCGCCCGGCTCGTCACCACCGACGACTTCATGGCCCGGGTGCGGGCCCGCACCGAAGAGCCTCTGCCGCCACGGACCGTAGACCCGAACGATCCCGCCATCGTCCTGTTCACCAGCGGCACGACCTCGGTGCCCAAGGGCGTCGTGCTGCGCCACAGCCATCTGCTCAGTTACGTGATGGGTACGGTGGAGTTCGCCTCCGCGGCCGGGACGGACGCCGCGCTGATCAGCGTCCCGCCTTACCACGTCGCGGGTACGGGCACGGTTCTGACGAACTTCTACGCCGGACGCCGGATGGTCTACCTGCCGGACTTCGAGCCGCGGCGCTGGATCGACCTCGCCCGCGAGGAGGGCGCGACGTCGGCGATGGTGGTGCCGACGATGCTCGAACGCATCGTGCAGTGCCTGCCGAAGGGGGCGACCGCCGACGTCCCGACGCTGCGGACCCTGTCCTACGGCGGGTCGCGCATGCCCCGCCCCACCCTCGAAGCGGCCCTCAACGCCTTCCCCGAGGCCGACTTCGTCAACGCCTACGGGCTCACCGAGACCAGCTCGACCATCGCGCTGCTCGGCCCCGACGACCACCGGGCGGCCCTGAACAGCACCGACCCACTCGTGCAAGCCCGGCTCGCCTCCATCGGCCGGCCGGTGCCCGGCATCGAGGCGGAGATCCGTGACCCCGTGGGCGACCCCGTGGCGCCCGGCGAGCAGGGCGAGCTGTGGGTGCGCGGAGCGCAGGTCTCCGGCGAGTACCTGGGTTCCGCATCGGTGCTGGACAGCGAGGGCTGGTTCCCCACCCGCGACCTGGCCCACCAGGACGCAGACGGCTATCTGTTCATCGTCGGACGAGGCGACGACACCATCATCCGCGGCGGCGAGAACATCGCACCCGCCGAGATCGAGGACGTGCTCGTCACCCACCCGCAGGTGCGCTCCGTCGCCGTCGTCGGGATACCGGACGACCACTGGGGCCAGGCCATCGTCGCCGCCGTGGTCGTCGAGGACGGGGCCGAACTCCACGAGGAACAGTTGCGCCAGTACGTGCGCGAGCGGCTGCGTGGCTCACGCACCCCCGACCGTGTCATCTTCCAGGGCACGCTTCCCGCCACTGCCACCGGCAAGATCCTGCGCAAGGACATCGTCGCCGGGATTGTCGCCGAGGCGGGTTCACACCGGTGACGGAGGAGAACAGCATGCTGAAAACCGGAGCCCGTCTGCGCAGCCAGGTCTGCGGGACGGAGGTCATCGTGGTGCGCGGGAACAACGCGGACGCCGTACTGCACTGTGGTGGTCACCCCATGATCGACCTCACCGCCGATCCCGCGCGGGGATTCGCGATCGACGCCGGCTTCGCCGAGGGCAGCCTCCTCGGCAAGCGCTACACGGACGACGACAACACCGTCGAGGTCCTCGTCACGCACGCCGGTGCGGGCTCGCTCGCCCTCGACGGCAAGACGCTGACGCTCAAGACCGCCAAACCGCTGCCCTCCAGTGACTGAGCGGCGCGAACAGGCTGCGGCGGGTCCGAGGACCCTGGCCGGCGGTCCGCGGTCAACCCTCGTCGAAGGAGACTCATGAACGCGGAGCACCCGCCCACAGCCGGCGCTGCCGGAGCGGAGCCGGCAGCGCTGGTGGAACGGCTGGACGCCGTCATGCTCATCACCCTGAACCGTCCGTCCGCCCGCAACGCGGTCAATGCCGAGATGTGCATCCGGGTCGGTGACGCGCTGGAGGAGGCGGAGCGCGACCAGGAGGTACGGGTGGTGGTGCTCACCGGAGCCGGCGACAAGGCGTTCTGCGCCGGGGCCGACCTCAAGGCCATCAGCCGGGGCGAACCGGTGATTCCGCCCGGCCGGGAGCACTGGGGCCTGGCCGGCTACGTCTCACACGCCATCAGCAAGCCCACGATCGCCGCCGTCAACGGCCTTGCGCTGGGGGGTGGTACGGAGCTCGCGCTGGCCAGCGACCTCGTAGTGGCCGCCGAGCACGCGCAGTTCGGCCTGCCCGAGGTCAAACGGGGGCTGGTCGCCGCTGCAGGCGGGGCGTTCCGGCTCATGGACAGACTGCCGGCAGTGGTGGCGATGGAGCTGCTGCTCACCGGCGAGCCGATCACCGCGCGCCGCGCGGCGGAACTCAACCTCGTCAACCGTGTGGTGCCGGGCCCCGAAGTCCTGGATACGGCGCTCGGCCTGGCCCGCACGATCGCGGCCAACGCCCCGCTGGCGGTGCAGGCCCACAAGCGGATCGCCCTCGCGCAGGGACCGGCGGGCGAACGCCCCCGGGAGGAACCGGGCTGGGCCGCGACGGCGCAGGCCCTGCCGCTCATCGTCGCCTCCGAGGACGCGAAGGAAGGCGCCCTCGCGTTCGTCGAGAAGCGCGCGCCGGTGTGGCGGGGGCGGTAGTCGCTGCGTACGACGCAAGAAGCAGTGGAGCGATGTTCACGTCGCTCCACCGCTCTTCTCTTCCCGGTATTCCCGACCCCGAAGGCCGGCGGGCGACGGTCAGGACACAGGCGTGAAGCGGCACCGTCCGTCAGCTTCCTGCGGTCGCCGCGGCCGAGCCATCGGCAACGAGCCGCACCCTTTCCCGACCGGAACCTACCCACCGCGCGTTGGACGGCCGGTGCTCCGCCTCGCCGAGGGAGCGGCGGCGCGCTTGACGTTCCGGAGACCCGCTCCTTGTCACGTTCCCTGGCGGGGCTGCGGCTCGCGCGGACCATCGGTCACCCGCTCAGCGTCAGTGTGTCCTCCTGCTGTCCGGGATCGGGATGGGCTCTCGTCCCGGGACGGGGACGAGAGCCTGCCGACGCCTGCGCCACGGACCACCGCGGCGACCTCGCGGGCGAACAGCTCGACCGTCTCCGGCCGCCCGAAGTCGTGGAACCGGACGATGGAACAGCTCCACACCGCGCGCGCGTTCCTCCATGAAGCGCGCGACCGGCTCGTCGGGAGTACCGGTCGACTTCGCCCCGGTGTCGTCCGTCATGGCTGGCCGGGCCGCAGCTGTACGAACAGTGCCTCGGCGGCGGCCAGCAGGTCCTCGCCGTCGCGCAGCCGCCCGGAGACGAAGGTCTTGCGGCCGTCGATCCTGTCGATCGTCGCGTCGAGTTGCAGCTCGCGGTGGATGGGCGTGATCTTACGGTAGTTGACTGTCAGAAATGCGGTACGTGAACCCTGCTGCCCCTTGGCGCTGACGAACGTGCCGAGCAGGTCGTCGAAGAGCAGGGGCAGAAAGCCGCCGTGCACCGCGCCGTTCCCACCGAGATGCTCCGTGCCGAACGTGACCCTCGCCCGCAGCGACCGGTCGTCCAGTGCCTCGAGGGTGTACGGCACGAGCAGCGGGTGGCCCGGTCCGAAGAGCACCGCCGCTGCCACGAGACGCTCGTCTTCCAGGACTTCGTACTCTTCGAGGCGTTCTGTGATCCGTCGCAGCGAGCTGAGGAGGTCCGCGGTCACCACGGCGGGGGGAGCGACGGTCACCACGGCCGTCTGAAGCCTTCTGACGGCCTCGATGAATGCGCCGAACGCCTGCGCGTCGGGCCCCTGAGTGGCCGGCCGCGCAGTCCACGCCTCCGCACTCCCAGCCGGTCCGGCATCCACGAATGAATGTGACATGGTCGTCAGATATACCAGTTCTCTTCGATCGCGGCAACGCTGGTCATCGAGTGAGCGCAGGCTCGCGGGGTGCGGGCGGAGGGCATGCGATGCCGGGAACCGGGCCGATCCGCCGGGAGGTGCCACCGCGCGGCGGATCGGCAACTGATGCTCGTCACGTAGTCTCTGTGGTCATCTCCGGCTCGGGCGACTCATCGGGCCGGTAGGAGACCTTGAGCAGCAGCGCGGCTCCCGCCGTACCCAGGCCCACGGCAAGCAGGGCATCGCGGAGTCCGGCACGGCGGCGGGGCAGGAAGCGGTCGACCGAGTACCTGCCGTGGCCCAGCGTGGCCAGCGCCACGGCGGCACCCGCCACGACACCGGTGTACTCCCAGCCGCCCTTGAAGACGAAGAACCCCTTGCCGCGGTGGTCGGTACGCCCCGCGACCGTCATCAGACCGATGGCAGCCGCGGCGGGCAGGGGGTGGGCGGCGCCGACCGTGAGGGCAGCGCCGGCCGTCATCTCCGTGGCGGCGGCGAGTCGGGCGTGCACGGCCGCGGGCTTGAGCCCCAGCGACTCGAACCACCCCGTGGTGCCGCGCAGTCCCCCGGGGCCCGCGACCTTGTTCCACCCGTGGACGAAGAGCATCGGGCCCAGGGTGCCGCGCAGAATCAGTGCGGCAAGGTCGGTTCCCGTTCCTGAACCGACGGCGCGCGGCTGGTGTGAGGTGATGGGATCCGTCACGCGACGGCCTCCTGAAATGGTATTGATCCACCCTCGTGAATGACCTGCGTCCCGCATCGCTGTCGGTGCCCGCAGGACGCCTCGGCAGACGTCCACCGTGGACTCGATCTCGAGATGGGCGAACAGCAGTGCCCAGGCAGGATGACCGCCGGTCTGCTCATGTCTGGCCGGGCCTCATGAGGACGGAGGTGAACTGTCTCTCCGCGATCTTCCACCCGTCGGTGGTCGCCACCAGGCGGTCGTTGTAGAAGCCGACCCCGTTCATGATGAGCCGACCGTCCGGGGTGGTCAGGAGCACATCCACGTAACAGCACGCCGTCACCCGGCCGCCGTCGTCCTCCTCGACGCGCTGGTTGGTGATGCGGTGGAGGGTGTGGCCCATGTCCCGGTGCGCCGCCTCCATCCACGCCGTTATGTCCTCGGCGCGGGTCCACTGCAGGACTTCCCCGGTGGGCATCTTGCCGTAGTCGACCCGACAGTCCTCGGTGAAGCAGCTGCGGAACAACTCCCAGTCACGGCGGTCGATGCCGGTCGCGTATCGCACCAGCACTTCGCCGACCGCTGCGGTCACGGCGGGTTCGGCGCTACGGCGCCCGGGGTCGGGCCTACTGTCCACAGTGTCTCCTTCGTCGCGGTGTTGGGCGGCCCTAAGGCATCAGGAGCAGGCCGCCGTCGACGACCACGGTCTGGCCTCGCATGCCGTCCGCGAGGGGGCTGGCGAGGGCGAGGACCATGCGAGCGACCTCGTCCGTCGACGTCTGGGCTCCTGCGGTGCTGACGGCGGCGAACTTCTCGGTCTGCTCCGGTGTCGCGTCCACCAGGACCTCCTGGTTTCCGGGCGTCAGGCCCATCGAGCCGGGCGCCACGCAGTTGACGCGGATCCCGCTGCTCATGAGCTCCTTGGCCAGGGTGCGGGTGTAGCTGATGACCCCGGCCTTGGCGGCGTTGTAGTGGACCATGAGTCCGTCGGCCACCACGGGGGCGATACCTCCCACGGACGCGATGTTGACGATCCGGCAGGAGGCGTCGGGCTGGTCGAGCATGGCCCGCATGGCCGCCTGGCACATCAGGTGGGTGCCCTTGAGGTCGATGTCGATGACGCGGTTCCACTCGTCTTCCGTGAGCCGGTCGGTGCGGATCACGCTGAAGACGGCGGCGTTGTTGACGAGGATGTCGATCGAGCCGAAGGCGGTGACCGTCGCCGCCACGGCGCGGGTGGCGTCCGCGGCCACACGTACGTCACCCAGCACCAAGCCGGCGGAAAACCCCTCGGCACTGAGTTCGGCCTTGGCCTTCAGTCCCTCGGCCTCACGAAAGTCCATGATCATGACGGCGGCGCCCGCGGCGGCGAGCGTCCTGGCGATGTCGAGTCCGAGGCCGCGGGCACCACCGGTGACCAGAGCGGCCTTGCCGGTGAGGTCGAGCAGGGCAGCGCTCATCAGGGCTCCTCAGGGGTTTCGTTCCAAGCGACGTATGGGCGAAGCGTCGAACGAAGGCGGCGGCGAAGCGGCGACCGGCGGCGGCGCGCCCCTGACGCGCATCGCTAGTCGTCTTTGCCGTAGAACATCGCGGCCGAAGAGCGCGCCACCTTCTCCACCCGCTCCCGGCGGGCCTCACTGTGGGCTGCCGCCTGCTCCGGCGTGACGTCCGCGAACGGGAAGATGTAGGTCGGGCCGCGGCCCAGCTCGCGCAGTCCGGTACGCGCGACCTCCTCGGAGGCGAACAGTCCCTCGGGCTTCAGCCCACTGCGTTCGAGCAGCCGCCGCAGGGCTGGCGTGTCGGTCGCCGGCGCGACGAGACAGGTCACGTCGATGCCATGCGGTCCCAGCTCGGACCAGAGCGACTCCGCGAACGCGATCTCGAACGCCTTGGTCGCCGAGTACACCGCCAACCGCGGTCCGCCGCCGAGTCCGGCGCCGGAGGCCATGATCAGAATCCCGCCGTGCCCGCGCCGCTTCATCGCGGTGGCGAAACGGTGGCACGAGCCCATCACCGTCGCGGTGTTGCGCTGGAGCATTCCCAGCCAGTCGCCGATCGGGCAGTCCAGGAAGTAGGCGCCGCGTGGATCGGCACCGGCGTTGGAGATGTACAGCCCGACGTCGAGGTCGGACGTCAGGTCGAACAGGCGCTGGGCGGCGTCATGTTCGGACAGGTCGAGCGCGATCACGCGGGTCCGGATCCCGTGGTCACGTTCGAGGCCGGCGGCCTGTTCGTCGAGCAGCGCCTTGCGACGTGAGACCAGGACACAGTTGAGTCCATGCCCGGCGAGCATGCGGGCGTAGTCGCGGCCCATGCCCTCCGAGGCGCCCGCGATCACGGCCCAGGGGCCGTACCTCTCCAGTAACCGCGCCCCGTCGATCCCGTCAGGCCCAGCGCCCATGCCTCGCTCCTCCGCTGCCACAACAATCAGCCGACAGAACCGTCGTAGTCCGCACCGGCAGCACGGACACGAAGTTCCTCGGCATCAGAAGTACACGACGTCAGAAAAGTAGCCCCCGCAAGGAGGCGAGACAAGACTCGTGCAGGACCGGGCTTTCCAGCCGTCCGGCGCACTGGGCAGTGGACCCGCTCGCGGGCCGTCACGCCGATGCTCGACTTCCACACCCGTATGAGTTGGAAATTCTCCCCGTTGAGGCCCCAGCTCCGGATGGGCGGAAGGCGACCACACCCTGACCCGCCCTGGCACGAGGCAACGTGGAGACTTTGACGCACCACACCTTCCCTTGACATGACGGGTGCGTCAGATACGCTGGCGTGACGCACGGCTGGGATGAGCTTGCCCTGGGATGCGGGCCCCGCAGGGGACAGCCGCAGGCCTCGCACCGCGGCCTGCGGCCAAGGCTCCCCGCCGATCCGGCATCCACCACACACCGGGGACACTCGATGGCATCTCTCGCAGTCCACGCCGACCACCGGAGCCTGGCGGAGGTGGCGCGTTCCTTCCTCACGGCCCAGGGCGGCACCGGTCCGGCGCGTGAGGCGCTCGACGGGGGATCCGGTGCGCCTCCGGCGTACTGGCCGCAGCTCGAAAAACTCGGCTGGCTGGGGTTGCATCTGCCCGAGGAGGTCGGCGGCCAGGGCTTCGGCCTCGCCGAAACGGCCGTCGTGGTCGAGGAGTTCGGGCGGGTGGTCGCTCCCGGCCCCTTCCTGTCCACCGTGATCGCCTCGGCGGTCATCGACCGGGCCGGCGACGCCCTGCGACGAGCGAAGTGGCTGCCCGTACTGGCTTCCGGCGTCACCACGGCCGCGATCGGCCTGGTGCCGGACGCACTCTCGCTCCATGACGGGCAACTCGACGGCGAGATGCCCGCGCTCTGCGCGGGCATCACCGACCTGCTGGTGCTGGCGGTCGGTGCCGATGTCGTCGTACTCGACCACGACAGCCCCGGACTGACCGTGCGGGAGGGCGACAGCCTCGATCCCACCCGGCATGTGACCACTGTGGTCTGCGCGGCCGTCCCGGTCGACGAGTCCGCGGTACTGCGCGGTGCGTACGCGGAGGCGGTGCGCGTCGCCAGGACGCTGGCCGCCGCCGAGGCCGCGGGCATCGCCGACACCTGCACGTCGCAGGCCCGCGACCACGCCCTCTCCCGTGAGCAGTTCGGCCGCCCGATCGGATCCTTCCAGGCCGTCAAGCACCAGTGCGCGGACATGCTGGTCGCCGCCGAACTCGCCGCCGCGGCCGCGTGGGGTGCCGCCCGGCCCGCGCTGTCGGCGCAGGAGGGTGCGTACGCCGCGGCCCTCGCCGCGGCCCAGGCGCTGCCCGCCGCCACGCACTGCGCGGGTCGGAACATCCAGTTGCACGGCGGCATCGGCTACACCTGGGAGCACGACGCCCACCTGTACTTCAAGCGCGCGCTGGCGCTGGAGACGCTGTTCGGTGCGCGGGCCACGGACGACGTCGTCACCGGCGCGGTCGCCGCCTGCTCCGTGGCCGCGGTGCCCGAACTCCCCGAGGAGGCCGCGTCGTTCCGGGCCGAGGTCCGGGCGCTGCGCACCGAACTCGACACGCTGCCCGCCGGGGAGCGGCAGGCGGCGCTGGCCCGGTCCGGCTATCTCGTCCCGCACTACCCACGCCCCTTCGGCCGATCCGCCGGGCCGGTGGAGCAGCTGGTCGTCGAGGAGGAACTGCGCGGCGTCGACCAGCCCGACCTGGGCGTCGGCGCCTGGATCCTGCCGACCCTGGTGCAGCACGGAACCCCGGCCCAGCGCGAGCGCTGGGTGTGGCCCGGCCTCAGCGGCGAGCTGCGGTTCTGCCAGCTGTTCAGCGAGCCCGAGGCCGGGTCGGACGCGGCCGCCATCCGCACAGCCGCCCGCAGGACCGAGGGTGGCTGGCTGCTCAACGGCCAGAAGACCTGGACGAGTGACGCCCAGCGCTGCCACCGCGGACTGATCACCGTCCGCACCGACCCGTCGGCACCCAAGCACGCCGGGGTGACGATGATGGTCGTCGATCTGCACGCCGAGGGCGTGGAGATCCGGCCGCTGCGGGACATGACCGGGGCATCCGCGTTCAACGAGGTCTTCCTCGACGACGTGTTCGTGCCCGACGCGGACGTGGTGGGCGAGGTGGGCGCCGGCTGGACCGTCGCCCGCGCCACCATCGGCAACGAGCGCGTGAGCATCGGTACCGGCCAGGGCGGCACCGCGGTCGACGCCGGGGTCCTGACGGACCTGGCCGTACGCCACGGCGGCGCGGACGGACCGCTGCGGCAGCGTCTCGGTCAGGTGATCGCCGAGGAAGCCGCGATGACCATGCTCAACCTGCGACAGGTGCAGGCGACGATCGAGGGTCTCGATGGCGGCACCGACGGGAACATCGGCAAGCTGCTGTCGGCGGAGCACGCCCAGCGTGCGACCTCGCTGGCCCTTGCTCTGTGCGGGCCGACCGCCCTGACGGGAGCCGAGCCCGAGGTCGTCGGCGCGCTCCTCTACAGCAGGGGGCTCAGCATCGGCGGAGGCACTTCGGAGATCAGCCGCAACCAGATCGCCGAGCGCGTACTGAAGTTGCCCCGCGAGAGGAAGTGACCGGGCGGGCGCCCCCAGCGCAGGGACTCCGGACCTCACCTCGGCTCCGGGAGCAACTCCGCGCCCTCACAGAGCAGCCAGCCCCCGCAGCGCCGTCCGGTCCACCTTCAGCATCGGGGTCAGGGGCAGCGCGTCGACGATCTCCAGTCGGTCCGGGGCCTTGTAGTCGGCGAGCCGGCGACGGGTCCAGGCGCGCAGTTCGTCGAGGCGTGGCGGGTCAGCCGCCTCCCGGGGCACGACGAACGCGACGCCGATCTCGCCGATGACCGGGGCCGGGGTACCCACCACCGCTACGCGGGCGATCCGCGGGTGCTCGCCGAGTACGTTCTCGACCTCCAGCGGGTAGATGTTGTACCCCCCGCGCAGGTAGACGTCGGTGGACCGCCCGGTCAGCACGAGGTGGCCCTGGGACGTGAAGGTGCCCAGATCGCCGGTACGCAACCAACCCTCGTCGTCGAGCGTCTCCGCCGTGCGCACCGGGTCGCGCCAGTAGCCGCGCATGACACAGGCGCCGCGCACCCGCACGCGCCCGACCGATCCGGGCGCCAGAGCGTGCCCGTCGTCGTCCACGACCTCCACCTCCACCCCGGTCTGCGGGCGTCCGACGGTGCGGAACTGCACCTCCGTCGGGTCGCCGGGATCCGTTCCGGTGATACTGGGTGACTCCGTCATCGCATAGCGCACGACGAGCGGCGTGCCGAGCACGCGATTGACGCCCTCTACCAGTTCCGGCGGGGCCGGGGCGGTGGCGCTGATGCCCAGCCGCAGATGCGGGAAAGCGCGGTGCTCGATGCCTGGCTCCTCCAGCAGCTTCGTCCACTGGGTGGGCACGGCGGCCCCCACGGTGACGCGTTCACTCTCCAGAAGGTCCGCCATCGCGGTGGCCTTCCACGGTACGGAACTGATCACCAGCGCGATGCCCCACGTCAGTTGGTCCCAGACCTTCGCCATGTATCCGGCGTGTGCGAACGGGGTGGCGAACAACCGGCGGTCGAACGGCGCGCTCATCACCCCCGAGGTCACGGCCGCCGCCGCAAGGCCGCAGTGGTCGAACCACGCGCCCTTGGGCGCCCCGGTCGTGCCGCTGGTCCAGATGATGACCGCCGGGTCGTCCGGCGCCACCTGCTCCCGTGGGAAGGAGCCCGGCGCCCCATTTCGGGCGGCGGTGAGTTCCTCGCGGGACATCAGCGGGAAGCGGGCGGGGACGGGGGGCAGGTCCGCACCGGCGTCCCTGATCACCAGGACGGGCCCGCAGCGACCGAGGATTTCCATCGTTTCCTGGGCGCCCAGGCGGGTGTTGAGGCCGGTGGCCACCGCGCCGAGCCGCAGGATCGCGGCATAGGCGACGGCGAAGTCGATGCCGGAGGGCAGCATCAGTGCCACCACGTCCCCATGCCGGACCCCGCGTGCCGCCAGCTCCGCGGCCACCGAGTCCGCCTGCCGGTGCCAGCCACCGAAGGTGATCCGGTCGGCGCCGTCGACGTACGCCTCGCGCTCGCCGAACTGCCGTGCCGCCGCGGCCAGGGCCTCCCCCAGGACGGCGGCCTCGCCGCGCAGCGGGGGCACGAGGGCGCGCGTCATGGCGCCGGACTGCTGCTCATTGCCGGTCGTGGACACCTTGTCGTGTCACGCACCTCTCCTTGAGTACCTGCGGTAGCCGCGCGATCCGGGCTCAGCGGGTGAAGCCGGCATGCAGCGTGGCCTTGAGGACCTTGTTCACGGCGTCGCGCGGCAGCTCAGTGCTTCAGGAGCCGTCGGCCCAGCGTCGTGACATCGGCCTGGAAGTCGGCGAAGCTGCGGCTGGCCGGCTCGATGGTGATCCAGGTGACTCCGGCGTCGGCGTAGTCGTCCAGCCGCGGCTCCAGGGCGTCGCAGAACGCCGTCACGTCGGCGCTGCGCAACAGGTCGTTCTCGAAGGTGACGAACGAGATGTCTGCCCGGGGGTTGCCCGCCTCGGCCCGGTGTGCGTTCTGCTCGCTCACCATCCGGCGCAGGGTCGCGAGGTCTGTCAGCGGTGGCGTCCGGGTGATCTCGGCCATCTGCGCGGACTGCGCCATCGGCATCCAGCCGTCCGCCAGTTCCCGCGCGCGTCGCTGGGCGGCCGCGCTGTTGCCGCCGATCCAGATCGGTGGCCCGCCCTGCTGTGCGGGGCCGGGCAGCGCCAGATGCCCCTGAACGCCGTACTCCGGACCGTGGTGCTCCTCCCCCGCCCAGGTGGCGCGCATCGCGGCGATCGCCTCGTCGAGGAGCTTGCCGCGTCGTCCGAAGTCGGCGCCGAGCGCCTCGAACTCCGGCTCCAGGTAACCGGACGCCATCCCCAGTGTGAGCCGGCCGCCGGAGAGCAGATCGAGGCTGGCCGCCGACTTGGCCGCCAGAAAAGGGCTGCGGTAGCCGGCCACCATCGCATAGGTGATCACCCGCAGGCGCTCGGTGGCGGCGGCCATCATGCTCAGCGACACGAAGGGGTCGAAGGCATGGTGCCCGCCGCCCGCAAGCCACTTGCGGTCCGGATACGGGTGTTCGCTCATGGAGACCGCGTCGAAGCCGGCCTCCTCGACCACGCGCGCGACCGCGCCCAGGCCCCCGCCGCCACCGATCCAGCGCTCGTAGTGCTTGACCGCCCGCATGGGAAACGTGAGGTTGAACTTCAGCGCCACAGGTCACGCTCCCGCCCATCGAATGCCATGGTCATGTCTTTCTCAGCGGACGGTCCAGGTGTGGTGACCTCGCAGCGTCCGCTGGAGCCGCGAGGTGGTCTCGCCCGCGGAGGCGCGCGTGGTCCGGGAGCGCACCAGTTCGTCGTACGTGGGGCGTTGGACGGCACGCAGGACGCCCGTGAGAGTGTGTTCGAGGTTCTGCCCGGACAGCCGGGAGAGGGCGTAGGCGTACTCGGGATCGTCGGTGTGGGCGTCGTGGCGCGGCCGGGTTCATCGCGACGAGGACGTCGGGCCGGTCGCCGGCGGTGAGCACGTCGTGGTCCGCGATCTGGATCTGGAAGCTGGAGACGCCGGGCAGTGTGCCCTGGGGCGCGCGGATCTCGGCGGGGAAGTTCGGCTGGGTGGCGAGGTCGTTGCCGGAGACGGCGGCGCCGGCGGTGAACCGGTCGCCGGCCAGTTGCATGCCGTCGCCGGAGTCGCCGGCGATGCGGATGACGACGCGGTCGAGCTTCTCGACGGCCGCGGCGGCGCGGCCGGGAACGTCATGGCCGGGAACGCCGTCGCCGGGAGCGTCGTGCGGGTGCATGGTCAGCCCACTTCCTTCGCGGATGCGGGCGGTATCGCCTGGTCGAGAAAGTCGAGGAGACGCTCGGAGAACACGTCGTTGTCGTCGCCGGCCACCATGTGCCCGACTTCGCGGACGTCGGTGACCGTCAGGTCGGGGATCAGATCCCGCATCTCGGTAACGCCGGCGTCCGAGACGACGTCGGACTCCCTGCCGCGCACGAGCAACACCGGGCAGGTGAGCCTGCGAGCGGCGTGCCGGGAGCGGCGGTGGATAACGGCGGAGTCGGCGGCCTGGGGGTGGGGCGCGACCATCGCGGGGTCCCAGTGCCAGTACCAGCGGCCGTCCCGCTCGCGCATGTTCTTCTTCAGCCCCTCCAGCGAACCGGGCTGCTTGCGATGCGGGTTGTACGCGGCGATCGCGTCCGCCGCCTCCCGCAGCGAGCCGAACCCGTCGGGTGCGCCCCGCATGAACTGCTTGATGCGGTTGCCGCCCTTGGCCTCGACCGTCAGCGCGATGTCCACCATCACCAGTGCCCGGGCGAGTCCCGGGTCCTCGCCGAGGGCCAGGAGCGCGGCCTTGCCGCCCAGGGAGGCACCGACCAGGGCCACCGGCAGGTCGCCCCGGGTCCGCTTGAGCTCGGCCACCAGGATGCGGATGTCGGTCAGGTTGGCACTTACGCCGTAGTCTCCGTCGGGGGCCCACTGGCTGTCGCCGTGGCCGCGCAGGTCGACAGTGACCGCGACCCAGCCGGCGGCGGCGAGCCGCTCCCCCGTGCGCCGCCACGAGTGCCGGGTCTGCCCGCCGCCGTGCAGCAGGACGACCAGACCGTGGTGCGGGGAGCGGCGCCCGCGGGAGGTCCATACGTCGGCGGCGAGCCGTACCCCCGAGCCGGGAAGCTCGATGTGGGTGCAGGTCATGCCCTCTGCCGCCGCTCGCCGGGAACGTGGAGGAGGACGGCGCCGGCCTGGCCGCCGCCCGCGCACATCGCCGCGACGCCGTACCCGCCACCGCGCCGCCGCAGTTCGTGCAGCAGCGTGACGACCATGCGGGCACCGGAGGCGGCCACCGGATGGCCGAGACTGCAGCCGCTGCCCGCCGTGTTGACAAGCTCCTCGTCGATGCCGAGCTTCTTGCACGCGGCGACCGGCACGGAGGCGAAGGCCTCGTTGATCTCCCACAGCGCGATGTCGGAGACTCCGAGACCGGCGCGCTGAAGCACCTTGGGGATGACGTCCAGGACGGCGAGGCCGGTACGCGCGGGCTCGATCGCCGTGGCCGCCCAGGCGCGGATCTCGGCGAGGACGGTCAGTCCCTGCTCCGCGGCGAACGCGCTGTCGGTGACGGCGACGGCCGCCGCCCCGTCGTTGAGACCGGCGGCGTTGCCCGCGGTGATGGAGAAACCCTCGATCTCGGGGTGCAGGACCTTGAGCCCGGCGAGCTTCTCGACGCTGGTGTCGCGGCGGGGGTGCTCGTCGACGGCGAAGTCGGCGAAGGAGCCGTCGGGGCGCAGGGCTCGTACGGGGACGATCTCCTCGGTGAACGCGCCCGTGTCGATGGCGGCGATCGCCCGCTGGTGGGAGCGGGCCGCCCAGGCGTCCATCTCCTCACGGGTGATGCCCACTTCACGGGCGGTGTTCCAGCCGACGGTGAGCGACATGTCGCGGTTGGACGCCTCGGGCGTGGCCGGATGCGACGGCGACATCCACCGCTCCGCGAAGGAGTCCTCGGTGCCGGGGACCCGGAACTTCTGCACCGGCGCGGTCGAGGTCGACTCGACGCCGCCCGCGATGACGGCCCGCTCGGCCCCGGCGGCGATCACCGCCGCCGCGTCTCCGATGGCCGTCAGGCTGCCGGCGCAGTGCCGGTTGACGGCCTGTCCGGGCACCTGGTGCATGCCCGCCTCGACGGCGGCATACCGGGCGAGGTCGCCGCCGCCGTAGTTGGACTCGGCGAGGATGATGTCATCGATGAGCGCTGCGTCCAGTCCCGAGCGGCGCAGCACCTCCTCGACGACGACACGCGCGAGGTTCATCGCCGTGGTGTCCCGCAGGCTGCCCTTGAAGGCCCGGCCGACGGCTGTCCTGGCCCCGGCCACGATGACCGGCGCCGGTATGCCTGATCGATACATCCGCGCTCCTTGGCTGATGCGCTGCGGCTCGGCTCGGCCGAGCCCGAACGGGTCCCTGGTCTGTCCGCCCAGCTCCACCCGGACCCCCGTGGCATCGGTGAAGTCCTCGACGGCGCCGATGCCGTTCTCGCGCCCGTTGCCGCCGGCGCCCGTGCTCCCTGCGGAGACGACCACGCGGAGACACCGTTGACCGGCCGTGCGCCGTCGAGTTCGGGACCCGGCGCGGTCCTGAGGGCCCGGCAGAGGCCGGCCGACTCCCGGGCCACAGAGATGTGATTGACGCTCTCCGCGTCCTCGACAGGGCGACGGTTCCCCCTGGCGCACCCGCTCGTCCACACATCTGCACCGACGCCCTGTCCCTTGACCGACGAGTTGTGAGCCGCTCCGGACGATGGTTGCCAATCAGCGGGCGGCCCCTCATAGTCATAGCGGATACAACTGTCAGAAACAATGGCTTATGACAGTCTCGTCACCATCAAATCTGAAGCCTTCCTTGCTGTTCACATGACTGATTGTGAGCACGCATGATGTAGACAACAAGTTCACTTCTGACTCTCGCCCCTACCTACGGGGGCCTTCGGAAACGCCCCTGTCGAGGAGGCCCCATGGATCTGGACTTCACCACTGAGCAGCTGGAGTTCCGCGACCAGGTACGCACCTGGCTGGAAGAGAACAAACCCCGCGCGTCCCGGCCCGAAGACGCCCAGGGCATCCGCGAGCACGACCTCGCCTGGCAGCGCACCCAGTGGGAGGGAGGCTGGGCGGGCATCTCCTGGCCGTCCGAGTACGGCGGGCGCGGCTCCACCCTGGCGGAACAACTCATCTGGTACGAGGAGTACGCCGCGCACGGGCTGCCCTCGATCGACGCCTGCTTCGTCGGGCTCAGCCACGCGGGACCCACACTCATCACCCGTGCCACCCCGGAACAGAAGAACCTCCACCTGCCGAAGATCCTGCGGGGCGAGGTGGTGTGGTGCCAGGGCTTCTCCGAGCCGGAGGCGGGCTCCGACCTCGCCTCGCTGCGCACCAGGGCGGAGATCGACGGCGACGAACTCGTCGTCACCGGGCAGAAGGTGTGGACCAGCTTCGCCGCCTCGGCCGACTACCAGGAACTGTTGGTGCGCACCGACTCCTCGGGCACCAAGCATCAGGGCATCACCTGGGTCGTCTGCGACATGCGCAGTCCCGGCATCGAGGTCCGCCCGATCCGCACGATGGACGGCGGGGCGGAGTTCTGCGAGGTCTTCTACGACGAGGTGCGCATCCCGCTGACGAACGTGGTCGGTGGTCTCGGCAACGGCTGGAGCGTCGCGATGTCCACCCTCGCCTTCGAGCGTGGCACCGCGTTCACCGCCTCCCAGGTCCATCTGGCCCGGATCGTCGAGGACCTCATCGACCATGCACGCGACCACGTGGGCCCCGACCGTCGCCGACCCGCCCTCGCCGACGACGAGACGGCCCGGCGGCTGGCACGGGCGCGTGCCGACGTCGCGGCGCTGCGGGCGATGACCTACGTGGGCATCTGCCGCAGCATGCAGTCCGACACCCCGGGTCCGAAGGGCTCGATGCTCAAGCTGCACTACTCGAACCTCTACAAGGACGTCGCCGCGCTGGCGATGGACATCGTCGGTCCCGAAGCGCTGCGCCGCGGCGCGCGGCATCACGGACACCGCTGGGTCGGCAACTACCTGTACGCCTTCTCCAGCTCCATCGGCGGCGGCACGTCGGAGATCCAGCGCAACATCATCGGGGACCGGGTCCTCGGTCTGCCCAGGTGAAAGGGGACACACCATGGACCTTCTGCCAACCGAGGAACAGCTCGAACTCCTGGGCCTTGCCCGCGAGTTCCTCACCGGCCAGCAACCGATACCCACGCTGCGGGCCCGCGTCGCCGAGCCCTGTGCGGTCGACCGCGAGCAGTGGGCGGCGGGCGGTGGGATCGGCCTGCTGACGCTCGGTCTCGACGTCAGCCACGGCGGTTCGGGGCGTCCCCTGGAGGACGAGGCGCTGCTCTTCCGAGAGCTGGGCCGGCAACTCGCACCGGGCCCCTACCTCGCCGCGACGCTCGGGGCACGCGTCGCAGCACAGTGCGGCGACGCGGACCTCGCCACCCGGATCGGATCCGGCCGAACGCTGGTGGGCCTGGCGGAACTGCGGGGCGACGGCGCGATCGGGCCGGACGGGATCAAGGGCACCTTCGACCTCGTCGATGCCGTCGACTGCGATCATCTGCTGGTCGTGACCGCCCACGGCGCCGGGCTCTTCGCGGCCCCGGACCCCAGACAGGCCGAGGTGATCCAGTCCATCGACCCGGGCACCCGGCTCGCCGCCGCGACGCTGGAGACCACCGAGGTGTCCCAGTGGCTGCCCGCCGCCACCGAGTCGCTCCAGGCCCGTGCCATGGTCCTCAACGCCGCCATGCTGGCCGGGGTCGCCGAGGCGAGCGCCGAGCTGGCCACCGAACACGCCAAGAACCGTGTGCAGTTCGGCAGGCCGATCGGCGTCAACCAGGCCGTCAAGCACGCCTGCGTCGACATGGCCCTACGGTCGGAGGCCGCCGTGGTGCAGACGCTCTTCGCCGCGGTCAGCGTCGGCTCGGCGCGCCCGGACGCCCGCTTCCAGCTGCTGGCCGCGAAGTCCGTCGCGGGCCGGGCGGCCATCGCCAATGGCGCCGCATGCATCCAACTGCACGGTGGCATGGGATTCACCGACGAGCACGACGCACACCTCTACCTCAAGCGCGCCCACGTGCTGAACCACCTGCTCGCCGAGCCGACCGACGTACTGGCCGAGTTGCTCGCGCAAGGGGCGGCCCAGTGACGGGGAACGGAGCACGCAGGACCGGTGTCGCCGGGGCCGCGCTCTCCGACGCGGGCCGCGGCACGAGGGCCTTGACGGCCACCGCCTCAACTTCCGGGCCTCGGACTCACGAACCGCTGTCCCATCGGTCCGACACCGGAACCCGAACTTCCGGCGACCGCCGCGGCAGTTGACCGCCGAGGCACGGTCACGTCATCAGACACCCACGACACCCACGACGAGGAGATGCGATGTCCGCGCGCACATACCCGCTCTACATCGACGGCGTCTGGCAGGACAGTGATGGCAGTGAGGACCTCAAGGTCCTCAACCCGGCCACCGAGGAGGTCATCGGTCTCGTCCCGCAGGCCACCCGAACCGACGTGGTCCGCGCCGTCGAGGCCGCGCGGCGTGCCTTCGACCGGGGGCCGTGGCCGACCATGTCGGTCAAGGAGCGCTCCGCGGTGCTGCTGCGCATGGCCGAGGTCATGGAGCGTCGGCGGGACGAGATCATCGAACTGAACATGCGCGAGGCGGGATCGGTGCGGTGGCTGGCCGAGAGCATCCAGGCCGGCATCCCGATCACGCACTTCCGCGACATGGCCGAGCGGGCCATGCTCGGGTTCGAGTGGGAGCGCCCGATGCGGCCCACGATCACCCCCGGCGCGGGCATCGGCCAGGGCGTGATCCGCCGCGAGCCGTTCGGGGTGGCCGCGTTGATCTCCGCCTACAACTTCCCCTTCTTCCTCAACACCATGAAGCTGGCCCCGGCCCTGGCGGCCGGCTGCACGGTGGTGCTCAAGCCCGCACCCACCACCCCGCTGGAGGCGTTCCTCTTCGCCGAGATCGCCGAGGAGGCCGGGCTGCCCCCGGGAGTACTCAACGTGGTCACCGGCGATGTGCAGGCGGGCCAGGAGCTGACCACCCACCCGATGGTCGACCTGATCAGTTTCACCGGTTCGGACATCGTCGGCCGACACGTCTACACCCAGGCGGCATCATCGATGAAGAAGGTCGTACTGGAACTCGGCGGCAAGTCCGCCAACATCATCTGCGCCGACGCCGACCTGCACCGGGCCGTGGGTGACGTGATCATGGGGATCACGATGCACGCCGGCCAGGGCTGCGCGCTGCTCACCCGCACCCTGGTGCACGAGAGCCGCAAGGACGAGCTCATCGGGATGGTCACGGCCGCGCTGGACGGGATCCGGGTCGGCGACCCCTTCGACCCGAAGACCGTGATGGGCCCGCTGATCAGTGCCGCGCAGCGGGAAAGGGTCGAGTCCCTGATCCGTACCGGGGCCGAGGAGGGCGCCCGGCTCGCCTACGGCGGCGGCCGACCCGCCGGTCTGGAGAAGGGCTTTTTCGTCGAACCCACCCTCTTCGTCGACGTGGACAACTCCATGACGGTCGCCCAGAAGGAGTTCTTCGGCCCGGTCGGCGTCGTCATCCCGTTCCGGGACGACGACGAGGCCGTGCGGATCGCCAACGACAGCGACTTCGGCCTGAGCGGCGGGGTCTGGACGAAGGACCCCGCGCACGGCTACGAGATCGCCAAGCGCATCCGCACCGGGACCGTCGGGATCAACGGCGGTGGCGGCGCCGTCACCCCGCACGCCGCCTTCGGCGGTTACAAGCAGAGCGGCCTGGGCCGCGAATGGGGTGAGGCCGGACTGGACGAGTACCTCCAGACCAAGACCATCACCTGGAGCGCCGCACAGGGCTGACACCGGATCACCGGTGCGGTGTGCGGCAAGCCGAACGTCCCACGGGCCGGCCGCGGGTGATGGCGAGAAGGTCCGCTCGCTACCGCGTCGCCGCCACCCGCGGCATCACATCGACCAGCACCAGGGCGCCGGTTCGCCGAGTACGGCGCGGAGGCAGAGCGTCAGTAGGTCTTGAGGACCAGTGAGCCGACCGGCTTGCCGAAGTCCTGATAGTCGCTGGCGAGAGCCTTGGTCACGTTGGTCAGGGCGAGTTCCTGGTTGTCGGCAACGTATCCGCGTAGCTCGTCCTGGTAGCCGGCGAATGCGGCACGGTGGTCGCGCGCGGCGGCGAGTTCCCCCGCCAGAACATAGCCGCCGACCATGGCAACGGTCACGCTCTGCCCCGACGCGGGTGACGGGCTGAAAGCGGCGTCCCCGACCAGGGCCACGCGGCCCTGGGACCAGGTGTCCATGTGGATCTGGTCCATCGGCTGGAAGTGGAAGCCGGACGCGCCCTCCTTCAGGTACTCCAGGACTTGGGGGAACTTCCAGCCCTCGCCACTGAGTTGATCGGCCACGATCTGCTTCTGCTGCTCGATGTCCCGGTAGTCGTACGTGATCCGTTCGTCCGTGAGGAGGATGGCGAATACCCGCAACTCGCTGTTGTTGCGGACAGTCATCACGCCACCCATGTGGCCGCTCTCGCTGCGGTGGATGATCTCCCAGTGGTCGAGATCAAGGAAGTTCGGAGTGCTGACGAGCGCGATGTACCTGTTGCCGATGGCGCTGCGGGTGAACTGATCCTCTGGGCCGAAGACCAGGCGGCGTACGGTGGAGTGGAGTCCGTCGGCACCGACGACCAGGTCGAAGGCACGCGGAGCGCTGTTCTTGAAGGTGACGTGGACCGCGTTCTCTTCCTGCCGAACACCGGTGACCGCGTTGTCGAACAGGTACTCCACGGAGTCGGCCGTGGTCTGGTGGAGTATCCCGACCAGCTCGTCGCGCATGATCTCGACGTCGGGGCTGTCTATCGTTCCGCCGGTCGCGGTCCCCTCGGTGGTGCGGAAGGTCTCGTTGTTGTGCCGGTCTTCCATGGTCATGCCGCGCAGGCCCGTGGCGCGACCGCGGATGGTGTCCAGGACTCCCATCCGCTCGGCGATGTCCAGGGCAGGTCCACGGACGTCGATCGCCTGACCTCCGCGACGCAGAGCGGGTGCCAGTTCGGCCACGGTGACGTCGAAGCCGTGATGGTGGAGCCAGTGGGCGGTCGTGATGCCGGCGACGCTGGCGCCGGAGATGAGAACGCTGGTGCTGTTCTCCGTTGTGGGGGGAATCATGTCTGTACTCCTTCGGGTTCGGGGTGGGGTGCCCCCGTGCCATCACCGGCCGGGGAGACCAGAGCCGTGCCGCGTGGGTGACTTGCAGCGGCCGACCGGAGGGGGAAGAACAATCTCGCTGTGGGAAACCCGCCGGCGAGCGTCTCGGCGCCTGCGGAGCGTCGATCGCGGGACGGGCCTTTGCCGGCACCGGCTCTCGGCGGTATCCGCTGTTGTTGCGCCCAGGGCCTGGGGATTGTGCAGTGCCCCGCCAAGGAGGACACGGTCGCCCGGCCAAGACCGGGAAGGACACCGATTTGCGGCCGGTCGGCGCGGCCGGCTGCCTGGAGCCCCCGGGCTGATCCAGGCCGAACGGTCAGCCCTTGGCCAAGGACCCCGTGCCGTCGGCCGGTCCGCGCCTGTCATGAATCCTGGGCATGGCCGCTCCTGGAGGCGGATCAGGTCAGGTGGGTGGGCTGCCGGTGAAGGTGGGGACGATGATCTCGTCGGTCAGCCGCTGGAGGAAGGCTTCGGTGACAGGGTCACCAACGACGAGGATCCGGTTGAACAGAACGGCCTGGCACAGCTCATTGAGCCAGGACAGGTCCACGTCCGAGCGGAGTTCCCCTCTGGTACGCGCCCTGTCGAGAACGTCCTCCCATACGGCGTCCAGGGGCCACGCGAGTCGGCGCTCGACGGCTTCACGCAGCGCGTCGTCCCGTCGGCTGGCGTCGGTCAGCGTGCGCAGGACGGCCGCGTCCCGGACGAGCCACGCCGTCACCTCCGTCAGGACGTGCAGGACGTCGCCTCGGAAGCTCTGACGGTCGAACTCCATGAGGAAGAGCCCGACCCGTCGGCGGACCGCCTCGGCGATCAACTCGCTCTTGCTGGGCCAACGCCGGTACAGGGTCGCTTTGGAGACGCCGGCCCGGCCTGCGAGAGCGTCGAAGGTGAATTGGTCAACGCCCGTCTCACCAAGCAGTTCGACGGCGGCAGCGAGGACGCGGCGGTCCCGTGCGGCGGTTCGTGTCGTAGACAGCACATGATGAGACTACATCGTACCGTCTAAGTTAGGTACCCCTAACTTCACGCCTCATGGGGTGGGCCGCCCGAGGCGCTCGTTCGATTCCGTCGCCGACACCTCGACATCAACCACAAGGCTCCGCACGTATGGGTGCACGAGGCAGAAGGGACTGCGTCGTTGGGCGTTGAACTGCGGACCAGCGGCACCGAGGACGAACTCGGTCGGCTCCGCGCGGAGAAAGCCCGGCCGGTCAGGGCAGAGGAGGAGCAGTTGGAACCGGAGTCCGGGGCCGACGCGTGCGGCGAGCCTGGCGATCTCGGGCTTGCCAATGCGCTGGAGTACGGCGGGCGTGTGACTGCCCAAACAACTGGGCGCGTGCCGAGCGCTTAGCCCTGCGGGGGCGCGGGACTACGGAGGGGCCGCGACGTCACCCGCACCTCCGCCATCCAGCGGTGCGGGGTCGGCCGGTCCTGCCAGAAGGTGATCTCCTCGCCCTTGTCGGCACCAACGGCACGCCGGCAAGTCCACCGGCCTGCGGACCGTCACCAGGGCCCTCAAGCCCTTCCGCGGCACCCTCAGCTTCGACGGCGAGGACGTCACCGCCCTCCCGACATCCGCCGCTCCCGCATAGGACATCGGCCTCGTCCCAGCGGGGCAGCGGCTCCTCCCGTCCCTCGGGGACGAGGAGAGCCTCCGGGCCGGCGCCGCCACCCGCCGCGAAGGCCCGTTGGACCCGAAGCAGGTGTACGAGATGATGCCGCTCGTCGCCGACCGCCGCTCCCGCAGGGCCGCCCGGCTCTCCGGAGGCGAGCAGCGAGCTGTGGCTATCGGCCGCGCCCTGGTGGGCAAGCCGCGCCTGCTCCTCGACGAGGTGGCCCATCGGCCTCGCGCCGCTGGTCGACGACCAGCTCTGCACGGCCCTGCCCGGCATCCGCGTCGTCCTCGTGGGACAGGGGCCAGACCCGCATCTTCGCGATCGCCGACCGCATCGCCTGCGTCCTGGAGGCCGCGTCGTCCTCGCCGACCCTGCCGTCGGCCTGACCCGTGAGCAGATCACGACCGCCCGCATCGGCGGCGATCCGGTGATCCTCGGCGGGTCTTCACGACGCCTGTCTCAGCTGACCGCACCCGCGATCTTCAGCTGGATCAACTGGTCGTCGCTTCGGCCGAGTTCGCGCAGGATCTCGTCGGTGTGCTCGGCGAACTGCGGGGCGCGGGTCAGCTCGACGCCTTTCTCGTCGAACTGGACCGGGTTGGTGACCAGCTCGCGATCGAATCCCTCGGCGTCCACCACCTTCGCGATCATGTCGTTGGCGCGCAGCGCGGCATCGTTGGCGACGTCCCAGGGCCCCTGCACGGGTGCCCACTGCCCCTCGCCGACCGACAGTGCCTCCGCCCACGCGTCGTACGGGCGCGATGCCATGATCTCGGCGACGATCTCCGCGGCCTCGGCCGCGTTGGCCATCAGCTTCTCCGCGCTGTCGAAGCGCTCGTCCACGGCCAGCTCGGGGCGGCCCGCGGTCCGGCAGAACTCCGGCCAGTACCGGCCGGGTTGCAGCATGCACAGCATCAGCCAACGCCCGTCCGCGGTCTTGTAGGCGCCCACCAGCGGGTTGGTCGGGGCGCCGTGTTTGGTCGGGGGCCGGGACGGCGGCGGGCCGCCGATCATCAGGGCCTGGTTGACCGAGTACTGGGTGGCCCAGGCGCCGACGCCGAGCAGCGAGACGTCCAGCACGGATGTGCGGCCGGTCGTCTTCCGCCCGTACAGCGCGGCGGCTATGCCGCCGGCGATGGTCATCCCGCCGATCGAGTCGCCGTACGCGCCGGAGGGCATTTCGATCAGCGTGTCCGCGTCGGGCGGGGTGACCCCGGCGGCGCTGCCGCCGCGGGACCAGTAGGCCGTGGAGTCGTATCCACCCTTCAGGGCGTCAGGGCCACGGTTGCCGAAGCCGCTGCCGCGCACATAGATGATGTCCGGATTGACGGCGCGGATGTCGTCCACTTCGATGCCCAGGCGCTTGCGGGCGCCGGGAAGGAAGTTGGTCAGAAAGACGTCACTGGCGCGGGCGAGTTCATAGAGGACCTCGATCGCCTCCGGCTTCTCCAGGGCCAGGCCGATACTGCGCTTGCCCCGGTTCGGGCCCTCCATGATCGGGTGAAAGGTCGTGTCCCCGGAGATCGCTTCCAGACCCATCACCCGGACCAGCCCGCGCTGAGCGTCACCGGTCTCCGCGTGCTCGACCTTGATCACGTCCGCGCCCCAGTCCGCAAGGACCGCGCCCGCCGCGGGAACGAAAGTGAACTGAGCGACCTCCAGGACGCGCACACCCTCCATGGGCCTGTCCATCCATGCCTCCTCGGTCCGTTTCTCTGCGTCAACAGCATTGTCTTGACACGCAATTGAAATAGCTTACTGTTTTACGTGTGACCTGCAACACCTCGGCGACGCACGGAGACCTGCAGCAAGTTGGCCCGAATCACCGGCCGTACCTGCCACGGCACCCGCGCACGTGAGCCGGGCGGATCTGCGTGTCATCATCGACCCAACGCCGGATCGGTGCGAATGCGCTGACTGCTTTACCCGCCGGCCGACACCACCGACCGGCGCAAGGCCCGCGGAGACGACTTGCGGCGATCCCCGGCACGAACAGAAGGAGGAGCAGTGCCCGTACCGCATTCCAAGCGGAGCGACCCAGGCAACAGGCAGGGCAACGGCAACCGTCGGGTCTTCGAGACCGTGGCGGACGAGATCCGCGGAATGATCGCGAACGGTCAGCTGCCCGTCGGTCAGGCCCTGCCGTCGGAGACCGCGTTGATGGAGGCATTCCAGATCGCGCGCCCCACCATGCGCGAAGTGCTGCGGGTACTGGAGTCCGACGGACTGGTGGAGGTGCGCCGGGGCGTCAACGGCGGCCCGGTGGTCAGCAGCATGCCGCTCGCGCCGGTTGCCCGGCTGGTCGGCGTGCATCTCCAGGCGCGCGGCGTCACCCTCCACGATCTGAAGGACGCGCAGTCCGTCATCGAGCCGGGCGCGGCCCGGCTCGCCTCGCAGGCACGCAGTGAGGAGGACATCGCCCAGCTGCGCGAACTGGTGACCGAGGTGGAATCCTGCACGCACATCGAGGAGTTCGGCGTGCTCGCCGCACGCTTCCACCTCCTGATCATGAAGGTGTCCGGGAACACCACGCTGGCCATGATCGGCGAGTTGCTCTCCACCCTCCTCCCTGATTCGTACGTGGCATCGCTCAAGGGCACCCGAGACGGCGTCGTCCGTGCGGTCATCAAGTCCGCGGCGGTGTGGTACTCCCAGCTGGTCGACGCCATCGAGGCGGGCGACGGCGACGCCGCCGAGCAACTGTGGGCCCGCCACCAGCACATGGCCCGGTTCCAGGGCGACGCGATCTCCGGCCGCCCGGAGCTCTACCGGCTCTACCCGCGGACCGACCGCCCGGCCCTCGTCCGCGAGTGAGCCGGGGCCGCCGCGGCCTCCGGTCAGACGTCCCACACCAGCGGCAGGGTGTCGATGCCCAACTGCTCGCCGTGCTCACGCACGCGCGCGCCGTCGGCGAGCCGGTAGTCGGGGATGGCGCGGTGCCATTCCTCCATGGCCACGCGCAGCTCGCGGCGGGCCAGGTGGGCGCCGAGGCAGCGGTGCGGGCCGCTGCCGAAGCCGATGTGCGGGTTGGGCGAGCGGTCGATGACGACCTCCTCGCCGTCCGGGAAGACCGCGCTGTCCCGGGTGGCGGAGTTGACCGGGAGCAGCACCATGTCGCCCTTCTTGAACGGGCAGCCGTGGAAGTCCGTGTCCTGGGTGACCAGGCGGCCGGGCATCACGATCGCGTAGGCCCGCAGGAACTCCTCGATCGCCAGCGGGACCACCTCCGGCTCGGTGGCCACCCGCCGGCGGTCCTCGGGGTGGGTGGCGAGGTGGTGGAAGGAGTAGCCAAGGGTCTGGGTCACCGTGTCCAGTCCGGCCATGAACATCAGCAGGCAGAAGGAGAGCAACTCCTCCTGCCCCACCGGCTTCCCGTCGATCTGCCAGGTGAGAGCGGAGCTGATCAGGTCGTCGCGGGGCTGCACGCGGCGCTGGGCGATCAGGTCGGTGAAGTAGCCCATCACCTCGCCCATCCCCCGCATCCTCACCTCATGGTGGGTCTCCCCCGGTTTGCCGAGCTTCTGCTCGGCCCCCGGATGCATGATCATGTTTTCCCAGGCCAGGAAGGTGTCCAGATCCTCAAGGGGCAGCCCGAACAGCTGGAGGAAGATCGTGGTCGGGTACTGCTGGGCGAAATCGCTGACGAAATCGCATTCTCCGCGGTCCTTGAGCCCTTCCACGAGTTCGACGCAGCGGCGCCGCACACCCTCCTCCATCGTGGCCACCCTGCCCGGCGAGAAGTACGGTCCGAGCAGTCGGCGCCAGGCCGTGTGGTCCGGCGGGTCCAGCATCTCCGGTATCCACAGGTATTCCGGATCCGGGTTGTTGACGACCATCGCGCGGCTGGAGAAGACGTCCGGGCTCTGGAAAGCCTCCAGGATCAGCTCGTGCTTGGTCAGCACCCAGTAGCCGTGCTCGCCGTGATCGCTGCGGAACACCGGGGCCTGGGCGCGCATCCGGTCGAGCTCAGTCACCAGCCCGTGGATCGGCCCGTCGCCGATGGCGTGGTCGAAGTGGACGACGGGGCATTTCCCCGTACTCCTGGTGTCGGTCACTGATTCCTCCTCGAAGGTGGTGTGCATCCGATGGCCCGGCCGGCACGGATTCGGACTGCGGGCTCGCACGCCGTGCCACAGGTGGGGGAACCGGCAGGTGCGGGGCATGGGCTTCGGTTGTTGAGGGCGCGGTCACGTGTCGCTGTCGGGGGTGGCCAGCGGGAGAGGGCCGCGCGAGACGACGTCGAAGAGCAGGCCGGGCCGGACGCCGAGTTCGCGCGCGGCAGTTCGGCAGGCGGCGACGTCCTTGGCCATGAACGGGGCGGCTTCGGCGCCGAACACGGTGATGCCTCCGCGTACAGCGGAGTATTCGCCCACCCGGCTGCCGCCGCTGGAGCACGCCAGGACGTCGAGCAGCGACCGCTGGCCGATGCCGAGAGTCTCCGCCAGCTCCGCTGCTGCGGCCAGTAGTTGGGCGTTGGCCGCGAAGAGCAGGTTGTTCACGAGCTTCGCCTTCAGCGCGGTGCCCAGGACCCCGGTGTGCAGTGCCGGATCGGCGTAGGCGGACACGGTGTCCGTGACCTGCTTCACCGGTTCCGCGCTGCCGCCGAGCAGGACGGTGAGCCGGCCGGCCCGGATGTCCTCCGGGGTGCCGCTGACCGGGGCGTCGACCACCTCCACCGCGCGTGTCCGGCCCCGCTCCGCAAGCCTCTCCAGCGTGGTGGGGGCGCCTGTCACATGCGAGGCGAGCACGGCGCCCCGGGGCAGCGCGTCCAGAATCGCCGGGGCGAGTTCCGTCAGTTGCGCATCCGAGAACAGGCAGACGAGCATGGTCTGCGCAGAGGCGGCAGCCTCGCGGACGTCCTCGACCGCGGTGAAGCCCGCCGCGGTCAGTTCTTTCCTGGCCTCCTCACGGCGCGCGTGCACGACGACCTGATGACCCGCCGCCGCGAGGCGGTCGACCATCGGCCGCCCCATCCGCCCCGCGCCGGTGAACCCGATGGTTGCCACCTCATGCCTCCCCGGTCAGAAGGTGGGCTGCTGCGGCCGGTTGCGCACGTAGCCGCCGGCGTCCACGCGCATCTGCATTCCGGTGACGTACCGCGACTCGTCCGAGACCAGGAAGAGCACCGCCTGCGCGATGTCCTCCGGCTCCACGAAGGGCACTCCCATCGCGGTCATCGCAGGGAACGAGGGCAGGGCGTCCTCGCGGGAGGGGTTCTCCAGGTCGGGCCGGAAAATCCGGTACATCACATCGCTGTTGAGCATGTTGGTGTTGCAGTTGGTCGGGTGTACCGCGTTGGCCCGGATCTTCCGCGGCGCGACCACGATCGCCAGGTCGTTGACGAACTGCGCGACGAATCGCTTGCCCAGTGTGTAACCCATGCCGCCGGGTCCGGTCTCCGGGCTGTCCGCCGCCCCGGGCAGCAGCGCGGCCAGGCTTCCGGTGGCGACGATCGAGGCGCCCTCGCCCAGGTGCGGCAGCGCGGCCTGCACGGCATGCACCACGCCGTTGAAGTCGACCGCCATCGCGTCCAGATAGGCCTGCGGGTCGGGGTTCCCCATCGGGCAGATGCCCGCCTGCGCGACCACCGCGTCCAGCCTGCCGCCGAGTTCGGCGACCCCCGCGTCCAACGCCTCCCGCAACTGCCCCGGGTCCCGGACGTCGGCGGTGCGGTAGGCCATCCTGCGGCCCGCCTTCTCCACCAGCCGGGCGGTCTCCTGGAGGTCCTCGGGGGTGCCCAGGGCGTACCTGTTCGTTTCGATGTCCGCGCAGATGTCCACGCCGATGATGTCCGCGCCCTCGGCAGCCAGGGCCAGCGCGTGCGCCCGTCCCTGCCCCCGGGCGGCACCTGTGATGAAAACAACCTTGTCGGCAACGCGGCCCATGCCGGACTCCCTTCGCGGGGCTTCTTCCATCCTTCGATCTAAACAGCTAGCTATATTGGTGGGAAGACTCGTGCAGGAAGTCTTGCGAAGTCATCCCGGGCAGACGGACCATGAGGGCGCGGCGTCCGGCGCGCAGGTGGTCCAATCCACTGGCTGTTTGTCCAAGGGCCCGGCCGCGGTCGGCATCTGACGCACCGCCACCACAACCTGCGCCGCCACTGCCCTCACCATGACCGAGAACCCCAGGAGCTGGCATGAAGATCACTGTCGATCAGAACAAGTGTTCGGGACACGCCCGCTGCAACGCGACGGCGCCCGAGCTCTTCGACATCGACGACTCGGGCTACGTCGCCTTCGCCTCCCGCGAGGTACCCGCCGGAGCCGAGAGGCAGGCCCGCGCCGCCGCCCAGGACTGCCCGGAACGGGCTATCACGCTGGAGGACTGAGGATGGCTCACCGGACACGTCACCCGATCCCGCGCGGTGTCCGAACTGTTCCGACGGGTTGATGAACTGCTGGAGCCAGTCGGCTCCTTGATGAACGCTGCTGGACCGGCGGGCGATGAGGGCACCCTTGCTGTCCTCCACCGTGATCGGCCGGACAGCTCCTGGGCGACCGGAACGGCGGTGACGCTACGCCTGGTCGGCGTTCCGGGACACCCGTGTCCCAAGGCCGAGACGGTCGCGGACGGTACGGGGCGTGCCGTCGACCTCGGGGACGAGCCCGCGCCGGCGGAGCTCCGGGACCACGTACCGCCCGAAGTCCTGGAAACTGCCGGGGCTGTCGTTCTGCGCGATCGCGAAGCCGTCGCAGGCGTACCCGTGGAACCACTCGGCCATCTCGTCGGCGACCTGCCCCGGATCGCCGACGAACTGGTGGCCGCCGGTGCGGCCGGCGAAAAAGGCGCCGAGGTCGGCAGGCGTGGGCTTGCGGCCGAACGTCTTCTCGGTGCCGGCCAGCAGGTTCTGCATGATGGCCTTCGAGCCGGTGACGCGGTCGAGCAGGTCGTCCGGGAACGGCTCGTCCTGCGGGAAGGTGGAGAGGTCCACGTCGGCCAGCTCGGCGAGTTGCATGAGTCCCTCGACAGGGTTGCTCAGGCTGTCCAGGTACGACTTCTTCTCGCGGGCCACCTGCTCCGTCGGTCCCACGACGACCTGGGCACACGGCAGGATGCGGGCGGGCGGGGCCGTCCGGCCGGCCTCGGCGGCGACCTCGTGCTGGGCGGCGTAGCTCTTCTTGGCCCCGTCGATTTCGGTCGAGGCGGCGAAGATGAGGTCGGCCCAGCGTCCCGCGAACCGCCGGCCGCGGCCGGACTGTCCGGCCTGCAGCAGGACCGGCCAGCCCTGCGGGGGGCGGGGCACCGTCAGCGGGCCCTGCGAGGACAGGTACTTCCCCCGGTAGTTGAGCTGGTGGACCTTGTCCGGGTCGGCGAAGACCCCGGTCTCGCGGTCGAGTTGGATCGCATCCTTCTCCCAGCTCTCCCACAGGCCGGTCACGATCTCCAGGAACTCGTCGGCGCGGTCGTAGCGCTGGTCGTGCTCAAGCACCTCGCCGGCGCCGAAGTTGGCGGCCTCCTCGGCGTTGAGCGAGGTGACGATGTTCCAGACGGCCCGGCCCTTGGAGATGTGGTCCAGCGTCGCGAAGGCGCGGGCGACGTGGTACGGGTTGTAGTAGGTCGTCGAGTACGTCGCGCCCAGACCGATGCGGCTCGTGTTGGCCGCCACCAGGGTGAGGATGGTCAGCAGGTCCAGCTTGATGACACGGGAGCCGCGCTGCACGGCCTCGCGCACAGAGCCACCGTAGGCGGCGGGCGCGGCCAGCCGGTCGTCGAAGAAGATCAGGTCGAATCCGCCCCGTTCCACCTCGCGCCCGAGGTTGATGTAGTAGTCCGCGTCGAGGACGTGCGGGTCACTGCCGGGGTGCATCCACGCTCCGACACCGGTCTGGGTGACTGAGGCCTGAGTGAACGCCGCGAGCAGCATGGTGTCTTTGCGCATGGGGTTCCTGTTCCTGACGTGATGTGGGAGGAGGCGAGATGGGGAGTACGGGGGCACAGTCGGCTATGCGGCTGGGACGTGCGTACCGAAGGTGCGGAGGTGGTAGGTGAGAGGCCACAACGCGGGCTCGCTTTCGGCCTCCAGGACGAGCCCGAGCGCGAGCTCGTGGTCGCCGGCCGGGACCAGGGACGTGGTCGCGCAGGCCACCCAGCCCGCGGTGCCGGGCAGCCGCGGGACACCGTGGTCGGCCGACCAGCCGATGCCGGCGAACTTGTCGCGGCCCTTGCGCCCGAACCCGTTGGCGAGCGCGCTCTGGTCCGAACTCAGGACATTGACGCCGAAGCGTCCGGTGTTCCGGACTATTTCCAGCAACTGGGAATTTCGGTTCAGCGAGACGAGCACCATGGGCGGCGACATGGAAAGGGACATGAAAGCGCTGACTGTCGTTCCGTGCGGCCCGTCACCGTCAATTGCCGTCACCACCGCGACAGATGCCGCGACCCTTGCCATTGTCTCGCGGAATCGTCCGTCCAGAGCGGCGGCATCCGTCTCGACTTTCTCGTAAGAAACCTGGCTCATGCATCCGACGTTAACGGCGGTGCTGTTCAGTGAAAAGTGCAAAATACGGCGGCATACTTGCACGGCGTGCATGGTTGCCCGGGCGAGAACCACTCCCACCGTGCCCCGGAGCTCCTGCTCGACGGCATCAGTCCGAGTGCGCCTGGATCCGGTCGAACTCCTCGCCCAGCACGTCGACGAGCGCCGAACCGGCAGCCGAGAGCGGGACCCGGGAATGGGAGACGACGGCCCAGTTCCACGCCTGGAGCATGCCGCGGGTATCCAGCGAGAGCATGGTCATCTCGTGCGCGGGCCGCATCTCCCGCACGGTCGGGGTCCCGATCAGCAGGAAGTCCGACGCGCAGACCAGGGCGGTCAGAACGTGGTAGTCGTCGACCTCCACCGACGGCCGCTGCAGCCCCAGGGCGTGGAAGCCGTCGGTGCCGAGGCGGTCTCGGGTGAACGACGCGCAGGCCACCGGGTAACGAGAGAGGTCCTGGAGGGGCGATGACGCCTCCGTGAGCGGATGGCCGGCCCGGACGAAGATCTCCGTCGACCCCGTCTCGGTCCAGGTGGGGTGGAGGCGGAACCCGTACGCCGAGGAGAAGTGGTCCGAGCCCGCCGGCGCCCCGCCGACGAAGAAGTCGATCTCGCCCTGGCTGAGCAGCGATCGAAGGCTGGCATTCGAACCCGTGCGGATCTGGAAGTGCGCCTTCATGTTCGCGAGGCGGGGAAGCACGCGGGGCAGGATGCAGGCTGTCATGACCGGCCCCGCGCCGAAACGGACGGTGGAGTTCTGCCCAGTGGCGACGGCGATGAGGCGCTCGTCGGCACGCCGTGAGCTCCACAGCACTTCCTCCGCCGCCGCGATGAAGACCGTCCCCTCCGGGGTGAGCTTGGCGCCGTTTTTGCTGCGCTCGAACAGCCTCAGCCCGTACTTTTTCTCCAGGGACTGAATGCTGCGGGTCAGGGCCGACTGCGACATGGGAATTGTTTTTGCCGCAGCCGACAGACTGCCCTCGCGGGCCACAGTTACGGCATGGGAAAGCTTGTCCAGATCCATGGGTTCATCGCACCTCGTCCCGGAGGTCGCCTATGCATGGCATGCATATGTACTGGTAAATCTTGCGCTTCATCCTGTGCGACACCGCGGGTAAGGTCAATGCCATGACCGGTGCCGCTCACGAAACCGTGTCGGGTAGGAGCGCCGCCGACCTGCGGGACGGTCCGACGGCCGCGCAAGATCACGCTGGGCACCCACGCGCATCGAACCGAATCTGACACCGTCGTAACCTTGCGGCGTCGAGTCGCACCTATCGAGCACCACCAACTCTGCTGGCAGCGAGGAGTCGCAATGCGCATCAGTGTGGAGGAAATCGCCCGCCGTCGGTCCAGGGCGCAGGCGATCCTGGAAGAACGTGGGCTGGACGCGATGGTCGTGCGCGGGGTGCCGCAGAGCCCCGAGATGATATATCTGACAGGCGCGTGGATGCCGTCGCACGACACGTACTACTTGCTCTCGCGCGAGGGCGCCAACGAGCTGGTCGTGCGAGGGTTCCGGCCGAGCTCGACGGAGCAGATCGCGGGTGGCTCGCTCAAGGTGGTACATGAGCAGCCCAGCAGGAATGCTGTGCCGACACGTGTGGTCGACTGGCTGACGGCCCACGGGGCACGGCGTGTCGGCGTCAGCGTGGGAGAGGGCGACACCGCACCCTGGGTCACCGCTCTCGGCCAGGCCGGCTCGGAGATCGAGACCCACTCGGTGCTGCACGATGTGCAGGCCCTGCGTTACGTCAAGAGCAAGGAAGAGCTGGAGATTCTCCGGTCCAGCGCCCAACTGGCCGACGAGGTCTGGGACAACGCTGCCGACTTCGTACGAGTGGGCCGCTCGCCACGACAGATCCTCGGCGACATTCAGCACTACCTTGTCGGCCACGGCTGCGATGCTCCGCTCGACGCGTACTACGGCTCGCTCGTCGTCATCCTCTTCCCGACGCCGCTGCTCAACTGGTACCGGATGTCCGAGCCGTTGGCGGAGGGAGACGTCTTCAGCCTCGAGATCTCGCCGCGGATCGAGGGGTACTACTCCCAGCTGACCGGCGCCATATCCATCGGTCCGGCCGACCCGGAGATCCAGCGGTCTCACGACTCGATCGTCAAGGCGCGCCGGGCGTCTCTCGAACACGTCCGAGCCGGGGTGGACGCCACCACAGCGGCGAAGGCGATGTGCGATTCCCTTGCGGCGGACGGGTACGGCTCCACCGACGGGAACATCGGCCACCTGCTGGGGCTCGACATCACCGAGCCGCGCGTGGGCAACGAGCCGTTCCTGTTCGAGCCCGGGATGACCTTGGTCGCGCACCCCATGCTGCGTTCCGACCACGTCGACATGATGCTGAGTGGCGAGACGTATCTCGTGACCGAAGGCGAGCCGGAGCGGCTGCAGGCGACGTCGCTCGACGACATCAGGCAGCTGTAGCCGGGCCGCCGACCTCTCGATCCAACGGGCCGGCCGGGACACGGCGAGCCACCGCAGTCCTCAACAGTCGAGCTTTGTCAGCTCAGTCGCGTAGCCGCAGCAAAAAGGAGATACGTACGTGGTCATGGAGAGCCGCTCCGCCAGTCGCACCGCGCTGATGGTGTTGCATGTACAACCCGCTATCGCCTTCATGGTCGACCCTGACGTGGTTGACCGAATCGCCCACGCGATTGAGGGGGCGCGCAAGGCGGGGGTCCCCGTCATGTACTCGAACCTCGGCTACCGCCCGGGCTATCCGGAGCTTGACGACGAGAGTCGCGTGCCGCTCGCGGCGAGCGGGCAGCTTGTCCTCGGCGTCTCGGACCGCGAGCACGAGAAGGTCGCCCGCCAAGAGGGAGACTACGTGTTCCGTGCGGTGCGGATCAGCGCCTTCCACGGCAGCGACCTCGACGCGGTCCTGCGCAGCCTGGACATCAACCACCTGGTCATCACCGGTATCACGACCGGCGGCACCGTGTTCGGAACGATGAGTGAGGCGACGGACAAGGGCTTCGGCGTGACGGTCCTCAGCGACGCCTGTGCAGACCCTGATCCCGATCTCCACCCCGCTCTGCTCGAGTTGGCGAAGCAGCCTCCGCGTCGAGCGACGGTGCTGACCACAGCGGAGTGGCTGCAGGAAGTGGCACTTCAGCAGTAGTCGACTGGCCCCGGCCGGCACCGGCCGGGGCAGTGTCTGCGGCGGTCGCTGTCTGATCAAGTCCACAGTTCGTCCGAGTTGGACAGGGCACTGCCGAGAACGGAGGACGGCCGTCCTCGGAGGCAGTCGCCCGCACAGGAAGGAATTTCCCCGTGAAGGCCTGGCAATTCACCAACACCCACGAGCCGCTGGTCCTCAATGAGGTGCCCGAGCCCACCGCCGGCCCCGGCGACGTGGTCATCGACATCAAGGCGGCCGGTCTGTGCCACTCCGACGTCGGTCTGCTGGAGGACGAGGGCTGGCTGCCCATGCTGGGCAAGCTCCCGATCACCCCCGGCCACGAGATCGCCGGTGTGATCAGTGAGGTCGGCGAAGGCGTCGAGGGATGGAAGGTCGGCGACCGCGTCGGTGTCTGCCCCAGCGCGGAGGGCTCCAGTTCCCCCGGCTACACCCATGACGGCGGCTACTCCTTCAAGTGCACCACCGGCGTCAAGTCCCTGGTCGCGGTGCCCGAGTCGCTCAGCTTCGAGGCAGCCGCCGCCGGTACGGACGCCGGAATGACCTCGTACCACGCCGTTGTCACCGCGGGTGGCGTCAAGCGGGGCGACCGGATCGGCATCGTCGGACTCGGCGGCCTCGGGCAGATCGGCGCCCGCATCGCCGTGCTGCGCGGCTGCGAGGTCTACGTCGCCGAGCCCAACCAGCAGGTCTGGCCGCTGGGCGACGAAATCGGCGTCACGAAGATCGTCAGCGATGTCACGGAGTTCGCCGACGAGAACCTCGACGTGATCGTCGACTTCGCGGGGTTCGGCACCACCACCGCGGGAGCCGTCGAGGTGGTCCGGCAGGGCGGCCGGGTCGTCCAGGTCGGTCTGGGGCGCATGGAGGCCACCATCAACACCTCGGCTCTCGTCACCCACCGGGTCACCCTCATCGGCTCCCTGGGCGGCACGACCGACGACATCAAGGGCGTCTACGAGATGTTGGCTTCCGGCGAGCTGAACCCCACCCTCACCTCGATCACCTTCAACGAGATCCCCGAGGGCCTGGACCGCCTCGCCAAGGGCGGCGTCGTCGGCCGTCTGGTCGCCTCTCTCAACGCCTGACGAGCCGGCCACTCTCATCCGGGACCGTAGATGATCGGGCTCTGCCGTTGACTCGCGGGTCCGGACGTGGGTGGCCGGGACGGTCTCCACCGCATCGGGGGCTTTCGGCCGAGAAGGATCAGCGGGCCCTTTCCGGGTCCGGAGCGCCGAGTACGTCCCGCAGGTCCCGCAGTGCCGCCGCGGCTCCGCGCCGGTCGCTGACCACGGCGAGATAGCGGTCCGGACGCAGCACGAAGAACTCGTCACCCGGCCGGGTCGCCTGCCATTCGCGGAAAGCCCCGTCCACGTCCTCCACCACCTCGGTGCCCGTGTCCGCCCGCGGCCGGCCGGCCTGGGCGCCTCCGTTCAGCGGGCGTGACTCGGAGCGCGGCCAGTCCACTTGGATCAGCGTTCCGCCGAGCGCCCGCCACCACGCGAGGTCCTCCGGGCCGAGCAGCTCCGCCGGGTCGAACCGCACGCCGACGAGCGCGAACCAGGGGCCGAGCACATCGTCCAGCTTCGCCTTCGCTCCGGAGCCGGTCTCGACGTACGGCTGCATGAACATCTTGCCCACGGGATGGTTTCGCGGACGTGCGGGGTCGGCGGCCAGTGCCCCGGTGGCATACCGGGGCATGGGCTTGTACTTCATCTGCAGGATGTAGTCGCGGCCGCCGGGCACACGGCTGACGGCCCGGAACACGAGGGTGCGCAGCCGCTCGGTCAGTTTGTTCCAGGGGCTGTACATGCGGCCGATCCGGGTGGCGAAGCCCACCATCTGTGCGGCGTGGCCGCGGCGTTCGGCATCGTATGTCTCCAGCAACTGCTCGCCGGCCCTGCCGGAGACTACGGCAGCGAGCTTCCACGCCAGATTGGTGGCGTCGCGGATTCCCGAGTTCATCCCCTGGCCGAAGAACGGGGGCTGAAGGTGTGCTGCGTCGCCTGCCAGGAATACCCGGCCGGAGCCGAAGGTGTCGGCGATCCGCGAGTGGTGGAGGTAGACGCGGCCGCGCAGGACCGTGGGCAGCGTTGTCGAGCCGTAGAGCGGGGCGAGGAGCGCCCGGATGTTCGCCGGTCGGGTGACGCCGTCCTCGTCCTCGTCCGCCCTGAGCTTGAACTCGAAGCGGCGGTGCCCGTACGGCAGCGGGATGGTGAGGACGGGGCGGACCGGATCACAGTGGACCGCCGAGTACAGGCCCTCCATCCGGTCCTCGGCGACGTCGACGACGAGCCATCGGACGGGAGCCGTGGTGCCGGTCAGGGGCACGCCGACCTCGTGGCGCACGGTGCTTCGGCCGCCGTCCGCCCCCACCAGGTAGCGCGCCCGCAGCGTGACCGGCTCGCCCTGAGCCGACTTCACGGTGGCCTGCACGCCCTCGTCCTCCTGCTCCAGGTGGACGAGTTCATGGCCGAGACGTATGTCGATGCGAGGGAATCGCCGCGCGCCGCGGCGGAGAGTGGCCTCGAACAGCGGCTGCAGGAAGAGGTTCCGCCTGGGCCAGCCGAACGGGCGGCCGCTCGGGCTGACGTGGGCGAGAAGGCGTCCCCACGAGGTGTAGTAGCGGATCGCCGTGTTCTGGATGACGTCCTTGAGGACGTCATCCACCAGACCGGCCGCCTGGTAGCTGCGCAGGGACTCGTCGTCGATGCCGACGGCACGGGGGAAGTCGAGCACCTCTGTATCGCGGTCGATGAGGATGCACGAGACCCCGTACACCCCCAGCAGGTTGGCCAGCGTCATGCCGCACGGGCCCGCGCCGACGACGAGAACATCGACAGAGTTCGATGGGGTCATTGAAGCCCGCCCTGTACTAGACGCAGTTGTCAGAATAGAAGTCTGGAACATGTGTGCGCCCTTGTCCACCCTCGATGCCGGGCAAGTGGGTCCACGCGGGCCGTACCGATCGCATCGGCAGCGGCGATCCTGAGAGTGACCGATTCGCGGGAACGGCGGCTGGGGCGTCCACCGTCCCAGGCCGAGGCGTGCTCGATGCAACTACCTGGCCAGTTCAAGTAATTGGGCTCACGACCGGTCGGGGAGGAACCCATCGCCGGCCCGGACGGCGCCGACTCCGGGGCCACCTGAGAAGGTTCTCGGCAGCCTGTGTCGCCGCCCCGGGGCCGCACCACGGGGATGACCCCCTCCACCCTCGACCCGGCAGAAGAGAAATGAATGTCTACGTCAGAATCACGATCGGCGAATGAGCGGGCTGCCGCCGCCCGCATCTCTCATCGGATCCTGGGCTTCTGCTTGTTCTTCTCGATCTGCGGCCGCGCGTCACCGTTGCCCAGGTGTGCATACAGCAGGCCGTTGGCGCGGGTGACGGCCGGCGGCTGGTTGACGGCCTCCCAGATGGCTCGAACGGTCCCCTGGACGGCCTCCGGTCGCCGCGCGGCGATCTGACGGGCGATGTCGTCGGCCCGCTTCCAGAGCTCCTCGCGCGGCACCACCTCGGTCACGATGCCCAGTCGCATCGCGGTCTCGGCGCCGATGCGCTCCTCGTTGCCCATCAGAGCCCAGCGCAGCACGTCTCCGAGCGGAACTCCCCGCTGCAGCATGCCGACCGGCTCCAGAGCGGAGACGATGCCGCCGTTCGCGTGCGGGTCGAAGAACGTGGCGTCGTCGGAGCAGATGATGATGTCGGACTCGTTGAGGAAGTACATCGCACCGCCGGCGGCCATCCCGTGCACGGCGGCCACCACCGGCTTCCAGACCCCCTGTTGCTTCGGCCCGAGCCTGACGCCGGGGTCCTCGCGGCTCCACACGTTGACGTCCTCCCACCAGGGCCCGTCCCGGACGTCCAGCCCCGCGCAGAAGGCGTTGTCGCCGGCCGCGCGCACCACGACGGCGTGGACGTCGTCGTCACCGCGGACCCGCTGCCAGACCTGCTGCACTTCGAGCGTCATCTGCTCGTTGAAGGAGTTGTAGCGGTCCGGACGGTTGAGTGTGACCGTCGCGACGTTGTCGACCAGTTCGTAGCTGATCGTCGCATTGTCAGCGCCTGTCATCGTGCTCCTCTCGGCGACTGCGGGGCCGCGTTTTCTCCGAGTGCGGCGACAGCCCGGGCCGGGATGCCACCCTTCGGCCGCGCTCGCCTGCAAAATGGTGCCAAGGATGTCAGATGTTCACGACCCTCGTCATTCCACAGGAGAGAGTAAGCTAGCAATCCTTGGTGCCATCACTGTCAGAGTGCGCTATGTTCGGATCATAGCCGGATGCTGGCGCCGGTCCACCCCGGCGGCATCACCACACGCCCCAGGGAGGCGGCCATGACCGAAGCCGCAGTCGTTTCGAACCGCAGGACCGCCATCGGACAGATCACCATCCCCGGCATCGCGGTGGGCCGCCACGGCGCCGGCGGCCTGACAACGGCCGTCATGGGCACCGCGGCCATGTGCGCAGGCATCAGCACAGGCTCCGCCTTCGTGCTCGACAGGCCCGCTGCCGCACCGTCCTGAGGCGCCTCCAGTCCCCGATCAGCCGCACTGGCAGGAGACATTGATCATGACAACACAGGCCCCGGCAGAGGACCTGGTGCTGCACGAGATCTCCGCGGGCGTCCTGCGGATCGTGCTGAACAACCCGCAGACCGCCAACGCGATCGCCTCCGAGCAGCGGGACCACATCATCGAGCTGCTCAACCAGGCCGACACCGACCCCGAGGTACGCGTCGTCGTCATCGCGAGCACCGGGAAGCATTTCTGCTCCGGGGCGAACGTGGGCGGCATCGGGAACAGCGATGCGGAGAAGCGGGTGGGTGGCGTGACGCGCCGCATCATGGGCGGAGCCCAGCAGTTGATCGCCTCCGTCCTGGACTGCGGCAAGCCCGTGATCGCCGCCGTGCAGGGACCGGCGGCCGGCCTGGGAGCTCATCTGGCGTTCGCCTGCGACCTGGTCGTGGCAGCCGAGTCGGCCGCGTTCATCGAGGCCTTCGTCCTGCGCGGCCTGGTGGTCGATGCCGGCGGGGCCTATCTGCTGCCCCGCCGGATCGGTCTGCAGAAGGCGAAAGAACTGGCCTTCCTCGGAGACCGGCTGCCCGCCGAGGAGGCGCTCCAACTCGGCCTGGTCAACCGCGTCGTTCCCGCAGAACAGCTCCAGCCGGCCGTCGACGAGCTCGCTCAGCGGCTGGCCGCCGCCCCCACCAGCGCCATCTCCCTGACCAAGAAGCTCTTCAACCGTTCCCTCGACGCCGACAGGGACGAGTCGTTCCTGCTGGAGGGGATGGCACAGGAGATGCAGTCGTACGCACACGACTCGTCCGAGGGCACAGCCGCGTTCATGCAGCGCCGCGCTCCGCGATTCACCGGGTGGTGACATGTCCACGATTCGAAACGATCTGCCGACCATCGAGGGCGAAGCGGCTTGCTACTGGACGGCGGCCAAGGACGGCGATCTCCTCCTCGTCCACTGCAACTCGTGTGGTCAAGACCACCACTACCCTCGGCCGTTCTGCCCGAAGTGCTGGAGCGAGGACCTCACGGACAGGCCGGCCAGCGGTCGAGCAACCCTCTACACGTATTCCACGGTCTTCGTGAACGACCTGCTCCCGTTCAAGGAGCGCCTTCCCTACGTCGCGGCGGTCGTCGACCTCGCCGAGGGCCCCCGCCTGATGACCACGATCGTCGGCTGCTCGCCTGACGAACTCTCGATCGGCATGCCTCTGGTCGCCGAGTTCACCGAGGTGACCGACGAAGTGACAGCCGTCGTCTTCCGTCCGGATCCGCGGTCCGGAGACTGACTGAAGCGTCCGGCCTCGTTGCCGTCGCTCCGCATCCCCACTCCAAGAGCCCAAGGAGCACATGCATGTCCCGCCTGCTCGAAGGAAAGGTGGCCGTCGTCACCGGCGCCGGCCACGGTATCGGTCGCGGCCACGCGCTGGAGCTCGCCAAGCACGGCGCCGCCGTCATCGTCAATGACCTCGGCACATCGGTCAGCGGCGAAGGCAGCGGCCGCGACGCCGAGAAGGTCGTGGAAATCATCAAGGAGCGGGGCGGCCACGCCGTCGCCAACCTCGCGGACGTCGGCGACGAGCAGCAGGCCACCGAACTGGTCGAGCAGGCCTACGACGAGTTCGGGAAGCTGGACATCCTGGTGAACAACGCCGGCATCGTCCGCGACCGTGCCATCTGGAACATGTCGGCCCGGGACTTCGACCTGGTGATGCGGGTGCACGTCCGGGGCACTTGGCTCACCTGCCACGCCGCGGCCCAGCGCTGGCGGGCCCAGGCGAAGGCCGGCGACGGAAAGGTCTACGGCCGCATCATCAACACCACCTCCGGCGCCGGTCTCCTCGGCAACTTCGGCCAGTCGAACTACGCCGCGGCCAAAGCCGCGGTCGTGGGACTGTCCTTGACCCTCAGCCTTGAGCTGAGCGGCATCGGTGTCACGACCAATGTGATCGGCCCCGGCGGTACGACCCGTATCTCGGCCTCCCTGCCCGGTCACGCGACACCATTCGAGCCGGACGAGCGTACCGAGGACGAGTTCGACTCCAAGGACCCGTCGCTGTGCTCCCCCGTCGTCGCCTGGCTGGCGAGCGAGGAGGCCGCGCACGTGAGTGGCCAGGTGATCCGGGCCATGGGTGAGCACATCCACCTGATGGAGGGCTGGACCGAGGCGCGGACCGTCAGCAACGGCGGGAAGCGCTGGGACGCCACCGGACTGGGTGCGGTGATGGCCACCGACGTGTTCCGGACCCGAGCCGCCGGCCTCCGCCTCCCCAGTTGACGCCCCGTCATGACGATCAGCGCTACGGGGCTCGCCGAACTCGGCATCCGAGAGCGGGAGCGCGGCCTCATGGGCGAACCCGGAGGCAACCTCTGTTCCCGGCGACTCCGTTGACGTTCGTCCTCGATCCGGCCCTCACCGGCGGCTGCGTCGACGCTCGGCGCTGGTCGATCCTTGTTGAAGGACGTCGAGGACGCAGTCGCCGCGTCATCGAGCGTCGGCCCGCGTGGACGGCCCGTCGAGGGCACGGCATCGCGTCGGAGCCGACTCCGAGGTGACGGGGTTGGGCCCGCTGAACACGGGCCCACCGCCGCCGAACGGCCACGGCGCCGAGCGCTCCCCATCAAGCATCGGGGCGCAAAGGCCCAGGACGGTCGCGGCGAGTGCACTCGCCGTCGCCAGGGACGCCGTCGCCACGCACGGCCCGGGCCGGTCTGGTCTGCGGCACGCCACGCGACGCCACGGATCGTTGGGCACGGCCCGGGTCATCGGCGTCGTTCCCGTGGAGGCCGTGCGGCGCGGCGCGATGCGCCCACGGGTCGCCCCCTTCGGCCGGTCATCTCCGCAATGCGCCCGACCGGCAGGGCACTCGGCCCTTCCCCGCGGAACAACCGCCTGGGCACGGCAGAAGCGTGGGCAGGCCGCCGATGTCTCAGTCCACGCCGAGGATCATCGTGCCGCTGGAGCAGAACCACCCTCCGGTCCCGCTGACACACGCGAGCTTCGCGTCGGGAACCTGCCGGGCCCCGCTCTCGCCGCGCAGCTGCCGGACTGCCTCGACGATCAGGAACAGGCCGCGCTGTCCCGGGTGGCAGGCCGAGAGCCCGCCGCCGTCGGTGTTCGTTGGCAGAGCACCGCCCAACCGCAGCGCACCACTCTCCACGAAGGGCCCGGCCTCACCCTTCTTGCTGAACCCGAGGTCCTCCAGAGTGACAAGGAGCATGTAGGTGAAGGCGTCGTAGATTTCGCAGACATCGATGTCCTCGGGCTGGACACCCGCCCGCTCGAACGCGAGCCGGCCGGAGACCTCGGCCGGCCCCGTGGTGAAGTCGGCCCACTGGCTCATGGCGAGGTGGCTGAGGCTTTCACCGGTACCGAGAATCCGCACCGGGGCCTTCGGGAGATCGGGGATACGGTCCTCGGCCACGATCACGGCGGCCGCGCCGCCGTCGGAGCGGATGCAGCAGTGCAGCTTGGTGAACGGGTCCGCGATCACCGGCCCGGACAGCACGTCGTCAACGGTGATCGGTTCGCGGTAGTAGGCCTCGGGATTGTCCTTGGCGTTGAAGCGCGCGGACACCGCGATCTCAGCCAGCTGCTCGATCGTGGTGCCGTACTCGTGCATGTGACGGCGGGCCGCCATCGCGTACTTGGAGATCAGGGTGTGACCGAAGGGCGCGTCCCACTGGTGCGGGCCTCGGGTCCCCCAACTCAGGCTGGCGGTACGCCGCTTCTGGCGGATGTCGGCCCGGGCCGTCGAGCCGTACGTCAGCAGCACGACGTCGGCGTGGCCGGCGGCGATGGCGTCGGCGGCATGCGCCGCCATCACCTCCCAGGTCGAACCTCCCACGGCGGTCGAGTCGAACCACCGCGGCTGCAGGCCGAGATACTCCGCCACGTCAACGGGAGCCAGTCCCCCAAGTCCGGTGGAACAGAACCCGTCGATGTCAGAAGGCGTCAGGCCGGCGTCGGCCACTGCCCGCCTACTGGCTTGCGCGGTCAGCGCATAGGGCGACAGGTCGTCGACACGTCCCGTGTCGGACAGGGCCACACCCGCGATGACAGCGCGCCGGGTCATCGGGGGACTCCGAGCTCGTGGGGTGAGCCCTTGTGGGTGTTCATGGCGACACTCCCTCGTCGTTCCTGGTTTCGGACGCCTGGAGTGACAGTAACGTCAGATCAATTTCTTGGGAAGACCTGTTTCGGCGGTGCGGCAACACCACCTGGGTGATGATCATGTCGGAAAGGGCGCGTACGAGGTGGCGTTCTCCCTCCGGTCAACCCACCGGGCGGCTGTCCCCCTGCCCCGCCTTCGTGACCCGCTCGGCCAGGGCCGCCTTCACCACCTTCCCCATGGCATTGCGCGGCAACTCGTCGACGGTCTCGAGCTGCTCCGGAAGCTTCCGCCGGTTGAGCCCGCGCGCCAGCAGGTGCGCGCACACGTCATCCAGCGTCGGCGGGGCCGAGGGGTCCTCCGGGACCACCACCGCGCAGACCCGCTCGCCCGTCGCCGGGTCGGGCAGCCCGACGACCGTCGAATCCCGCAACCCGGGGTAGGTGACCAGTTGGTCCTCCACCTCCCGGGCGGAGATGTTCTCCATGTTGCGGATGATCACGTCCTTGATCCGTCCGGTGATCGTGAGGCAACCCTTCACGTCGAGGAACGCGACGTCGCCCGTGCGGAACCAGCCGTCGGCGTCGAACGCCTCCGCGTCGAGGGTGGAGTCGACGTAGCCCACCATCAGCTGCGGAGCCTTCATCCACAGCTCCCCGCGTTCGCCCGTCCCGGCGAGGCTGCCGTCCGGGCGGACGATACGCGCTTGCGCCCCCGGGCCCGGACGGCCTTCCGTCGTGGCCATCGTGTGGTCGTCGGCGAGCGGGCTGCCCCAGGCGAAGAACGGACATTCGGTGAGCCCGTAGCCCGAGGCGATGCCCCTGCCGCCGAGACCGTCGCGGGTCTCGTGGTGCAGTGACTCCGGCCGCGGTGCCCCGCCGATGAGGAACGCCTTGAGGTACGGGAACAGCCTCCTTGTCGGGTCCTTGCGCTGCTCGCGCAGAAACGCCTGGATGAACGGGGTGCCGTTGCCGCCGTAGGTCATGCCCTCCTCGCTCAGCAGCCGCGCCGTGGCGGCGGGCTCGAAGACGTCGGTGAGGATGAGCCCGGCCCCGGACATCAGCGCGGCAAGGACGTGCAGGACGCCGCCCACATGCGCGATCGGGGCGAGAGCGGCGATCCGGTCCTCCGGCCCCGGTCCGACATGGCGGCAGTAGGTGGTGGTGGCAGCGACCAGACCTGCGTCCGTGTGCCGTGCTCCCTTGGGGTCCGAGGTGGTGCCGGACGTGTAGAAGACCCAGCGCACGGGCGGGCCGACCGGCTCGATGGGAAGGCCGGCCGGGTCCGCCTCGGGCAGCGTCCCGTCGGCGACCAGAACCTTGAGTGCCGGCTGACGGTCGGCGATGGCACGGGCCATCGCGCCGTGACCGTAGCCGCGGAACTCCTCGGGCACGATCAGCAACTCGGCCCCCACCTGACGGCAGATGAAATCCACCTCACGCTCGCGCAGCATCATGACCATGGGGTTCTGCACCGCGCCGAGCCGCGACAACGCGAAGGTGAGCACCATCGTCTCGATCCAGCTGGGCAGCTGCCAGGACACCACCGTGCCCTCGCGGACACCACGGGCGGCGAAGCCGGCCGCGGTCCGCTCGACTGCCTCGCGGAACCCGGCGAAGGTCATCCGGCGGCGGCGCTCGTCGACCACGAGGAGGCCGTCGGGGGTCTCCTGGGCGCGGGCGGTCACCAGGTCCCACAGGCGGCCGGCGGTCAGGTGAGGGCCGGAGGCGTCTGCCAAAGTCACTGAGTCACTTCCTCGGAGATATCGGCCGGAGCGCCGCTGGTCCCCGTCGCAACGGCCGGGCGCCTCGTCCCGCTCGGTGGCCGGCGCCACCACCTGGACCGTCATGACCGGCTCGCGGTTGTGGCAGCCGCATGTCGGCCGGCGAGGTAACCGAACACCATCGCGGGACCGAGCGTGCCGGCGACCGTCAGGGAGTGGCTGCGCGCTCACCCGGCGCGGCTCAGCTCACCTCGGGCGTGCGTCATGTTCGGCTCTCGAACTGCTTCTTGTCTCGCGCTTCCTCTGTGCGTGGCGTCTCAGAGGTGTCGACCGCGGCCATGCCGTTGACGCAAGCGAGAACGGGTTCGTGGAGCGGTTCCTCCCAAGGGACAGAGCCGTCAGAAGAAGTACGGCTCATTCACACGCTATGCAAAAGGACGCCGTTACGTTTGATGAACATCATGTCAGATCACTGTCGGGCCGACAAGACCCGGGGCGGGCATTCCGTCCCCGGTACGCCACACGCGGTGCGGGTCCTGGAACAGACGGGCCGCGCCGCCCTGCGCAGCCTCACCACGGACCAACTCGAGCGGACCGCCCTGCCGGCTACGCGGACTTCTTCGCGGTGGAGGCGCCACCACGGCGGCGGGAGACCGGTTTGCCGTTCAGCAGTCCTCGTTCGATGAAGAGGGCCACGATCTCGATCACTTCGTCCTCGCTCGCCCCGCCGGCCCCTTCAGGAACGGCCACGGGAACCTGCTCCAGCATGACGTGCAACACCAGCACCGCTGCCTTGATGTTCAACGGGTACGGCCGCTTGAGACGGCCGAGCACTGTGGCGAGAGCGGCCTCCAACTCGTGAGCCACCTGGAGCGACAAGGAGGTGAGGGTGGGGTCCTCGGGCTGCCGCTCCGCCCACACCCGGATGACCCCCAGGTAGCGGCTGTGGACCGGCAGGTATGCGCGCAGCCAGGCCCGCAGAGCGTCATGGGCGCCGGGGCCGGGGCGGATGTCCGCGAACCGCGCGAGCACCTCGACCAGGTCCCCGCACGCCTCTTCGGCGACGGCCGTCAGGAGGTCGAGCTTGTCGCGGAAGTACTTGTAGAAGGTGCCTCGGGCGAAGCCCGCCTCGGCGACGACGGCGTCGATGTTGGCGGCATGGTAGCCGCGGACGGCGAAAATGCGGCACGCGGCGTCGATCAGTACTTCGACCGTGCGGCGAGCTCGTGCGCTCAGGTCGTCGAACCTCTCGGCCCGCACCCGCGGCAACCTCTCGGGCAACACCTGCTGTGCCGTTTCCCCCGACTCCAGTTCCAGACTGGCCAGCACCTGGGCCGAGGTCTCGGGGAACAGCACCAGCTGCACGACCACCGCAAGGCCGTCCAGCAACACGTCCCGGTCCAGCCCGGCGGTCACCGGCGAATGCCGCAGATAATTGAACCGGTTGACCAGAGCCTCCAGGGCAGCGGCTGCGTGCCGCAGCTCCAGACCCTCGACTCCGGAGGACTCCAGGCGCTTGGCGACCCTGGCCGCGTAAGCGTCGACGAACTTGTTGATCATGGGCTTCAGTGACGTCTCCGAGGAGTCGACGCGAGCCCACTGGACAAACATCGTGGCGTACTTGTCGTAGACCCAGGCCCACTCCCCCAGCCACCAGTGGAGGTTGTCGAAACCCTGCAGGTCGGCTCCCAGCGGGCCCAGGCGCCGGACCACGCGCATGAGCGCCGAACCGCACTCCTCCATCAGCTCGATGAAGATCTCGTCCTTGCTGCCGAAGTACTGGTAGAGCGTGGCCCGGGAGACACCCGCGGCCTTGGCGATGTCGTCCACCGACGTCTCATGGAAGCTGTGGGCGGCGAAGAGTTCGAGCGTGACATCCACGATGCGCTGGCGCGTACGCGCGCCACGCTCCCCAACAACAGGACTGCTCGGGCCGTAGCTCGCCCGCCGGAGAATTTCCTCGCTGGACATGGCGTCAGCACAGCCCCGGCTCGGGCGCCTGAACGGCCGTGCCAGGCACCGCTCCCGACGTAGCCGTGCCCTTCTGCACCAGGGTCTCTCCGCGTTCGAGCTCTTCCGACATCACACTCCCTCGCTTCGGACAGCTCCGGTCGGCGGCCACGCCCCGGGAAGGAGCGCCCCGCCTTGCCGGCTCATGAACCAGCCTACCGTGACGTCTGCGTCAGACCGCACTCAAAGGAAGGCAATCCGGGCCCCCTACAGCCAAAGAGCGCACGGCGTCGACACGGCTGCGTCTGGTCATCGCGCACCGACGCGCAACGCGATGCGTAGGCGCGCGGCCCCTACTGGCGGCTGGGCGTCGTCGACGCCGTGACCCCCATGCCCGTGATCCAGTCGGCGACCGGCTCGTACGCGATGGTCTCAAGGGCATGAGTGCCTGCCGCAGCGGCGGTCAGCCAGGTGCGGACCTCGTTGGCGCCGACACCGGCCAGTTCGGTCGCGTTGTCGACAAGCTCGACGAGCTTCTCTTCTCCCCAGTTGGCCAGTGCGCGCAGCAGTGCCTCGTCCCACTCCGGGCGGATCTTGTGTTTCGCCGCTTCCGCCCCCTCGAAGATCAGGCGAGCCCGCTCCTCGTCGCTGAGATCGTATGTCTCCACCTCAAGACTGGGGGGAGAGTGGGAGAGCCCGCCGCTGCCGATGACGAGGATCCGGCCCTCTTGCCGATCGAGGAACTCGCCGATCGCACGGCCGAACGCGAGCACGCGCGAGGCCGAAGGGAGGGGCGGGGTGGCGCAGTTGACGGCGACCGGGATGACTGGTGCCACGTCGAGGCCACCCAGGAGGATGCACAGCGGCTGCGCGAAAGCATGATCGAACTCCACGTCGCGGCAGGCGCTGACGTCGAAATTCTTCGCGAGCAGATCCTCGACGAGGCCACGAGCGATGCCCTCGGGGACCTTGAGGCGGGCACTGGGATGCCCCGCCTCGGCCATGATCCCGGCGGAGAGGGCGACGGCGAAGGCCGGGACGATCTCACGGAACGTACGGCGGTGATCGCCACCGACCAGCACCACACAGTCGGGCGCGAAGTCGGCCACCAGGCGCCGTGCTTCCTTCAGGCCGGCACGGAACCCGAGTCCTTGGACGTGTTCCTTGTCGCGCTCCATACCGGGGCTGTGGCTGGTGCAGACGACCAGTTTCTCGGTTGCCATGGAATGCCCCTTCGTTGTCGGCGGCCGTCGCTCCTGTTCGTGACGCCGCGGCGCAGCCCGTCAGCCGAGCACGAACGGGTCACGGGTGTTGCCGGTGGTCTCGATCCACACGGCCTTGTCCTCCAGGTACTCCCCCAGCCCCTCGGTGCCGTTCTCCCGGCCGAAGCCGCTGTTCTTGACCCCGCCGAACGGCATCGCGTAGTTGAGCGTCCGGTAGGCGTTGACCCAGACGGTTCCCACATGCAGTCGCCTGGTCATCCGGAAGACCCGTCGGACGTCAGCGGTCCAGATCCCCGCCGCCAGGCCGTAGCGGGAACTGTTCGCCAGCGCCACCGCCTCTTCCTCGTCCTTGAACCGCAGGACGCTGAGGACCGGACCGAAGATCTCCTCCTGGCAGACGGCGGACTCGTTGGTGACGTCCGTGATGATCGTGGGCTCGAAGAAGAGGCCTCCCATCCCCCGGTCACCGCCGCCGGCACGGACCGTCGCGCCATCGGACCGGGCGGCCTCCACGAAGCCACGGATCTTGTCCAGTTGCCCCGGGAAGCAGATGGGGCCCATCTCGGTCTCCGGGGCCTTCGGGTCCCCCATCGTGATGGTCGCCGCGCGGCTCGCCACCCTCGCGACCACGTCGTCGTAGACCTCTTCGTGGATCAGCGCGCGGGAACCCGCGATGCAGGTCTGCCCGGCGGCCGCGAAGATGCCGGCGACCAGCCCGTTGGCAGCGGCCTCCAGGTCGGCGTCGGGGAAGACGATGTTGGCGGACTTGCCGCCCAGCTCCAGGGTCGAGGGCGCCAGGTGCTGTGCCGCCGCGCTCGCGACCGCCGCGCCGGTGATCTCGGAACCGGTGAACGACACCCGGTTCACGTCCGGGTTCCTGACCAGCCACTCGCCCACCTGACGCGAGGCGCCACTGACCGTGTTGAAGACGCCCGGCGGGAACCCCGCGCGCTCGAACAGCCCCGCCAGGCGCAGGACCGACACGGGGGCTTGCTCGGACGGCTTGGCCACGACGGTGCAGCCGGCAGCGAGCGCGGGCGCCAGTTTGAAGGTCAGCAACAGCAGGGGTGAGTTCCAGGGCAGGATCGCGGCCACCACGCCCACCGGATCGCGGCTCACATAGCCGAAGAAGTCGGGGCGCCCGGTGTCCACCACCCGGCCCTCGATCTTGTCCGCGAGGCCGGCGTAATAGTCGTAGTACGCCGGAAGCGCTTGTACCTGGCCGGACATCTCCCTGAGCAGTTTGCCGTTGTCCCGGGTCTCGCAGAGTGCCAGGTCGTCCCCTGCCTCCGCGATCAGTTCGCCGAGCCGACGCAGGAGCCGGGCCCGGTCGCGGCCCGGCATCGCACCCCACTCGCCCTCGAAGGCCGCACGCGCCGCATGCACGGCGTCGGCGACGTCCTGTTCGGTCGCTTCCGCGACCTCGGCCCACGGCTCGCCGGTGTACGGATCGGTCGTCGTGAAAGCCGTCCGGCCCGGGCGCGGTTCGCCGCCGATCGTCATTCCGAAGCGTTCCATGTGTCTTCTCTCAACTGGACGAGATGGTCAGGGGCCGGTTCAGCGGTAGCGGACGGCGAGTTCCTCGCTGCCACGGGCAAGCAGCGCCACATCGGCACCCACGAGGATGAATCGGGCCCCCAGAATGATGAGCTCGCGTGCCCGTGCCTGCTGGAACGCGTTGACACCCGCCGGTTTGCCGAGCGCGCTGATGGTTTTGACGGCGTCGTCCACGGCAGCCACGACGTCCGGATGGTCCGGCTTCCCGAGGTGCCCCATCGACGCTGCCAGGTCCGCGGGCCCGATGAAGACCCCGTCGATCCCGTCGACGGAGACGATCTCCTCAAGCGCTTCGAGACCACGCCGGGACTCGATCTGGACCGTCAGGAAGATCCCGTCGTCCGCCGTCGGCAGGTAGTCGGCGATGCGGTTCCACCGCGACGCCCGGGCCAGTGCGCTGCCGACACCTCGGACGCCGGCCGGCGGGTAACGCGTGGCTCGTACGAGTTCCCGCGCCTGGTCCACCGATTCGACCATCGGGATCAGCAGGTTGCGCACGCCGATGTCGAGGAACTGCTTGATCATGACCGTGTCACCGACAGGCGGTCTGACCACGACCTGTACGTCGTACGCGGCACACGCCTGCAACTGCGGGAGCAGCGAACGGACGTCGTTCGGCGCGTGCTCGCTGTCGATCAGCAGCCAGTCGATGCCGCTGCCGGCACAGATCTCCGCCACCAGGGGGCTGCCCGAAGCGACCCACATACCGATCTGCGGCGTACCACCGCGCAGCACCTCCGCGAAGGAAGCCCGATCAGTCGTGGACATCCGGCGCCTCCCCCATGAACCGGCACGTGATGTTCCCCAGCGGGCCGAAGTCGGCGTGGAAGGTGTCACCGTCGTAGGCGTGGACGGGGCGGGTGAAGGATCCCGCCAGGATCACCTGGCCGGGTTCCAGCGACACGCCGTGCGGCGCGAGCTTGTTGGCAAGCCACGCCACCCCGTTGGCCGGATGGTTGAGCACCGCCGCCGCGACTCCGGACTCCTCGATGACGCCGTTGCGGTAGAGCAGGGCCGACACCCAACGCAGGTCGATGTCCATCGGGCGGACGACGCGCCCGCCCAGGACGAGCCCCGCGTCGGCCGCGTTGTCGGCGATGGTGTCGACGATGGTGCGGGTGTGACCCGTCTCGGGGTCGGTCATCTGCACGCGCGCGTCCAGGATCTCCAGCGCCGGGGTGACGTACTCGGCAGCCCGGAGTACGTCGAACTTCGTACACCCCGGCCCCTTCAGGCTGTCCCCCAGCACGAAGGCCAGCTCCACCTCGACGCGGGGTTTGATGAACCTGCCGTACGGGACTTCCGTGCCGTCCTCGAAGAACATGTCGTCGTACAACGCCCCGTAGTCGGGTTCATCGATCGACACCGCCTGCTGCATCGTCCGCGAGGTAAGGCCGATCTTGCGGCCCAGGAGCCGCCGGCCTTCGGCGAGTTTCAGGCCGACACCCGCGTGCTGGACTGCATAGGCGTCCTCGATCGTCATGCGCGGGTACTCGAGGGACAGCTGCCGGACGGGTGCGCGGGTGACCTCGGCCTGGCGCAGCCTTGTGGCGATCTCGCGCACGCACTCGTCATCGAGGGTCCGCACGTCTTTCCGGACCGCAGGCTGCCGGACCATAGGGAGGGCCTTCCCGCTCATCGATCCTTCACCTCCCTTGCAGGAAGCCAAGGACAGCGGCATTGAAGGTGGCCGGATCCTCGAAGTGCGGCCAGTGGCGGACGTGCGGCATCTCCAGGACCTCGGCGTTCGGGATGATCCCGGCGACCTGGCGGGCCGTGCTCCGGTACTCGTTGTGGTCCTTGCCCGAGGCGATCACGAGCGCCGGTGCCTCGATGGCCGCCCACTCCTCCTCCGTCAGCAGGTTCCGCTCGCGGACCTCCGCATCCTGCAGGATCAGGACGTGGTCGATCACCTCCCGCGTCTTGGGAAGCCGGTAGATCGCCTGCCGCAGCGCGATCATGTCCGGGATCCGGTTCCGCTCCTCGGCGATGAGGTTCTCGAAGATCGCCTTGATGGAGTCCCAGTCGGGGTTCTCGACCGCCCGCGTCCGCTCGGCGCGGACCCGCGCCATGTTGCCGGCCGTCGCGATCAGCCCCGCCGGAGACATCAGGACCAGCTTCTCGGTGCGGTCGGGATGGGTGAGGGCGAACCGCGCCGCCACCCACGAACCGAGCGATGTGCCCATCAACGAGGCTTTCTCGACGCCGAGTTCGTCCATGATCGCCGCGACGTGACGGACGTACACGGCGATCTCGTAGTCGTAATCCGGCTTCTCGGAGAAGCCGTTGCCCACCATGTCGACGGCGACGCAGCGGAAGTGCTTCGACAGCGGTCCGAGGTTGGACACGAAGGTCTCCCAGTGCCCACCGGTGCCGTGAAGCATCACGATCGCGGGTGCGTCCTTGGGTCCCGCCTCGACGTAACGGGTGCTGACCCCGTCGGCCTTCACCCATGCCTGGGTGAAGGCGACATCGCGCAACTCGGTCCAGATACTCCGGTATCCAGCGGAAGTCGTCGTCGCCTGTTCAGTCATGTCTTCTTTCTCTCCGCCGAGTCCAGCAGCCATGAGCAGCATGGAGACGCTAACATCTGACATTAGTGTCGTCTAGGTCCAGCGCAGGTTTCACCCGTAGTGCCAACCGCTGAGGGCAGCGCCACATCGTGATAGACAGCAGCCTGATTCTGACGACTTCGTACTCTTCTGCGCGGGGCACTGTCAGCCACCGCGTCGCGGCACGACACGGACTGGGCGGTCGGCCACGGAGAAGCCTCTCGATCATGCGTTGACGCACGTGGACAAGGGTGTCAACCTCGGCACGTGCAGGTGACGATTCGAGAAGTCGCGAAGGAGGCCGGGGTCTCCCCGTCCACGGTGTCCCGGGCGCTCGCGCCCGGGGGGACGGTGAGTGAGGTCACGCGCGAGCGGGTACGGGCCGCCGCGGATCGGCTCGGTTACCGGCCGAACCGGGCCGCGCGGGGCCTGATCACCGGTCGTACGGGACATGTGGGCGTGATCGTCCCGGACCTGCTCAACCCGTTCTTCGCGGACATCTGCAAGGGCGTACAAGCCCGTGCCCGGGGACTGGGCCACACGGTGTTCGTCAGCGACACCGAACGGGACGAGGGCCTGGAGATGGACGCGATCCGGACGCTCACCCCCGAGGTGGACGGCCTGGTGCTGGCCGCTCCGCAGCTGAGCAGCGAGGAACTGCGCTCACTGAACCGCGTCACCGACAAGCCGATCATCCTGCTGCACCGCAAGGAGCCCGGTTTCGCCAGTGTCACCGCCGACCTGGTCGAGGGCATGACGGACGCGCTGACCCACCTGCATGCCCTCGGTCATCGCCGCATCGCCTATGTGGGCGGCCCCCGCAGCACGTGGACCGCGCAGGAGAGGGCCGCCGGGATCGACGCCATGTCGACGTCCGACAAGGTCGAGATCATCCAGGTCGGCAGCGTGGCCCCGCACTTCGACGGCGGCGTCACCGGCGCCGCCGACGTGGTGCTGGCCAGCGGGGCGACCGCGGTGGTGGCCTTCAACGACATCGTCGCCTTCGGTCTGATCAGCCGGTTCACCGCGCGCAGGGTGCGGGTGCCGGACGAGATGAGTGTGGTGGGCTGCGACGACATCGCGCTGGCCGGGATGGCCGCGCCGCCGCTCACCACGGTCCATGTGCCCAAGGCGCATGCGGCGCGGGCCGCGGTCGATCTGCTGTTTCGCATTCTCGGTACCCCGGCGGGCGAGGATGTCGAGCCGTTGCAGCGGGTGTTGCCGACGCATCTGGTGGTGCGCGGGTCGACGGCGGCGATCGGGCGGCCGTAGCGGACCGCGCGACCGCGCACCGAGTTCCTGGAGGCCTCAGGGCCTCAGTCGTCCGGTATGCCGAGGTCGATCTCGTCGTCCGCGTCCCTGTCGCACACCAGTGTCCCGTCGACGACGCGGAGTGTGGCGGCCTGGACGGCCGACCGGCGGTCCGCGTACGTCTCCTCGTTGCGGCCCTCGCGATCCGGGTGGGTGAAGTAGAAGATCGTGGCCAAGTCGCCGGGGCCGCCGGGCTCCTGGCGGTTCGGGTGCACGACAACGTCGGCGTGCAGGGCCGGGCCCTGGTCGTCCGGGCGTGAGCCGCTCTTGTCGAGGATGATCCCGCGGCGCTCCCACGTGTCCAGGTCGTCCGACCGGTAGACCCGCTGGCCGTCCCAGGCGTCGACGACGAGCCAGGTGTGTCCGCCGAGTTCGAAGACGTTCGGCCCCTCGTGCGGGATCTCCGTGATCACCGGGCCAACAGTGCGCCAGGTGTAGAGGTCGTCGCTGTCGGCCGCGTAGGTGTGCTGTCCGGCGACCGAGTCCTTGTACCAGAGGCGGAAGCCGCCGCCGGGCCTCGGGTGGACGCAGGCGTCGATGGCCTGGCGGGTGTCGAGCGAGATCGGCCCGTGGTGCTCCCAGCGCACGAGGTCGGCCGAGGTGTAGTGATGGATGGTGCGGGTGTCCCGGCCCGAGTAGGCGGGGACACCGCGGATGTAGCTGACGTACATGTGGTAGCGGTCCTCGTGCCAGAGGATCTCCGGGGCCCAGAACGTGTTCCGGCCGAACTCCCACTCCAGACCGGGGACGGTCCCCCGGTAGGTCCAGCTCGCTCCCCGGTCGGCGGAGGACGCGACACCCAGGTCGGTGCCGTGGAACCAGGACTGGCGCGGGCCGGGCGCGTCGGCCCGGCGGTTCGTGTAGACCATCCACCACTGGCGTTCGGCGCGGTTCCAGATGACGGTGGGATCCGCCGCACCGTCGTGGATGGGGTCCCTGAACAGGGGTGCGGTCATGTTTCCTCCATGTCCTTGGCCAACCGGGGTTCACCACCGGGGCAGCGTCGGGTCGAACTCCGGTACCACGCTGCGCAGATACGCCACGTCGTCGCGGTGCTCGCGTCCCAGCGAGAGGTACGTGGCGTGCAGCCGGTCCACCGCGGCGCGGTCGAGCTCGACGCCGAGTCCCGGACCGCGTGGCACCTGCACCGACCCATCGATGAACGTCAGCGCGCCCTGCACCACCACGTCCTCCGCCGCGTTCCACGGGTAGTGCGTGTCGCAGGCGTGGTCGAGCGCGGGCGTGGCCGCCGCCGCGTGGGTCATGGCGGCGAGACTGATCCCGAGGTGCGAGTTGGAGTGCATGGACAGCCCCCAGCCGGCGGCCTCGCACACGGCGCCGAGCGCGACGGTGGCGCGCGGCCCGCCCCAGATGTGGTGGTCGCCGAGCACAATCCGTACGGCTCCACGCTCCAGTGCGGGACGTACGGTCTCCAGCGAGGTCACGCACATGTTCGTGGCGAGCGGGAGCGAGGTACGCGCGGCGACGGCAGCCATGTCCTCGACGCCGGCCACCGGGTCCTCCAGGTATTCGAGGACACCCGCCAGCTCACCGGACGCCGACAGGGCGGTCTCCAGGGTCCAGGCGGCGTTCGGGTCGAGCCTCAACGGGTGGTCCGGGAACGCGGCGCGCAGCGCCTGGACCGCCGCGGTCTCCTCGTCCGGCGGGAAGACCCCGCCCTTCAGCTTCAGCGACCGGAATCCGTACCGGTCCACCATGCGCTTCGCCTGGGCGACGATGCCTCCCGGGTCCAGAGCCGCACCCCATTCGTCCTCGCCGACGCCCGGGTGTCCGGCCCACTTGTAGAACAGGTAGCCGCTGTAGGGGACGGCGTCACGAACCCGGCCGCCCAGCAGGTCGACCACCGGTACGCCCGCCAGCCGCCCCTGCGCGTCCAGGCACGCCACCTCCAGCGCCGCGTACACACGCCGTACGTCGAAGGCGGGCGCGGGAATCGGGGCCGGCCCGCGAGACCCGGTCGAGCCGGTACGGTCGGCCCAGCGCCGCCAGGGCGCGTCGGGCCCGTACGCGACGCCATCCACGCGCCCGGCCAGGAGTTCCCCGACCAGGCGGGCCAACCCCGCCGTCTCGTACACACCGGTGCCGGACAGGCGCGAGCCCGCCAACTCCAGCCAGTCCAGCTGCCAGGCGTGCCCGACACACTCGCTCAGGCCCGTCACTTCTCCGCCGCGGCCGTCGTCCACGACCAGTTCGAGGACCGCACGCAACACATGGGGTTCGTGCACGCCGTCGGCGTTGAGGAGTGGGGGATCTCGGAAGGCTGTGGGGGTGACCCGTAGTTCCCGAATGATCATGCGCGAGAGCCTCCGGTACGCAACTCAGCCCTGAGGGACGGTCGTGTGGTACTTGTCGACCATCTTGGCCGCCGCCCCCCGTACGTCCTGCTTGCCGAAGAGCAGATCCTCGTAGACCCGCCTGAATTCCAGCTTGTCCTCATCGGAACCGGACGGGGGTACGGGAGCCGGCGCGAACCGCTTCTCCAGCGCGACCACGTACTCGTACACGACGCGGTCACCGCCCGTGAGACTGGAGGCGAGACGGTCCATGACCCTCCGGTTGGGCGGCAGTCCGCGCACCACGCCGAGGATCCCGCCCGCCGCCGGATCGTTGAGCAGGAAGTCGAGCAGCAGCGCCGCCTCCCGTTTGTGTGCGCAGCGTTGCTGTACGCACATCGCTCCCGCGCCTGCGGTCAGCCCGAGCGGCGCGCCGGCCGAAAGGGTCGGGAAGGGGATGGCCGCGACGTCGCCGTAGGCCTGGAAGTAGGGCGTGGCGGTGGAGGTGATGTTGAACTCGGCGGTGGCCAGCTTGCGTACCAGCGGGGAACTGTCCGTCGAACCGTCGTAGGAGGCGGTCACGTTGGGCGGGGTGAAGATGCCCTTGTCCCGCAGTCGTGCGGTCAGTTCCCAGAACGCGGTGAGATCGGCGACGGTGAAGTCGAGCGAGCCGTCGGCCTTGTAGATCGACTTGCCGCGCTGGACGAGCCAGACGTTGAACGTCTCGCTGTAGCCGCCGAAGTCGGTCATCGCGGCCCGGTCGGGCGCGGCCCGCTTCAGGGCCGGTCCCACCTCGTCCAGCAGGTCGTCCCAGGTCCAGCCGGCCTTGGGAAGGCCGATGCCCGCCTTGCGCCAGATCGCGGGGTCGACGAAGAGCGCCTGGGTGGAGATCCCTGTGGGTACCGCGTACAGCTTGTCTCCGAGCCGGTTGCCGTTCACATAGGTGCGGGGTATCCGGCCGAGGGAAACGCCGGAGAACTCGGATCCGTCCAGGTTGGCGATCAGTCCGTCGGCGGCGTACGCGCGCAGCTGGTAGTAGTCCATCTGCAGCACGTCGGGGCCGCTGTTGGCCGCGACCTGCGTGGCGAGCCGTTGGAAGTAGGCCTGGTATCCGCTGAACGAGGTCGTGACCTTGATCTTCGGATGACGGCGCTCGAAGAGCCGGATCGCCTTGGCGGTGGCGACATTGCGGTCGTCGCCGCCCCACCACTGGAGGTTGAGCGTCACCGTGCCATCGGCAGACGTCTGTCCGGCGCCGCAGCCGACGGTGGCCGCGCCAAGACCGAGGGCGCCGAGCGAGGTGAGGACCCGGCGGCGCGAGGGCGGGGGCGTGGTGGAGGCAGAGGTGGGCGTACGGCGTATCGCTGGCATCGCGGGCCTTCGCTCGACGGGGAGTTGGGGGGCGGCGGGAGAACCGGTGCAGGGGCGGAGGAGCAGTGCAAACGTTGCCATCCTGTTTCTGGATGGCCCGGAAGTTACGCGTGCCGATGGAGCCGCGTCAATGCCAACTCCCAAAGAAACAGGGAATGAATAGGTCACGTCGCACCTCTTGTCGCAGCCAGAGACGCATGCAAACGTTGCCGCCGTCATCCATCCTCACTGTGGAGGAGCCACCCACGATGGCCCAGGCAACCGCCCCGCCCCGCCCGCTGCCCCGACCACGCGGCGGCGTCACCGACGACAACTCCTCGGCCGGACGCCGCCGTTCACACGCCCTCTCGGCGCATGTCTTCCTCGCCCCCTGGCTGATCGGCATCGTCGCACTGACCCTGGGCCCGATGCTCGCCTCGCTGTACCTGTCGTTCACCGACTACGGCCTCTTCGCCGCCCCGCACTGGGTCGGCCTGGCCAACTACCGGTACATGCTGGAGGACGACCGGTTCCTCGCCTCCATAGGCGTCACCCTGCGATACGTCCTCGTCGGTGCCCCGCTCAAGCTCGCCGCCGCGCTCGCCGTGGCGCTGCTGCTGAACCGAGCCCGCCGCGGCGTCGGCCTGTACCGTGCCGCGTTCTACGCCCCGTCACTGCTCGGCGCGAGTGTCAGCGTCGCCCTGGTATGGCGTTCCCTGTTCGCCACCGGTGGGCTCACCGACCGCTCCATGGCCTTCTTCGGTCTGCACATCGGCGGCCTCACCGACAATCCGGACTACGCCCTGTATCCACTGATCACTCTGACGGTCTGGCAGTTCGGCGCCCCCATGGTGATCTTCCTCGCCGGGCTGACACAGATACCGAAAGAGCTGTACGAGGCGGCCTCGATCGACAGCGCCGGCCGGATACGCACCTTCTTCTCCATCACCCTGCCGATGCTGACGCCGGTCCTCTTCTTCAACCTGATCCTGGAGATCATCCACTCCTTCCAGTCCTTCACCTCCGCGTTCGTGATCAGCGGAGGCACCGGAGGCCCCTCGGACTCGACGCTCCTGTACTCGCTCTACCTGTACGAACAGGCCTTCACCAACTTCCACATGGGATACGCCTCCGCGATGGCCTGGGTCCTGCTGGCCGTCATCGCACTGGTCACGTTCCTCGTCTTCCGCAGTTCCCGAATGTGGGTCTTCTACGGACAGGAGGACGCGTCATGACCACCACGGCAGCACCCACGACCACGGCCACCGCTCCCCTGCGCGGCGCGCTCTGGCACATCGTCTGCGTGGCCATCGGGCTCGTCCTGCTCTACCCGGTGCTGTGGCTGCTCACCGCGTCGGTGAAGTCCGGCACCGAGATCATCTCGAATCTGAACCCCGTCCCCGAGGTCTTCACCCCGGGCAACTACGCCAAGGCGGCCGACGGGGTCAGCGGCATCTCGCTGTGGCGGCTGTTCGGCAACTCGCTGCTCATCTCGGTCGGCACGGTCGTCGGCAACGTGCTGTCGTGCTCGCTGGCCGCCTACGCCTTCGCCCGGCTCCGCTTCCGCGGTCGCGGCCTGTACTTCGCGGTCATGATCGGCACGCTCATGCTGCCGCTGCACGTCGTACTGATCCCGCAGTACATCATCTTCCAGAAGCTGGGCATGGTCGGCACCTATCTGCCGCTGATCCTGCCGAAGTTCCTGGCCACCGAGGCGTTCTTCGTCTTCCTCATCGTCCAGTTCATCCGGAGCCTGCCCCGCGAACTCGACGAGGCGGCGGTACTCGACGGCTGCGGCCCGTACCGCACCTTCTGGCACGTCATCATGCCGCTGCTCAAGCCCGCCCTGGTCACCACGACGATCTTCTCGTTCATCTGGAGCTGGAACGACTTCCTCCCCCAGCTCATGTATCTCGCCGACCCGCAGACCTACACACTCCAGCTGGGCCTGCGGACGTTCGTCGACCAGTCCGGCAGCGCCGCCTACGGCCCGATGTTCGCCATGTCCGTGCTCACGCTCGTCCCCGTGCTGCTGTTCTTCCTCGCCTTCCAGCGGCTGCTGGTCGAGGGCGTCCAGACGTCCGGGCTGAAGGGGTGACACCGATATGCGCCGTTCCTGGTTCGCTCCCTTCGCCGACTGTCTGCTGCTCGGCGTGTTCCTGCTGGTCTGCTCGCTCCCGGTGGTCACCGCCTTCCCGGCCCTGGTCGCCGGCTGCACAGTGCTGCGCCAACAGGCCTACGGCGGACCGGGGGTGACGCCACGTCAGCTGCTCATCGCGCTGCACCGAGTGCTGCGCTCGGGGTACGCCGTCTGGCTGGTCCCGAGCGCCGTGCTGGCCCTGCTGTGGCTGGACGCGCTCGCGCTGGACGCCCACGGGCCCGGCCTGGGCGCCCCCGTCGCCGTGGCCGCCGCAGTCGTGGCGGCGCTGGGGCTGCGGTGCGCGGCCGGCTGGCGCGAGGGCACCGCCTGGCGGACGGTCGGCATCGCCGTGTTCCGCTCGATGCCCCAACAGCCGCTCGTCCTCGCGCTGCTGGCCGGGTCCGTGGTGGCCGCCGCCGTGCTGCTCGCCATGTCCCCCGTCCTGCTGTTGATCGTGCTCGGCCCACTCGCTCTCGCCGCCACGGCCGCCGACACCTGGCGACCGCTGTCGTTCCCACCTTCCCGAACGGAGACCGCATGACCTCGGGCACCGCACACCGCCGCCGCTGCGCCGTAGTGGGACTGGGCGCCCGCGCCCGGCTCTTCACCCAGGCGCTGGCCGGTCCGGACGCTCCCTACGCGGACCGGATCGAACTGGTCGGCCTCTGCGATGTCAACGCCCACCGGATGGCCGTCCACAACGACTGGCTCGACACCTCCGTGCCCGCCTACCCGGCCGAGGACTTCGCGGAGATGCTGCGCCGCGAACGCGTCGACCTCGTCGTGGTGTGCAGTGTGGACCGCACCCACGACCACTACATCGTCCAGGCCCTGGAAGCGGGCTGCGACGTCGTCACCGAGAAACCGATGACCACCGACGCCGGCCGCGCCCGCCGCATCCTCGACGCCCAGCGGCGCACCGGACGCGAGGTGCGGGTCGCCTTCAACTACCGCTACAACCCGGTGCATTCGGCCCTGCGTGAGAGCCTCGCCGCCGGTGAGATCGGCGAGGTCGGCTCGGTGCACTTCGAGTGGCTGCTCGACCTGCGGCACGGCGCCGACTACTTCCGCCGCTGGCACCGCGACAAGGCCAACTCCGGCGGCCTGATGGTGCACAAGGCGACGCACCACTTCGACCTGGTGAACTGGTGGCTGGGCAGCGAGCCCGAGACGGTGTACGCCCGGGGCGGTCTCTTCTTCTACGGTGACGAGGCCGGCCGACGCCGCGGCCTGGCCCGTCCCTACGCCCGCGCCCACGGCTCCCCGGCGGCCGACGGCGACCCCTTCGCCGTACGCCTGGCGGACTCGCCCGTGCTCAAGTCGCTGTATCTGGACGCCGAGCACGAGGACGGCTACCACCGCGACCAGAACGTCTTCGGACCCGGAGTGACCATCGAGGACGACATGGCGGTCCTCGTCGGCTATGCCTCCGGTGCCACGCTGACGTACCACCTCACCGCGTACTCCCCCTGGGAGGGCTACCGGATCGCCTTCAACGGCAGCGAGGGACGACTTGAGCTGCTGGTCGAGGAGACCACCTGGGCCCGCCCCGACGTGCGGACGGACGGCACGTCCGCCGTCCTGCACGGCGAGGTGACCGACGACTCGGCAGGGCGCACCGAGTTGCTGCTGCGCCGGTTCTGGGAGCGGCCGCGCGAGCTGAAGGTCCCCACCGGCGAGGGCGGCCACGGCGGCGGGGACGTACGCATGCTCGCCGACCTCTTCGGGGAGCGCGCCCCGGACCCGCTGGGCCGGGCAGCCGACGCGGCCGACGGAGCCCGGTCCCTGGTCACGGGGCTGGCGGCGAACCAGTCCTTCGAGACGGGCCTGCCGGTAAGGGCCAGGGACGTGCTCACAATGTGAGCCCGTTGGCCGACGGTCACGAACCTGCCCGCGTCGATCTCGGTGCCCGTCCCAGCCTGGCCCACGTAGGCTCACCCGGAGAGGTGATATGCAGTGGTCGAGGCAGAGCCGACCAGTGGCGGAGCGAGAGCGGGCCGGGGGCGCAGCCCGCGGGGGCAGGGCGAGCAACTGCGCCGGGACATCCTGGCGGCGGTGAACCGTCTGCTGGCCGAATGGGGCGGCATCGAGAAGCTCACCGTCCGTGCGGTCGCGGCGGAGGTGGGGGTGTCGGCGCCCAGCATCTACCTGCACTTCACCGACAAGACCGAGTTGCTCTGGGCGGCACTCGACGACAAGTACGAGGACCTCGCCGCTCGGATGACGGCGGACGACGCCGAGGCCGCCGCGCGAGGAGCCCGGGAGCGGCTGCGTGCGCAGGCGCACGCGTACTGCCGGTTCGGGCTGGCGAATCCGGGCCACTACCGGCTGATGTTCGAAGTACGCCAGACCGAGGTGGACGCCGCCCGGATCGCCGGACATCCGACCCGCAGGGTGCCGGACGGCTTCCGGGGGGCGTTCCACCGATGCCACAAGGAGGGTTACGGGCTCGCGATGCCGGTGGAGCAGGCGGCGCACACGCTCTGGGCCGGGCTGCACGGCAATCTGGCCCTGGCGCACAGTCTGTTCGACGACTCCTCACTGAACACCCTGCTGCCGGACCTGGCCGACGGCCCGGTGCCGGCTCCAGCATCGTCACCTCGATGCCGAGCCCGCGGGCGACCGCGGCCGCCTCGGCGCCGATGAATCCGGCACCGACCACCACCAGACGCCGCCCCGGGGCCAGCCGCTCCTTCAGCGCGGCCGCGTCCTCCAGGGTGCGGATCACATGCACCCCGCGCACGCCCTCACCGCCCGGCAGCCGCCTGGGCCGGACTCCGGTGGCGATGACCAGGGCGTCGTAGCCGACCGTGGACCCGTCGGCCAGGGCCAGGATCCGGTCCTGGACGTCCACGCCCACGGCCGCGCCGCCCAGCCGCAGATCCAGGTCGAGGGCGCCGATGTCCTCCGGTGAGCGAAGGGGCAGCCGGTCGGGTCCCCACTCTCCGCTGAGGATCTGCTTGGACAGCGGAGGCCTGTCGTACGGGAGATGCGGCTCGTCGCCGATCAGGGTGACGGTGCCCTCGTAACCCTGCCTGCGCAGGGTCTCCGCGGTCGCCAGTCCGCCGGCGGAGGCACCGACGATGACAACCCGCTCCATCTCACACCTCCCGCAGCCGGATGGCCGCCGCCGGGCAGACCATCGCGGACTCGCGTACACCATCGTGCAGTCCGGGCGCCGGGTTCTCATCCAGCAGGACGACCATGCCATCGTCATCCCGCTGGTCGAAAACCTCCGGAGCGATCAGCACACACTGCCCGGAGGCGACGCACTTCGGAACGTCGACCTCGACTTTCATGGGTGGTTCTCCAACTCGCTTGCGTTGTGCGGGGGATCGGGTTCAGCGGAAGGTCCGGAGCAGGCCCGTGGCGACGCCGCCGCTGGTTCCGCCGTCGGTCGTCAGGAGGGCGCCGGTGACGCAGGAGGCGGCCGAACTGCCCAGGAAGAGAAGGACATTGGCCTGCTCCTCGGGGGTGGCCGGGCGGCCGAGGTGCATCGGGAAGGCGTCCCAGAACTCCTTGCCCAGCATGGCCTCGAAGTCGGCTGTCATGGGAGTGACCGTCGGTCCGGGCAGGATCGCGTTGGCTCGGATGCCCTTCGCACCGAGCACCACGGCCGCGTACTGGGTTCAGATGGCCACGGCCTCCTTGGACGCCGGGTAGGCATGGCGATCTCGTCCGGGTGCTTCTCCAGCCAGTCCTGGGCGTCGGCGAAACCCTCGGTCCACACCAGGGGCAGCAGGGTTCCGATGTTGTCGGCCCAGCGCGAACCGGCCTGCGAGGTGACGGTGGACGACCAGTACGGAGCGCAGCAGCTCGCGGTTCTTTCCAGGGCGTCCTGGAGCTGGAGCAGACAGCGCTTGCGAAAGGCGTGCTCCGTGGCCCAGTTCGTCTCGTCGAAGACGCGGCGGGCCGCCGTGATGGCCCGGTCGATGTCCTGCGCCGATGCGTCGAAGGTGTGGCCGAGGAGCGCCTCTGTGGCCGGGTTGATGTTCGGGAAGACGGCTTCGGTGCTGCTGTCGACAAGCAGGCCTGTTCGGCCAATTCTGCTCCCTGGGTGAGGCCTTGGGGAGTCACACGTCCATCTCCTTGCAGCACCGCGGACGAGGATCCACGTCGTCACGACGGTGGACGGGTGTCACCACGTGACGGGCATGGCGTGGACGCCGTAGATGTCGACATCGGTTTTGAAGGGGACCTCCTCGACGGGTACGGCGAGGTCGAGAGTCGGTATGCGCCGGGCCACCGTCTCGTAGAAGACCTGGAGTTCTACGCGGGCGAGCGGCTGGCCGAGGCACTGGTGGATGCCGAAGCCGAAAGCGAGGTGGTCGCGGGCGCCGCGCCGGATGTCGAGGATGTCGGGGTTCTCGTAGTGGCCGTCGTCGCGATTGGCGGACAAGGTCAGGGGGATGACCGCCTCGCCTTCCTTGATGTGGTGGCCCGCGATCAGGGTGTCCCTGGCGGCGACCCGCCAGTTCGCCTCGTTGAGGATGGTCAGATAGCGCAGCAGCTCCTCGACCGCTCCCCGCGCGAGCGAGGGGTCCTTGCCGAGCGCTTCGAACTGCTCACGGTTGCGGAGCAGTGCGAGGGTGCCGAGCGCGGCCATGTTGCCTGTCGTCTCGTGCCCCGCGACGAGCATGAGGAAGGCCATGCCCTGGACACCTCGACGGTCCATCTTCCCGGTGCGCAGCTGCTCGACGACGAGGCGGCTGACGATGTCGGCCCCTGGATCGAGGTCCGGATCGGCGTTCTTGGAGTCGACCAGACCGTAGATGTAGTCGTTGAGCCCGCTGAGCTTCTCGAAGCGCACGTCGTCGGGGACGCCGCGCTTGAACAGGTACTGCGTGCGGTCTTGGAAGAAGTCGTGGTCGCTCTGCGGAACACCCAGGAGCCAGCAGATGACGGTGTTCGGCATCGGCGAGGCGAGCACCTCCAGGAAATCGACGGGCTTGGGTCCGGCCAGCATCTCGTCGATCAGGTCGTCGACCAGCTTCTGGATCCTGGGCCGCATGGCCTCTATCCGTTTGACCATGAAGTCGCGGGTGACCAGACGGCGCAACTCGTCATGGACCGGCGGGTCCATGCGCAGGAAGGACGGCAGGCCGGAGCCGGCCATGGCCGCGTTCGCCTTCCCAGCGGGGCTCAGAGGGTAGTCGGGGCGGGTGATGTCGGCGCTCAGGTCGGGGTTGACCAGCGCCTCGCGGACATCGTCGTACTTGGCGATCAACCAGGCGTCGTGACCGTGGAGACGGGCCGGGGCGACGGGACAGAGGGAGCGGAGTGTGCCGTACTCGGGCGGCGGGTCGAAGGGCACGGACCGCGCCAGCGGGAAGGTGAGCCGGTCGTCGCCACCGGCGAGCTGCCTGACCAGCTCCCGGGTACGGTCGTCGATGCGGCTGCCGCCGACAGGGCAGGTCGTTGTTCCCTGGGCGCGGTCCTGGGCGCCAGTGGGTTCGGACATGTCGCGAGTGCCTCCATGGGGGTCACGGGGAGGATTACGGATCACGAATTTGGTAAACGCTGTAAACTATATTGGAGAACACCGTAAAGCATCGAGGCGGGCAGCGAATCCCCAAGGGGCTCGATTTGGACACGGCAGTACCGCGCACGGACACTGACGGGACGACACGGACGAGTACGAAGAGAACGCCACCGGGCACGAGGAGTGAGCCAACGATGAGTGGAGGACGGTCCGGCGAGCAGACCAGCACTCCCACAAGTACACCGGCCAAGCCGTCACGGGTGCCCAACCGCTGGGGTGAGGGCAGCCGTCTGCGCCAGGAGATCCTGGAAGCCGCCGAGCGTCTGCTGGAGCAGGGCGAGCTGCCGGAGGAGATCTCACTGCGGGGTATCGCGCGCGAGGCGGGCGTCACGGCGCCCGCGATCTACAAACACTTCAAGGACAAGGCCGAGCTCATGTGGACGCTGCTGGACGGCGTGTACGCGACCATGGCCGAAGACATGCGCACGGCACAGCGGTCGACTCCCTCCGACACTCCCTGGGCGGGCCTGTGCGCCGTCATCGACGCCTATAGCCGGATCGCGACCTCCGAGCCCCGCCGCTATCACCTGCTCTTCCGCATCGGCCCGGATCTCCCGCCCCTCCCCGACGCCCGAGTCCACCCGATGGGGGTGATCCTGGACGCCTGGATCGAGGCCGTCGCCCCCTGCCTGCCCGAGTCCGTCCGTGCCGCCGAGGACTCACTCGATGCCGAACAGACGGCGAAACTGCTCTGGAGCGGCCTCCACGGCCAGTTCGGCCTCTACTGGAACATCCCGGACACGGCCAAACCCCTCGGCCGCACAGAACTCGACGCTCTGCGCGAATCGTTGCTGCTGACACTCTTCGGACCACGGCCGGATCGACATCCATAGGATTCGGCGCTGCCGCCTGCCCGGTAGCGGCCGATGACATCGGGGCGACGACGGCGGCCGAGAATACTGCACCAGGTGCAATATAGCAGTGAGTGCAACGGGCTGTATGATCACATGCATGACAGGCAGGGAGGTGGCCCGCGAGGGCCTGCGCGAGCGGAAGCGGCGGGAGACACGCCAGCGCATCGCCGATGTCGGCATGCGACTGTTCCTGACCAACGGCTTCGACGCCACGACCCTGGACATGATCGCAGCCGCCGCGAACGTCTCCCGCCGGACGTTCTTCTCCTACTTCGACTCCAAGGACGGCGTTCTCGAAACCTGGGAAGCCGGCCTGGAGGACGCACTGCGCACCGCCGTCACCGAACAGCCGCCCCTGCCCACGCCACTGGCCGTGGTACGCCGGGCCCTGGCCCGGCTGGCCACTCGCTACGAGACGGACGAAGCCCTGGCGATCGATCGGCTGATGCGGTCGACGGAGACGCTCCTCGCGCGCAAGAAGGCCAACTACGAGCGCCAGGAGCAGACAATCGTAGACGCTCTGGCCGAACGCTGGCCGAGCCCGGACCGGCAGCACGCACTCCGGCTCATCGCCATGGTCGGGGTCGGCACACTGCGCCTCGCCATCGAAGCCTGGAGCGCCGAGGAACATCGCGGCCCGCTGGGCGACCATCTGAACGAGGCTTTCGAGACGGTGCAGTCGGAGATGGCACCGTAACTCGCCAGTAGGCACCCCCTTCACCCACACCCACCCCCTCGCCGCGCCTCGTCCGGCGCCCGGGGTCACATCATCAACGGCCACTCCCGGCCGCTGCCAGCCATTTTCCGCGACTCCGACAGGAGAGGGAGCACTCCCAAAAAAGGTTGCACCGGTCGCAAGAATGCCCTCAGTGCAGTAGCTTGCATCAGTGTGGAATTTGCACTTGGTGCAATTTTTCGCACATGAGTCAGCAGCTCCAAGAAGGAGACCCCCATGACTACAGCCGTGGCGAATGAAGGAACAGACACAGCGGGCATCCCCGGCTCGGGTGATCAGCCGATGCTGATCGACGGGGAGCGCGTTCCTGCACTATCGGGCAAGACGATCGACGTCTTCAACCCGAGCACGGGCGCGCTGATCGGTACGACGCCGGACGGGGAGTCGGCCGACGTCGACCGTGCCGTCGCCGTCGCCGGGCACACCTTCGACGAGCGGGTCTGGCAGGGGCTGTCCGGCGCCACCCGGCAGAAGATCCTCTGGCGCGCCGCCGACCTCATCGAGCAGCACGCGACCGAGTTGGCGGCGCTGGAGTCGCTGAACAACGGCATGGTCATACCGATGGCGAACGTGCTGATCGCGACCGCCGCCGAGACGATCCGCTACTACGCGGGCTGGGCGACCAAGCTGTACGGCATCACGAGCGAGATCTCCTCGCCCGAGGCGCAGTTCCACTCCTACACGCTGCGCGAACCGGTCGGCGTGTGCGCACTGATCATTCCGTGGAACGCGCCGAGCACGCTGACCGTGCAGAAGCTGGCGCCCGCGCTGGCGGCCGGCTGCTCGGTGGTGATCAAGCCGTCCGAGGAGACCCCGTTCACCGCGCTGCGGCTGGCGGAGCTGTTCGAGGAGGCCGGCGTGCCGCGCGGCGTCATCAACGTGGTGACCGGCTACGGCGAATCGGCGGGCGCCGCGCTGGCCGCGCACGACAAGGTCGCGAAGATCGCATTCACCGGCTCGACCGAGGTCGGCAAGCTGATCGTCAAGGCCGCCGCCGGCAACCTCAAGAAGGTCACCCTGGAACTCGGAGGCAAGTCCCCCGTCATCGTCTTTGACGACGCCGACCTCGATGCCGCCATCGCGGGCGCGGCCAACGCCATCTTCATGCACTCCGGCCAGATCTGCGCCGCGGGCTCCCGGCTCTACGTCCAGCGCTCGGTCTTCGACCAGGTCGTGGACGGCATCGCGGAAATCGCCAAGGGCCTGAAGGTGGGCCCCGGTTCCGACCCCACAACCCAGATCGGGCCGATCGTCTCGCAGAAGCAGCTCGACCGCGTACTGTCCCTCATCGCCAGCGGCATCGAGGAAGGCGCCGAACTAGTCACCGGCGGCGAACGCGTTGGCGACCAGGGCTACTACGTACAGCCCACGATCCTGGCCGACCCCAACCCCGGCGCCCGCGTCATCAAGGAAGAAATCTTCGGCCCGGTGCTGACCGCCATCCCCTTCGACGACATCGACGAGGTCGTCGAGCTGGCCAACGACACCACGTACGGTCTCGGCGCCGCAATCTGGACCAAGGACATCAACAAGTCCCACCTGCTCGCCAAGAGGCTCCAGGCCGGCTTCGTCTGGCTCAACTGCCACTATGTCCTGGACAACTCCTTGCCCGCCGGCGGCTACAAGCAGTCCGGCTGGGGCCGCGAACTCGGCGCCGAGGGCCTCGACCCCTACCTGCAGACCAAGTCGGTCTTCGCCGCCCTCACCCGGGCCCCCTTCCTCACCAGCTGACCCCCGCAGTCAACGCGTTGGGGCACCTTGCCAGGTTCGTCGCGAAACCGAGCGGTAGCGACGGGCCTGGCACTGCTTTGCCGCTCACACTAAGGGTTGCCTTACCTAAACGATACGGTACAGTCTCGTACTATGCAGTCCAGAGCACGCATCAGAGAGCGCGAGCGCCACATCCTCACCGTGGCCGTCGAGCTGCTCAGTGAGGTCGGCTTCGACCGGCTGACGTTCGACGCCATGGCAGCCAGAGCGGGTGTGTCCAAGTCGACGCTCTACCGACGCTGGCCGGGCAAGCACGAACTGGTCATCGAGGCCGTACGCCGCCGGGTGGACTTCTCCTTCACCGTGCCGGACCAGGGCAACTTCCGCGCCGACGTGCTGGAGGCCCTGGGGCTGGTCAGCGACTGGCTGCGGCGGGACGCAGCGATGCTGCGCACCCTGCTCGATGCCGGTCGTCGTGACGCGGACCTGCGCGAGGCGACCGACCGTCAGATCGCCCAGCCTTTCGACGACATGTGGGAAGAGGTCATCGACCGGGCCCATGCCCGCGGGGAGCTGCGCTCCGACGTGGACCTCTCCTGGCTCAACGAGCTGGCGCAGGGCGTGCTGGTCAACCGGCTTCTCGTAGTGGAGGACCCCGTCACCGACGCGTATCTCGAACGCCTGACGGACGAAGTCATCCTCCCCGCCTTCGCACACCCCGCCTGACACCCCTGCCCACCGGAGACACCGTGCCCAAGCTCAAGGCGCCGGCCCAGCGGAGGATGCTCCGCGCCGCGGTCTCGCGCACCGAACGCATCAGCCCGAGCTTCGTCACCCTGACCGTCCAGGGTCCCGACCTGGCGGACTTCGACCCCATGGGGTTCGATCAAGGCATCCGCCTGTTCTTCCGCCGCGACGGCCAGCAGGAACTCGCCATGCCGACCGCCTCGCACAACGGCTGGCTGGCGCAGTACATGGTCATGCGGCCGGCCGCCCGCCCCTGGGTGCGCAACTACACCGTGCGCGCCTTCCGCCCCGACGAGTGCGAAGTGGACATCGAGTTCGCCCTGCACGGCGACGCGGGCCCCGCCTCGGCGTTCGCCTCCCGTGCCCGCCCGGGAGACCCGGTGGGACTGTTCGCCGAAGGAGTCGGGTACCTCCCCACGCCGACAGCTCAGTCACAACTGCTGGTGGCCGACGAGAGCGCCGTACCGGCTCTCCTGGCAATCCTGGAACAGGCCCCTGCGGACCTCGTCGCAGACGCCTATCTGGAGGTGCCGACCGGCGAGGACATCCGACCGGTCTCGGCACCCGCCGGAGTCGCCGTGCACTGGCTGCCCCGCGACAACCACAGCGCCGTCCCGGGACGACTCGCCCTGGAGACGGTCACGTCGTCCTCCTGGAAGCTCCCCCCGGATCAGCGCATCTACTGCTGGGTTGCGGGAGAGAGCGGTCTCGCCACAGGCCTACGGCGATACCTGGTCAAGGAACAGGGAGTCCCCAAGACCGATGTCTCGTTCCTCGGCTACTGGAAGCACGGCAAGAGCAGCCCCTGAGGGCAGCAGTCCGATCAACGCAAGGAACACCTGATCATGGGCAACGTCCCCGTCATCACCCTGAACAACGGCGTCCAGCTGCCGCAGCTCGGTTTCGGCACCTGGCCGGTCCCTGCCGACGCCGTCACCACCGCGCTCGAAGCCGGCTACCGCAGCATCGACAGCGCCGCGATCTACGGAAACGAGAAGGAGATCGGAGAGGCCATCGCCGCCTCCGGCGTGCCCCGCGAGGAACTCTTCGTCACCTCCAAGCTCTGGAACGCCGATCACGGCTACGACTCGACGCTGCACGCCTTCGACAGCTCGCTGGACAAGCTCGGGCTGGATTACGTCGACCTCTACCTGATCCACTGGCCGCTGCCCTCGCGCGGCCTGTACCTCGACACCTGGCGCGCCTTCGAGAAGCTCTACGCCGACGGCCGTGCCAAGGCCATCGGTGTCTCCAACTTCCCCGTCCCACAGCTCCAGCACCTCCTCGACGAGGGCTCCGTCGTCCCGGCAGTCAACCAGATCGAACTCCACCCGGGCTTTCCGCAGGCCGAGCTGCGCGCCTTCCACGCCGCCCACGGCATCGCCACCGAAGCCTGGTCCCCCCTCGGCCAGGGCAAGGGCCTCCTGGAGGACCCGGCACTCGCCGCCCTCGCCGCCAAGCACGCGAAGACGCCCGCGCAGATCGTGCTGCGCTGGCACGTGCAGCTCGGCCACATCGTCATCCCCAAGTCCGCCACACCCGCCCGGATCGCCGAGAACCTCCACGTCTTCGACTTCGACCTCGACGCCGAGGACCTGGCCGTCATCGACACCCTCGACACCGGCTCCCGGATCGGCGAGGATCCCTCCACGTGGGACTACGTCGGCTGACGGCGGTTCAGGCCGAGCGGGCGACTTCCTCCCCGGCGCAGCACGAGTTCGAGGCGGCGTAATCGACCGAGTTGACGGCGGAAAGCCGGTCCCGGACCTCGTACAACTGGGGGCGGGGGCGTCGGCGCCCAGCGCATCGGTGGCGCAATACACGTGATGCCGTCGGGAAATATCCCTCTTCTTGACTCGTGGTGTGAGAGCAACACCCCCGTCGACGAGGAAGTGCTGATGCGCACGGTCGTAGTAGTCGGAAATCCAAAACCTCGCTCACGCACACGGCACGCCGCGGAGCTGCTGGCCGAGCGGCTCACCGGCGCCGAGCCCGACGCGGTCGTCGACGTCGCCGACCTCGGACCGGGGCTGCTCGGCTGGGGCGATCCCTCGGTCGCCGCGGCGAAGGACCAGGTGAAGAGCGCCGACCTGCTGGTCGTGGCCTCTCCAACCTTCAAGGCCACCTACACGGGCCTCCTCAAGCTCTTCCTCGACCAGTTCGGCGCCGGTGAACTCGGCGGCGTCACCACGGTGCCGTTGATGCTGGGCGCCGCCCCGCACCATGCACTGGCCGTGGAACTGTCGCTCAAGCCGGTGCTGGTCGAGATCGGATGCTCGTGCCCGACCCCGGGCCTGTATCTGCTCGACTCCGCCTACGAGGACACTCCCGAGCTCACAGCATGGCTAGAGCGCGCGAGCGCCGTGCTTCCGACGGAGGCGTCGTGATGACCAGCAGCGTGGAAAGGACCGACATGCTCTTCGACCAGGCCGTGCTGCGGCGGGCCTTCGGATGCTTCCCGAGCGGTGTGACGGCCGTGTGCGGCATGCTCGACGGTGTCCCTCAGGGCATGGCGGCCAGCTCCTTCACGTCCGTGTCTCTCGCACCCCCGCTCGTCTCGGTCTGCGTGGCACACACGTCCACGACCTGGCCGACGTTGGCGGCCCTTCCCCGGATCGGGGTCAGCGTCCTCGCCGAGGGGCACACCGGTGAGGTCTCGGCGCTGGCGTCCAAGAAGGGCGACAGGTTCGCCGACGTCTCCTGGGAAGCCGCGGAGTCGGGTGCGGTGTTCGTGCACGGATCCACCTTGTGGCTGGAGTGCGAGGTGCACGACCAAGTCCCCGCCGGAGACCACGACGTGGTCCTGCTGAGGATCTGTGCCCTGCAGGCGAACCCGGACGTGGCGCCGATGGTCTTCCACAACAGCAGCTTCCGCCGGCTTCTCCCGGTGCGTCCGCCGCAAGCGGCGTAGGGCTCTCGGGCATAACGCATAACGAGGAGCGGGGGGGGGGGGGGGGGGGGGGGGGGGGCCCCCCCCCCCCCCCCCCCTCACCCCCCCCCCCCCCCCCCCCCACCACCCCCCCCCCCCCCCCCCCCCCCCCCCCCCCCGCTCCTCGTTCATGCCCCGCGGCGACGGCTAACGCCGCCCGTGCCTGCGACGCAGCTTGGACGGGCTGTCGACGCCGGTGAGGAAGAGGCCGACGGCGCCGAGCGCCGAGAGGACGCCCATCGTGATCAGCGCCCACTGGTAGCCGTCGAACCAGCCGTGCATGAGCCCGACCAGCAGCGGACCGAGGCCCGCGCCGATCGGGTCGGCCAGGCTCAACCGGGAGAGGACCCACGGGTAGGCATCGAGGCCGTACGCCTCGATGGTGAACAGGGACTGCAGGATCGAGACGTTGCCCATGGCCAGTCCCAGGAGGTACGTGCCCACGCAGAGTTGGACCTCCGTGTGGGAAAGGGACAGCACCAGCTGCCCTGCCGCCTGGACCGTGCCCACGCCGACGGCGAGCCTGCGCAGGCCGATCCGCGGCAGCAGCGGCATGCCGACGATCCGGCCGCTGAAGCTGCCGAGCGCCAGGATCGACACGGCGAGGGCCGCTCCCCCAATGCCGTCCTCCTCGGCGAGCCGGACGAGATGTGCCGTGGTGGCGACCTGAGACAGGAACAGACAGGTCATCCCGAGGAAGAGCAGGACGAAACGCTTCTCGGTCAGCGAGGGACGCTCGCCGGGGACGACGCCGGACGCGGCGACAGCCGGGCGCGCGGGCGGCTCCTTGACGAAGACGACCGCCACGGCGATCAGCACGACCACAGTGCCGCCGAGGACGGCGCTGCCGATGGTCAGGCCGTACGCGCCGAGTACCCCCAGTACCGCGGGCGGGACGACGGCACCGCCGACCGACAGGCCGGTCATGGCGAGCGTGAGAGGGCGGGCCGGGGCGTCGGGGAACCATCGGGCGACCAACGACGACACGGGGATGACCGAGGTCATCGCGCTGAACCAGCCGGACAGCGCGAAGGCACCCCACAACTGCCAGACCGCGTGGCTGGATCCAATGCCGAACACCGAAACGCCGAGACCGAGCGCGCCGACGGCCATGATGAGACGAGTCGACACCGTCCTCATCAACCGCGCGGTGGCGAGGCCGCCGAACCCGCCGAAGACCGCGGACATCGTCGGGCCCGCGGACGCGACCTGGAGCGAGAAACCGCGCTCGCTCACCAGCGCATTGATGTACGCCGACATCGCATAGAACGTCAGGCCGCCGACGAGGCTCAGGATCGTGAACGCCAGAGCGACGACCACCCAGCCGTAGCGGCCCGCCTCCGGCCCGATCGGAACTGCGGGCGCGTTGCGGGCGTTGGGGACATTGGGGCTGCCCACGTCGGAATCGCGGGCAGGAGTGCGGGTCATGCGTCGGCCTCTCTCGGCTCGGTCCCCCATGTCGGTGCCCTGTGCCGTTGTGTCGGTCCCCTGTGTCGTTCCTCCGTGCGTGCGTCGGGGGGGGGGGGGGGGGGGGGGGGGGGGGGGGGGTGGAGGGGGGGGGGGGGGGGGAGAAAGGACAGAGAAAACGGGATGCGTGCG
>NZ_JBVIPT010000018.1:148437-259701 GCF_055577685.1 Streptomyces sp. NPDC033178
CCCTCCCCCCCCCCTTCCCCTCCCCCCCCCCCCCCCCCCCCCCCCCCCCCCCCCCCCCCCCCCCCGCCCCGGTGAGGTCAGAACTCAAGCAGGTTCTCGCGGAAGGTCGGGTGGGTGTACCCGTTGCGGATGAGCCCGCGCTTGCGCAGCGCGGGTGCCAGACCGTCGGCGATCTCGCTGATGTAGCGGCGGGTCATCGGTCCGCGGATGAGGAACCCGTCACCGCCGGCCTCCTCCATGGCCTCGCCCATCTGCGCGGCGACGGTGTCCGGCGAACCGACGAACTTCATGCCGTAGCGGTCCTGCCGGGTGACCATCTCGCGCAGGGTCATGTTCTCGGTGCCCTTGAGCCTCGCCTTGGCCGTGGTGGTCTCGCCGTTGCCGAGCTGCTGGGGAACCGGGCCGTCGAGGTCGTACTTGGAGTAGTCGAAGGCGCCCCCACTCGTGTACGACATGTCCCACAGCCGGTTCTCGATGGCCTCGGGGGTGAACCTGAGGGCATCGGTACGGTCGAACACCTCCTGGGCGTCGGCGTCCGTCTCGCCCAGCGTCGGCAGGGCCATGAAAAGGATCTTCAGGTCCTGCGGCTTACGGCCGTGCTTGATGAGCCGCTCGTCCATGTCCTGGCGGAGCGCCTTCATCGCCGCGGGATCCTCGGCGAGGGCGAGCATCGTGTCCGCGTGCCGGGCGGCGAGCTCCCGGCCCGGTACGGAGTTCCCCGCCTGCGCGACCACGGGCCGCCCCTGAGGTCCCGGAACGGTGTTGAGCGGCCCGCGCACCTTGAAGTGCTTGCCCTCGTGGTGGATGGGACGGACCTTGGTGTGGTCGACGTAGCGGGGCTCGTCCTGGTCCATGAGCACCGCGTCGGGATCCCAGGACTCCCACAGGGCGCTGACGACGTCCATCCACTCCTCGGCCATGGCATAGCGGTCGGCGTGCGCCATGTGCTGGTCGTAGCCGAAGTTCTGGGCCACCCGGTGGCTCACCGAGGTGACCACGTTGACCCCGGCCCGGCCCTCGGTGAGGTGGTCCAGCGTTGTCATCAGCCGCGCGGCGATGAACGGCGGGTACTGGATCGTCGAGATCGTGCCGACCACGCCGATGTGCTTGGAGGCGCTGGTCAGCAGCGGGATGAGCGGCATGGGGTCGTTCTTCGGCGCCATCCGGCCGTACTTCAGGGTCGCCTCCATCGACCCTCCGTAGGTGTCCTCGACCATCGACGAGTCCTCGATGAACAGCATGTCGAAGCCCGCGCGCTCCAGCGCCGTCGTCAGGTCCACGTAGAACCCCGGCTTCATCCAGTCCGTGCCGTTGGTGCCGGCCCACGGGCCGTGCCAGGGCGGCTGGATGCCGAAGCCGCTGCCGAGAAACCATCCGAGACGAAACATGGTCGTGCACTCCTTAGACGAGCCCTGTACGAGGACTGGGCGGACTACTTGGCGGACGAGAGGGACATGGCGGAGAAGTCGGTCTGGTTGTCCGACCGCCACGCGAAGCCGTCCACGGTCGAACGCATCGCCTTGTCCGGCTGGATCTGTGCGATGAAGACGATGGGCGCCTGGTTGATCAGGATCCGCTCCGTGGCGTTGAAGGCCTTGCCCGCGGCCTTGGTCGTCGGGTCGGCCTCGGCGTCGGCCTTGGTCTTGGCGGCGTAGAAGTCGGAGGCCTCCCACTTGGCGAGGTTGTTCGGGCTGTCCTTGCCGGTGTAGATGCCGAGCTCGTACGACGGCGTGAGGGTGGTGGCGCTGTCGCGCAGCACCCAGGCCTGGAACGTTCCTTCGGCACGGCCTGCGGTGATCGCGGCATCGGGCTGCTGGTTGATCTTCACGTCGAACCCGGCGGCCTTGGCGTACGTCTGGATCTGGATCGCCGCCTGCTGCATGTCGGGGGCGGCGGCGCTCACGGTCAGGGTGAAGGAGACGCCGCTGCCGAAGCCGGCGTCCGCGAGCATCGCCTTCGCCTTCTTGGGGTCGTAGGTGAAGTCGGTGAAGCCGGATCCGTCGTAGCCGGGAGCGTCGCTGCGCAGGAACGACGGGCCGTTGCGCTGCGCGAGGCCGTGATAGACGTTGTCGATGATCTTCTGGTAAGGCACCGCGTAGGCGAAGGCCTGCCGCACGGCGGTGTCGTTGAACGGCGCCTTGTTGGTGACCAGCGGGATCATGATGAACTGGTTCGGACTGTCGACCGCGGCGAGCTTGACCCCGGAACCGCTGGACTTGAGGTCCGTCATGTCCGCGGGCAGCAGGTTCTCGGCGAGATCGGCCTGGTTGTTCCGCACCGCGTTGGCACGTGTGCCCGCGTCGGCCACGATTTTGATCGAGATGTTCTTGATCTTGGGCGCGCCGAGGACGAACTTCGGGTTCGCCTCAAGGACCACCTGGACGCCAGGCGTGTCGGACTTCACCTTGTACGGTCCGAACCCGTGGTTCGGGTTCTCCGACGACCAGACCACCGCGTAGGGATCCTTGTCCGTCGCGTGCTGCTTGAGGAGCTTGCTGTCGTAGATCTGCGTCGTACGGTCGGAGAGCAGCGCGAGCAGGGTCGTGCCGTATCCGGGGTTGGCGACGGTGATGCTGACCTTGTGGTCGTCGATCTTCTTGAACTGCTTCATGCTGGTGATGACCGGTGTCCAGACCGCCGGACCATTGCCCTTGGGACTCTCGAACTTCCGCGTGAAGCTGTAGATCACGTCGTCGGCGGTCAGGTGGTTGCCCGCGGCGCTGATCGCGTCCTTGAGGGTGAACGTGTAGGTGCGGCCGTCGTCGCTGACCTTGTACCCCGAAGCCAGGTATCCGTCGAACGTGTTCACGTCCTGCTGCAGCGAGTCGCTCTTGGAGCTCTTGACGTAGGGCTTGCGCAGCAGCGTGGCCTGCGTGTTGATCTGGGCCTCGTGGGAGGGCGCGCCGTTGTCCGGTGCCCAGCCGAGCGTGCTGTCGGGGGCGACGACCCGCAACGTGTTGGCTGTGGTCTCGGCGCTGCCGGAGCTGCCGCCGCTCGTGCACGCGGTCAGCGCGATCGTCGTGCTGACGGTGAGGGCGGCGAGGCGGAGAAGCGTGGCGCTCGTCGTACGACGACTGCGGCGGGAGACGCCGGCGGTGCTGGCGCGTCTTGTCATCGGAGAACTTCCCTTGCGGTGTGCGGGCCCGAATTCGGGTCCTTGAAAGGTCTTTTCGGGTCCTTGAAGGTCTTCTGCGCTCCGCGGAGCGGGCTCGAATAACCGGCCCCCGGCTCCCTGCGGCTCTGGTATTACTCTTGACGTGCGGTGTTTCTGGCCGGGCCCGCACCAGTTACGCTCTATTGCGCCACTTGCGAGTCCCTTTCCGGACCGGAAAAGGCCCGCCACAGCGGCAGCTCTTCCGAGTTACAAGTCTGTTGCGCCGGAAGGGAATTGCCCGAAGATCCAGCCCTAGGCCGCGGGCGTGGTGTGTCCCCGGTAGGCGTCCAGCAGACGCATTGTGTAGGGGTGCTCGGGCGCGTCGATAATTCGCTGCGTGGGCCCGTGCTCGACGATCTTTCCGTGGTACATGACGACGAGTTCGTCGGCGATGAACGCGGTGGCGGGGAGCCCGTGCGACACGAACGTGAGACCCGCCTGTTCCTCGGCGCAGTACTTCTTCAGCATGTTGAGGATCGAGCCCTGCACGGAGACGTCGAGCGCGGACACGACCTCGTCGCACACGAGCAGCCGGGGCGAGACGACCATCCCCCGGGCCAGGGCGAACCTCTGGCGCTGACCGCCGGACACCTCGGAGGGATAGCGGTCGGCCTGTGCGGGCGAGAGACCGAGCCGTTCCAGGACGCTGTCGACCTGTGCGTCGGCCGCCTCCTCGTCGAGTCCGTGCAGCAGGGTCGCCGGGCGGCGCACCGCGTCGCGCAGCGTCCGGCGCGGGTCGAACGACGATGTGGTTTCCTGCCCGACGAACTGCAGGGTGCGCCGGGCGTAGACGCGGTCGGTCCGCGTCGCGGCCAACAGCCCTACCAACTCACGGCCGTTGAGGGTGACACTGCCCGACGAGGGACGTTCGAGGCCCACCATCATGCGCGCCAGCGTCGACTTGCCCGATCCGGATTCTCCGACGATGCCGATCATCTTGGTCGAGTCGAACGTCAGAGAGACGTCGTCCACCGCCGTGAACCTGCCGTGGCCGCGACCGCCGAAGTGCTTGGACACACTGTCGACTTCGAGCAGCGAGTACGAGGTGTCACGACGCTGAGGTGTCTGTTCGGTGAGGGTCATCGCTGCGCTCCCGTCGCGGCGAGCTCGGCTGCGACGCGCGCCAGAGTCGGCAACTCGTCGAGGTTCGCGCTCTCGAGCGTCGGGATACAGCGCAACAACCCGACGGTGTAAGGGTGGGTCGCCGTCTCGGCGAGAGTCCGGGAGGCGCCGTGTTCCACGATCCGGCCTCCGTACATCACCATCGTGCGGTCCGCGTAGTCCTGGCACAGGTGGATGTCGTGGCTGACGATGAGGAGCGACGCACCGAAGTCGTCGGTCAGCTCGACGAGCAGCTCCATCGCCTCGCGCGAGAGCGAGGCGTCGAGAGCGCTGGTCGGTTCGTCGGCAATCAGCAGCCGGGGACTGCCCGCGAGTGCGAGCGCCAGCATGGCGCGTTGGCGCATGCCACCGGACAGCTCGTAGGGACGGGCCTTCATCACCCGGTCGGTGTCGGTGAGTCCGACCCGGGTCAGCCATTCCCGAGCCCGGTCCTTCTGCTCCTTGCGCGTCAGCTTGTCGTTGGCGCGCAGCACCGCTCGCAGCTGGCTGCCGATCGTCCACACCGGATCGAGGGACGTCATGGCGTCCTGGAACATCATCGACATGCCCGGTGTCCGACGTGGCACGCGGGAACGTTCGCTACGGGCGAGCGTGGCGCCGTCGAACGTCACGGTTCCGGCGGTGATCTCCACGTCGGGACCCGTGAGGAAACCGGCGACGGCGAGACCCATGGTGGTCTTGCCCGACCCGGACTCGCCGACGAGCGCGACCCGCTCACCGCGGTCGATGGTCAGGCTCACACCGTCCAGCGCCGTCACCGGACGGGGCCCCGAGGCGCCGTATCGCACCGTCAGGTCCGTCACGGCCAGCAGCGGCGGCGTGACGTCTTCTTCCTGCTGGGCGGGGGTCGTCGCTTCCTTGAGTGCGATCTCAGACATGGCAGCTCCTCGTGATGTCGTCACCTCGGCCATTGGCCCGGATCAATGCCGCCTGCCGATGAGGCGATGGCCGGCATTGGAGTACGCCACGACGCAGAGCGTCATCGCGAGGGCGGGGAACAGCCCAGACCACCATCGGCCGACGGCCGCGTCCGAGGCACCGCCCGCGATCATCGAGCCCCATTCGGGCGTCGGAGGCTGCAGCCCGACCCCGAGGAATCCGAGCGCGGACGTGATCAGGATGGCCACGCTGAACAGCACGGTGGAGTTCTCCAGGGCGGGCCAGCTGCTGTTCGGCAGGACATGGCGCACGGTGAGCCGGAACTCGCTCTCGCCTGCCATACGGGCCGCGTCGAGGTAGGCCTCGCTGCGGACCCGCAGCACCTCCGTGCGCACGAGTCGGGCCTGGATGGGAAAGAGGATCACGGCCAGCGAGATGATGAGGGTGCGGACGCTGGCACCGAAGAACGCCACGAGTACCAGGCCGATGACCACGGTCGGGATGGCCTGCATGAGGTCCAGGGCGCGGGCCATGAAGCGGGCCAGCGGGCCCAGCAGGCGCCCCTTGGACTCGTTCATGCCGATGAGCAGACCGAGCGAGATGCCGACCACGGTGGCGATGACCGCTGTCGTGAGGGCGATCTGGATGTCGTTGCGCGCTGCCGCCAGGACCCGGGAGAAGATGTCGAGCCCGGAGGAGTCGGTGCCGAACCAGTGCGATCCGCCTGGCTTGATGTGCGGGCCTGCCACGGCCTGCGTCGCGCTCCATGGCGTGATCCACGGTCCGACGAGGGCCAGCAGGAGGAAGAGGAGAGCCGGGACGAGGGCTCCGTACCTGGTCAGCCGCTGAAGCGGCCGGGGACGACGGGGTTCCACTACGGTCGGAGCCGCGGCGTCGGCGGCCTCGGTCGGAGTCGGCTCGGGCGCCTGGCGCGCCCCGACGATGGTCGTGTCATCGACACCGACGGTGGTGTCCTCGATCTGCGACATCAGACTGCCCCTTCTGTGGCGCCGGGGCGGCGCCGCGGATCGACCAGCATGTTGACGATGTCCACGAGCAGGAAGACCGTCAGGGACATCCCTGCGATGAGCAGGAGGAAGGCCTGCAGCGACACCAGGTCGGCCGTGTTCACGGCGGCGATGCCGAACGAGCCGAGACCCGGCAGGCTGAACAGCTGCTCGATCACCACGGCACCACCGAGCAGGGTGCCGAACATGGTGCCGAACATGGCGATCGCCGATGGCGACGACCGACGGATGATGCTGGTCAGCACCATCACCCTCGACGCGCCGGAGGCGATCCGGAACCGCGTCGCCGGTGCGTCGCAGGAGTCCTGCACCGCGCGGACGAACAGCTTCATCAGGAACGGTGTGTGGGTGACGATCAGCACCAGCTCCGGGAGGGCGAGATGCCCGGCGATCGACGACACGAGATCCCAGCGGCCGGACAGGATCGCGTCGAGCAGGGGGAACGACGTGATCTCGGGCGGCCCCTGCATCAGGCTGTCGTAGAGGCCGAGCGGGGCCGGTGCCCAGTGCAGCACCGCGTAGAAGACGTAGATCGCGGCGACGCCGAGCACGAAGTCGGGCACCGCGCCCGCCGTGCGTGCGTACTGCGTCAGCGCCTTGGCGACGATGCTGCCTGGGCGCAGCAGGACGAACAGCGAGGCGGCCACGGTGAGCAGCAGGCATCCGCCCATGGCGATCGCCGCGAGCTCGATCGTCTGGGGAATCCGGTGTGCCAGGTCGGAGCCGACCGGGACGCCGGTGATCATCGAGCTGCCGAAGTCGAGGGTGGCGACATGCCCGAGATAGGTCGTCAGCTGCTCCCAGAGACTCCCGCTGAGACCGAGTGACTCGCGTGCCTTCGCGATCTGCTCAGGCGTCACGGGCTGTCCCGCCGTCATCGTGGACACGGGGTCACCAGGGATCAGCCGTACGAGGAAGAAGACCACGATCGAAAACAGGAACAGGTGTACTGGAAGCACGGCGACACGGCTTATCCACCAGCGATTCCGGCGCCAGATCACTGTCATTCGCCACTCCGGAGGTTCGAGATGTGCTGACCGGCGGAGTGCCAATCAGTTCCCTTCATCGAGTGGGTCGAGAGTATGAACCGGCTGTTTCGCAGCAATATCCCCGACGTTCCGCGCCGTTTGCGCTGGTTCACGACCGCGCGCCGCGTCGTGCGCAAGGGATCTCGCACGCTCCCCACCGGTCCGGTCCTGCCTCACGTCGGTTGCGTGCCACCGCTCGTGGGGAGCCTGCGAACCTGCTGGTCATCGAGGCGCGGAGGGGCGGCCGGACAGGGGCGGGACGGATGCCTCGGACATTCGGCCGCGCACAGGACAGCTCCCCGTGCGACGCTCACGCCGTGGCCTCTCGCGCCGCCTGACGGGCCGGGCGAACGGCCCGGCCCGGACGGTGTCCGCACCCAAAGAATATTCAGCGGCGGGCCCAGGAAATACCCGCGAAACAGTTGCGCCGTACGTTCGGGCCACGCCGCCACCGGGTCGGATTGTCGGCTCGCGTGTCGGCCGATAAGGGCCTGCGGACACAAGGGAGCTGACATGAACGCGTACCCCGCAGATCTCGGAAGCGACGTCGATCGAGACGGGGCGGAGCTATGAACAAGGGGGCTGCCGCTCTGTTTCGTATGCGTCGGGAGTACGCGGAGCTGTTGCAGAGATCGCCGCGCCGCGTGCACGACCTCCTGCGCACGTCCATCAGGGACGGCCTGCTGCTGCCCGACGATCGTCTCAGCGAGGACGCACTCGTCCATGAGCTGGCCACCAGCCGCAACGCGGTGCGCGAGGGCCTGCAGATGCTGGCCTCGCTCGGGGTCGTGGAGCGGGTACCGCGCGTCGGCACGACGATTGTGGGCGGTCTCGTGCAGATCCCGCTCGATCCCGTGCCGGGGCGGCATCAGCCCGACGGGATGGCGGTGCAGCGACTCGAGGACAGAGTCGTGCCGTCGACGGCCCTCATCCGCGAGAGGCTGTGCACCGATGCCAGCGAGGTCGGCATGATCGAGCACATCTACTCGATGGGCGGCAAGCCTCTAGGGGTGCGGGCCGCCTATTACCACAGCGCGCTGCGACCTGACGGTGGATGGGGTCAGCCGCTCGACCTCGACACGGCGTTCGAGTTCGTCTGGGGCCCACCTGTGGGGCGCGTGGACACGGCCATCAACGCGCTCGTGCTGGATTCGCGCACGTGCCGACTGCTGGAGGCCCCCGAGGGCACGCCCGGGCTGGTCAAGGAGCAGGTGGTCCACGACGCCGACGGAGTCCCGCAGGAGTTCGCGTACTCGCACTGGCGCGCCGACCGGGTCAGCTTCACCGCCAGCCGCCTCGGCGTGGACGGCCCCGTCATCTCCGACTAGGTGTGCTGGTCGGGTAGCCGGAGCCCATTGCTGGGCCCTGGCCCCCTCCGAGTGAAGTAGGCCACCGACGAGGTTCCCGTGGCTCGGGTCCTTTTCCGACGGCCCCTTCCCGAACCGGACGGGCCCGATTTCCAGGCATCCGGCTCTCCAGTGGTCACTTCCGTATCGTCGTGGTCGACCGCCCGGCGTGGGTGTCCTCGTGGCATTGGCGGCAGATCACGAGAGTTTTCCGTCGCCGTTTGGCCATGAGGTAGACCCATGCCGGTTTCTCACGCCGTCCGGGCTTGTTGAGGTCGGCGAGCTTGCGGACGTGATGCACTTCCAGGTTCGTCCGGGCTTCGCAGATCTCGCAGCAGTCGGCAAGGAGTCGGTGGATCAGCTCGTTGCGCTTGCTGCTGGCCATGACGGTTTTAAGATCACTGAGTGTCGCTGTGCGCTGTCGTTTGAGCGGTATCCCGCCGAAGCGGGCGACCAGTGGTTTCCTTCTCCCCACGCACCACAGCAATCCCGTCCGGAGTCACACACCCTCAACGCCACACCGGGCCCGCAGGACACGCACCACCACAACCGACCTGACCAAGCCATACTAGGAAATAAACGGCAATTCGCCTACATCAAACGCCCTCTAAGCGCCTGGCCGCAGGGTCGACGGGGTGTATCACCAGGCGCCGGCGCTGCGCCATAAGGAGACCCTGGCCGTGAGGGGCCGAGGGGTCCGGGCGATCGGGGCGGCGAGCATCGGCGCGCTGCGGGCGGCCGAACTGGGGCCGTACGGGATGCTCGGGGTCGGCCGCGTCTACAGGGCCTACGCCTCGGGGAGATCGACGGCGACGACGAGGTGGCGGTCGGGCAGGCCCCGGACGGAGAGTGGCACGCGCTGACCTGGCCGGTGGTCAACCTCCGGAACTCCTTCAGCTGGCCCGGTCGGCCCGGGTGCTCGACGGCGAGCGGGCCGCCCATCTGCTGGCGGCGCTGCGCGCGGTCTACTTTCCGCAGCGCACTACGGCCGCGGTGCGGTCCGTCTGCCGCCGCCAGGGCGAGACGGAGTTCGCCGGATGGCTGGCCGAACAGCGCGAGAGGACCGGCACTTCGGCGACCTCTGCGCGAGTCTCCGACCCTGCTCAGACGTCGTTCGAGGAACATAGGGCACTACCGTCGAGAATCATTGTAATCTCTTCGGAGACTGATTGAGTGGTGCCAGGCACACTGGCTGGCATCTATTCTTAGATTCAATCACTCCTCATTTGCATGAACTGGTATGTCTGTCATTACTAACCTCGCAGCTCCGGGCGACAGGAGAACTTGTGTACTTGGGAATGCCACTGCCTTACAGCAGCGACTTCGGACGTGCGGCTGCGGAGCTGACGGACCTGGAGCACGCGGGGCTGGACACCGTCTTCCTTGCGGAGGCGTACACGTTTGATTCTGTGAGCCAGCTCGGGTACCTCGCCGGGCGTACGTCGACAGTGAAGCTCGCGGCGGGGATCCTGAACATCTACAGCCGCACGCCCTCCCTTCTGGCGATGACCGCCGCGGGGCTGGACATGGTGTCCGAGGGCCGCTTCCTACTCGGCATCGGCGCCTCGGGCCCACAAGTCGTTGAGGGATTCCACGGCGTTCCGTACAACGCGCCGCTCGGGCGCACGCGTGAGGTCGTGGGGATCTGCCGCACAATCTGGCGACGAGAGCCGCTCGAACACAGCGGCGAGCACTACCAGCTGCCCCTCGGCACAGAGCGTGGCGGCACCGGCCTCGGAAAGCCGTTGAAGCTCATCAACACCCCGGTCCGCCCGCGCATCCCGATGTTCCTGGCAGCGATGGGTCCGAAGAACGTGACTCTTGCTGCCGAGCTCTTCGAGGGATGGGCGCCGCTGTTCTACTACCCGGAGCGAGCAGACGCCGCGTTCGGTGACGCTCTACGAGAGGGTGCGGCCCGGCGGAGTCCAGAGCTCGGAGAGCTCCATGTCATCGCCGACACGCATGTGGCAATCACTGACGATCTCGATGCGCAGAACCGAGCGATCATGAAGGTCCGCCGCCACCTTGCCCTTTACACAGGCGGCATGGGCGCACGCGGACGCAACTTCTACAATGCGCTGCTCTGCCGTTTCGGCTATGAGGACGCGGCACGCCATGTGCAGGATCTCTACCTCGCGGGCCGGAAGGAGGAGGCAGCAGCATCCCTGCCGGAGGAATTGGTGCGCGGAGTGTCGCTCATCGGCTCCGCGAGCGAGGTGAAGGATCGAATCGCCGCCTTCGCCGCGAGCGGCGTCGGAACGATCAATGTCGTGCCTCTGGCGGATGCCCACGAGGACCGCGTTCGCACGGTGGAGACGCTCAAGAATTTCTGCGGTTAGCCGCTCGGAGCCCGTGGCTCCGAGCGGCTAACCGCCATCGCGAGCCGGCGGCCGGCAGCCTTCGTCACGCTCCTCGGTGATGCCGGGCGGGTAGTCCACTCTCGCGGCAACGGCGTAGGACCCGGCGGCGATGTTGCTCCCAGCTGGGCCCTGCGACGGTGGATAGGGCGATGGCGGATCAGGCGACGTGCGGGCTCGGTGAGTCCCAGTCGGCGCCTACGAGGTCGGAGAAGTGGTGCACCTCGATGCCCCGCTTCGACATCAGCCAGGTGCCGTCCTGCCGACGGAACTCGTCGTGATAGGTGGCCGCGACGATCGTGGCACCCCCGCTGATGGGCACGCACTGGGCGGTGAGGTTGGAGATGCCTTTCGCCGTGTCGCCGGTGACATCGATGACGAGGTTGACCGTCCAGTGGTGCGTTGTCTTGAACGTCGGCCACATGGTCTCCCGGACGCCACGCTCGATCTCGGCCTTGCCGACGAACTCGCCCATCGTCGTGTTGGTCGCGTAGACCGCGTCGTCGGTCCAGATGCCGAGGAACAGATCCATGTCCCGACGGTCCATGCCGTGACAGTAGTTGTACACGAGCCTCGTGATCTCGCGTTCGCTCGTCAGGACGTCGAGGTCGGGAGAGATCGCAGTCATGATTCGTCCTTGTCATCGTGATGATACGAGCGCGACGATATGTGCATACACCGCACACCCATAGGCGCACATACCATGTCGGGACCCCCCTTGCGCGTTACGAGATCAAGACCTGCGGCGGTCGATCAAGCGGGGGTGGCGATCGTCTTGGCCTGGAGGAACTCCCGCCAGCCGTCGATGCCGTGCTCACGCCCCAGGCCGCTCGCCCCGTAGCCGCCGAACGGGGTGTCCGGAGCGTTGTAGATCGAGTTGTTCACGTTGACGGTGCCCGTCCGCATCCTGCGGGCGATCCGTTTGCCGCGTTCGACGTCGCGGGTCTGTACGTATCCGGACAGGCCGTACATGGTGTTGTCGGCGATCCGGACAGCCTCGTCGTCCCCGCCCGAGTACTTGAGAACTGAGAGCACCGGGCCGAACACCTCGGTCTGGGCGATCTCGGCGTCCTCGGCGACGTCGACGACGAGTGTGGGCTCGTACCAGAAGCCCTCGTCGCGGTCCGGCCGCTTCCCGCCGACGAGGACCCGGGCGCCCTGCTCCTTCGCGCGCTGGACCAGCCCGTCCATCCTGTCGACCTGGTCCCGCCGGATGATCGGACCGACGACGTTGTTGACGTCGCGAGGGTCGCCCATCGGGAGCGCCGCGACCGCCGCGGTCAGCCGCTCCACGACCTCGTCGTAGAGGCTCTCGTGGACGACCATCCGGGTGGCCAGGGTGCACCCCTGTCCGCTGTTCAGCATGCACATGAAGGCGCTGTACGGCACCGCGATGTCGAGATCGGCGTCCTCCAGGAAAAGGTTCGCGGACTTGCCGCCGAGCTCAAGCACGACTTTCCGGACGCCCCTCGCGGCACGCTCGGCGATACGCTCCCCAATCTTGGTCGAACCGGTGAAGTGGAACATGTCGACGCGCGGGTCGCCGGTCAGCCCGTCACCGCCGACGGCGTTGTCCGACGAGCTGTAGATATTGACGACGCCGTGCGGGATGTCGGTGTGCTCGGCGATCACCCGCGCGAGAGCAGCGCCCGCGAGCGGGGTCTCCGGCGCTGTCTTGAGCACCACGGTGTTGCCTGTCGCGAGTGCGGGGACGAGCTTCCACAGGTTGAGCATGGTCGGCGCGTTCCACGGGGTGATCGCTCCGACGACACCGTACGGCTCGTACCGCACGGTGCGCAGGCTGCGCATACCGAAGGCCTCGTACGGCGGGAACTCCTCCTCCCAGCCGAAGGAGTCGACGAGGTCCATCGAGAACGACATCTCCTCGATGGCACCGTCGATCAGGCCGCCGACGCTCGCGCACAGGCCCGCCTCGGCGACGTTGAGCTCCTTGAACCCGGCGGCCTCCTTGCGGAGCCCCTTCTGCAATTGCAGGAGGCACCGCTTGCGGAAGGCGTGATCGGTCGACCACGACGTTGTGTCGAACGCCGTGCGCGCGGCCGTGACGGCAGCCGCGACGTCGTCGGCGGTCGCGTCGGCGGCGGTACCCACGACCGACTCGTCGCTCGGATCGATCACCTCGAACCTTCGGCCGCCGCTTGCCTCCCGTAGTTCCCCGTCGATGAACAGACGGCCCTCGTTGCTGTCCATGGTCTTCCTCTCTCGGCGCGCACTGCTTCAGACGTGACGCTGCACCGCCCCGACCGGGTACGCGCTCGATCTGCCTATGGCAAGGCGCAACAGATCAGGACCGCTGCGCCCAGCCGACTCATGCGACGCGTCCTAGTAGACGAGCGCTCCGGCGTCGACCGGCATGGCGGCCCCGGTGACGTAGCGTCCCGCGTCGGACACCAGGTAGGCGATCGCGTTGGAGATGTCGACCGCCTCCACCATCGGGATCGGCAGCGTGTTGTGCATGGCCTCCCCCAGACTCGGTTGTACTTGGCTGAACTCGGCGAACTCCGGGTTGGCGATCATCGGGGTGTTGACGCCGGTGGGATGCAGGGTGTTGCACCGGATCCCGTACGGGCCCAGAGAGTTCGCGTACGCGCGCATCAGACCGACGACGCCGTGCTTGGCCGCGACGTAACCGAGGAACCCGTCATTCTTGACGGCCAGTTCCCGGATCGGCCCCTTCAGCCCCGCGGTGGAGCTCGTGATGACGATGGAGCCGCCCTCACCCTGCTCGATAAGGCGCGGAATCGCGGCCTCACAGGTGTGCAGCACACCGGTGAGCATGATGTCGACCGCGTCGTGCCACGCCTGACGTCGCCGGGCCTGCTCACCGATGATGGGCATGATGCCGGCGTTGGCGAGCACGATGTCGACCCGGCCGAACTCGGCGACACCCTCGTCGAGCACCGCCTGCACCGCGGCCTGATCCCGGACGTCCGCCTTGCGAGCGATGATTCGGCGGCCGAGGGTCTCCACGAGCTTCACGGTTTCCGCGAGGTCCGCGTCGTCCGCCCCTGCGTAGGCGACCGTGTCGAGCGACTCGCAGATGTCGAACGTGACGATGTCGGCGCCCTCTTCGGCCAGCCGGACCGCGTGTGACCGGCCCTGGCCGCGAGCTCCACCACTGATGAATGCGACCTTGCCGTCGAGAGTTCCCATTGCCTTCTTTGTCCCTTCGTTGGATCCACTCAGCAGGACCGGGGTAGGCCCAGGCCCTCGGTTCGGGTTCGGGTTGTGGTTGGGGTCTCGAACAAAGCGACCGCAAGGTCGGGATGATGCGGCCCTGCCCGGAAACCCTTCGCTACTGCCACACCAGGCTGAGCCGGTCCGAGCCCATGACCCCGCCGCCGTGGTACGTCACGGGCTGGTCGCTGTCGACGCTGAAATCCGGGATGCGGGCGAGCCACGTCGAGAGCGCTGTGGTGATCTCGGCGCGCGCGAGGTGCGAGCCGAGGCAGCGGTGCGGGCCGCCGCCGAAGGCCGGGTTCACATTGGTCTGACGGTCGAGCACGGCTACGGTGGGGTCGGCCGCCACCTGGGGATCACGCGAGGCCAGCACGGTCGACAGCAGGACCAGGTCGCCCTTCTTCATCTTGACACCGGCGAACTCGACGTCCTGCGCAACGGTGCGGGACGCGTTCACGAACGCGGTCAGCCGCAGCAGTTCCTCGACTGCGGCCGGGATCACGGCGGGGTCCTCCACCAGCCGTCGCCGGTCCTCCGGGTGTTCGGCGAGGTACTTGAAGATGGACACCAGCGCGGTCGACACCGTGTCCAGGCCCGCGAGGAACAGCTGCATGCAGGTGTCGAGGACCTCTTGCTTGGTGATGTCCCGGCCACCGACCTTGCCCTGGACGAGGAAGCTTATGAGGTCGGGCTTCGGGCGCTCGGTCACTTCGTCGATGAGTTGGTCCAAGTAGGCCGTGACGTTACGCGTTCCTGACGCGATCCGGTCCGGATCGCCGTGGAGCATGTCGTCCTCCCAGCTGAGGAACTCCTCGGCCCGCTCGGCCGGGATGCCGAGCATCCCGGTGAACAGGATCGTCGGGTAGGGCTGAGCGAACTCGTGCAGGAAGTCGCAGCCACCGCGCGGGGCGAGATCGGCCACCAGCTGCTCGCAGACCTCGGCGATGCGCTCCTTCATCTCGCCCACCGAGGTGGGCGAGAACGGTGCCATCAGCAGGCGCCGGTACCGCCCGTGCTCGGGCGGATCGATGCCGACCGGGATCAGCCGTCGCGCACCGCCGGCCTTCCGGCTCGGGCTGAGGTCGTTGGCGTTGGACCGGGTCTCGCTCGAGAAGTACTCGGGGTGCTGGGATGCTTCGCGGATGTCCTCCGCTCCCGTGATCACCCAGTACCCGCCGTGGGAGTTCGTCCAGAACACCCGCGCGTCGCGGACCGCGTCAAAACCCGCCCACGGGTCGGCGAGGAAGCTTGGATCCGTGTGGTAGTCGAAATCCTTCACAACCTCGGCCGGCACGTGCGCCGGGCAGCGCATCGCTGCGTTGTCGTCGTTGAGCACTGACATCGGGAATCCTTTCGCTGGGTATCAGGGCCGCACGCACAGACGACGGCCGGTTTCACTGTCCACGGATTCTCGGCGGCCCCATCGGGCCCCCCGGGGAGACTTCAGATCGCGGCGGGTGTCCTGGTGGAAGGCGCGCAGTTCGCCGACCATCCAGCGCTTGTCGCCCGCATCCCCTTCGGTCACGGCCAGCGGTCGGTAGTGCGGTGGGAGTTCGTCGGGTACTTGGAAAGAGCCGCCGGTGATCATGCGGTCGGCGATGGCAAGGCAGGCGACCGTCGGCGATACGCCGCCGGGCTGCCGCGGGTCCCGGACCTGACTGTCGTCTTCCGGCTCGTCGCACTTCTCCCGCGGGCCGGCGGTCGCTGAGACAGTTCCGGGCTTCGGGTGTGACGGCGTTCGGCCACACCCGGTAACGCCTCGGGTCGTGCCCAAGGCCGTTCACGACCACCTGGGCGCCTTCGCGCGCGAACAGCAGTGCGTCTGAGCGGCCCAGGCCGTTCCCGGCTCCGGTGATGATCGCAACGCGGCCGTCCAGCCCACCCATTGCGTTCTCCCTCATCGCCCACACGGCCACCTGACTCGGCACAGGCACCTGTTACTCAGTCATGTGGCTGCGCCGCAAACTAAAAATGACTGTAGTGATTACGTCAATATCAAGTCAACTAGTTCACATATATATTGAGGTACATACCTGTCGAATGACTGGGACTGATCTAAGAATGTAGCCATATCGGAGTCCGCAGCCACGCGGAGCATCTGCCCGGTGATCAAGCCGTCTTGAAGCTGGACCGGTGCCGGGTTTGCCAGCTCGGCTGCCGTGGCGCGGAAGGCATCCGGCATGTTGAAGCGCTACAAGCGACCGCGTCCGGAAGCAGCCGGTGCCGCGGTCACCGACGCAGAGGCGGTGACCGCGGCCAGGCAGCCTGTCGACCTGAATCCATTTTGCAGCTGGTCGAACGGCCATTTCAGGTATCGCTCTACGTCATTAGTGGATCGGAGCCCAGAATATTGGCCGTTCGCCGGCTCGCCTGGCACTGGCCGAACCGGATCAGGACGGAACCGACGGGGCAGCTTCCTCCGGAACGATCGTCTTCAGTTCCGTGTAGATGTCGATGCCCTCGACGCCGTACTCGCGCCCCACGCCGGAACACTTGTAGCCGCCGAAGGGAGCCCGCCGCTCGGCGCGATACTGATTGACACCGTATGTCCCGGTCCGTACCCGGCGAGCGACGTCCAGGCCAGCGTCGGCATCCTGCGTCCACACCGAGCCCGCCAACCCGTAGTCACTGTCGTTGGCGATGCGAACCGCGTCATCCACGTCGTCGTACGGGATCACGGCCAGGACCGGGCCGAAGATCTCCTCGCGTGCGATGCGCATGTCATTGGAGACATCGGCGAAGACGGTCGGCTTGACGTACCAGCCGGTGTCCAGCCTCTTCGGCGCTCCGGTTCCGCCGGTCACCATCCGGGCACCTTCGGCCAGGCCGATCTCGATGTAGCCGTTGACCCGGTCGCGCTGCCGGGCCGCGGCCAGCGGGCCGATCTCGGTCGCCGGATCCATGGGGTCCCCGACCTGCATGCTTTCGACCATGCCCGCGACGGCCTCGACGACATCGTCGTAACGCTCGCGGCTGGCGAGGATACGCGACTGCAGAACGCACACCTGGCCGCTGTTGGCCAGCGACGCCGAACGCAAGCCCCGCATCGTACGCTCCAGATCGGCGTCGTCCAGGATGATCGCCGCCGACTTGCCGCCCAGTTCGAGGGTGCACCGTTTGAGCTGTTCGCCGCAGATCGCCCCGATCCGACGCCCGGCCGCGGTCGAGCCTGTGAAGGCCACCTTGTCGACGCCCGGATGCGACACGAGGTGCTCGCCGGCCTCACCACCGGCCGGCACGACGTTCAGGACCCCGGCGGGGAGGCCTGCCTCGATGAACATGTCGACCATGAGGTAGGCGTCGAGCGGTGTCTCGGGCGCCGGTTTGAACACCACCGTGTTACCGGCCAGCAGCGCTGGGACGATCTTGCTCATCGCGACGAGTTGCGGGCCGTTCCACGGGGCGATGGCCGCCACCACGCCCATCGCCTCCCGCCTCACGTACACCGGTGTACCGAACGAACCGGTGCGCTGTTCCTCCCACGGATAGGTTTCGGCCAGATCCAGGTTGGTCGTGAGCATCGAGAGCGGACCGGGTGCCTGCGCCATGCGCGAGAAGGCGGTCGGCGATCCCATTTCCAGCGTGATGAGATCGGCCATCTCGTTCAGGCGCTTGGCGTAGAGACCGGCGAATCGCCGCAGGATCTCCGCCCGTTCCTGCGGAGGCCGCAGGGCCCAATCCGTGTCGTCGAACGCGGTCCGGGCGGCGGACACCGCGGCGTCGATGTCACGGACAGAGGCCTCTGGCACCCGGCCGACGACCTGCTCCGTGTGCGGATAGATGACGTCGATCGTCCGTGTCGAATCAGGCTTAACCCACTCACCGCCGATGAACAAGGTGTCCCGAGTCAGTTCTCCCATTGCTTCTCCCTTTGCTGTCTACTTCGCGAACGTGCCGGCGTCTATGGACAGCGTGGACCCCGTGACATAGCGACCGTCTTCGGAGGCCAGATACAGCACAGCGCCTGCGACGTCCTCCGGCTGGACCCACGGCACGGGCATGCCCGTGATCGACGCGAACCGCTCGGCCGCCTGTTCCTTGGTCGGATTCGCTACGTCCGGCGCGAAGAGTTCATAGGTCGACTGGTTCTGCACAAGGGCGGTGTCGACCGTGCCCGGGCAGATAGCGTTGACTCGGATGCTGTGCGGGCCGAGCTCATTGGCAAGCGAGCGCATGAGGCCGATGACGCCGTGCTTGGCGGCGATGTAGTGGCTGAGATGCGGCACACCCTTGAGCCCGCCCATTGAGCTGGTGAGGATGATCGAACCGCCCTCGTTCCGCGCGAGCAGAATGGGGATGGTCGCCTTGGTGGTGTGCCAGGTGCCGGTCAGGACGACGTCGATGATCTCCCGCCACTCGGCCCCGGGCAACTCATGACTGAGCCCGTAGGTCCACACTCCGGCGTTGGCACAGACGATGTCCAACCGCCCGAGCTCTGCCACCCCCTCGTCGACGGCCGCCTTGAGGGCGTCATAGTCGCGGACGTCCACCTTGCGGGTGACCACCCGCCGACCTTCCTTCTCGACCAGCTGAGCCGTCTTGGCCAGATCCTCTTCCGTGGCCGGTGGCGCCACGCTGTGCTCGATCGGGCCGCATACGTCCACCGCGATGATGTCGGCTCCCTCGGAAGCCAGCCGTACGGCGTGCGCGCGCCCCTGCCCCCGAGCCGCACCCGTGATGAACGCGACCTTGCCGTCAACTCGTCCCATCTGAACCTCGCCCCATCCAGTCGACACGCGGCACTTTGCATGGTCAATCGATGCCTGGCTACAAGCGCATTCAGACTGTCACATGGCAGATTGGACCACAATACTTGTGCAACCGAGCAGATCATTGACTGGCTTTGGTTCGGAAGATTTCGTCCACACGAGAGCCTCGCCCAGCGGGCACTGGCCTGCGCCTGCGCATCCGTCGCACCTGGCTCGGACTCCACGACCCCGAGACAACGGCGCACGAGCCGCCTCTGCTCGCGCCCTTCGGTGAGCACGGTCTGGCACGCCCGACAGGCGCGAGGCACACTACGGCTCCCTGGCAGCCGTTACCTTCGGGCGCAGCGTGTCCGGCGTGATCCACTACACAGCACCTTCAAATATGCCTGCTGACTGGACTATAAATGCAGGTGCCACCTGCATACCAATGCGAGCGCGCGACCGAGGCGCCATGAGGTGGCCAAGCGGCAGTGACTTGTATATTTGGCCAAGGATCCACGCGGAAAGGGCCTCCCACCATGCAGCTCATCGACACCGACGAGCAACGGCAGCTACGCGAGGCGACGCGGCGCCTCCTCAGCGACCGTTGCGGTCCATCGGAGCTGCATCGTCAGCTCGGCACGGAGGACGGCTTCGACCGCACGGTGTGGCGCCGGCTGGCCGAGCAGATGGGCGTACACGGGCTGGCGATACCCGAGCGTTTCGGCGGCGCCGGCTACTCCGCGGTGGAGCGCGGCGTCGTGCTCCAGGAGATGGGACGAGTGCTGTACGGCGGCCCGTATCTGTCGACGGTCGTCATCGCGGCGGAACTGCTCCTCGCCTCGGGCGACGAGGCGGCCTGCGCGCAGTATCTGCCGCGGATCGCCGACGGGTCGCTGGTGGTGGCCGTAGTACTGCCCGCACCCGGCACGGAGTCGGTCACCGCGGCACCCGACGGCAACGGCTGGGTGCTCGACGGACGGCGCGGTGTCGTTCTGGACGCCATCACCGCCGGTCTGCTGCTGGTCGTGGCCGAGGCGCCCGACGGAACGGGCGTTTTCGCCGTCGAGTCCGGGGCTCAGGGCCTGACCCGCACGGCGCGGCCGGCGCTGGATCTCACTCGCCGGATCGCCGACGTGCGTTTGGCACACTGCCCGGCACACCGCATCGGCAGGGACGGCGCCCGGGCGGCCTCGGTGGCGCTGGACCACGCTCTCTCCGCGATCGCCGCCGAACAGGTCGGCGCGGCCCGCATGTGTCTGGACATGTCTGTCGACTACGCGAAGACGCGCGTCCAGTTCGGCCGGCCGATCGGGAGTTTCCAGGCTGTCAAGCACCGCTGCGCGGACATGGTCATGCGGGTGGAGTTCGCCGAGGCCGCCGCGGCGTACGCCACGTGGGCGCTCGTGCACGACCCCGCCGACACCCCGCTCGCGGCGGCGATGGCGAAGTCGTACTGCTCCGACGCGTTCTTCCGCGTGGCAGCCGACAACATCCAGGTGCACGGCGGCATCGGGTTCACGTGGGAACACGTGGCGCATCTGTACTTCCGCCGTGCCAAGTCGCAGCAGTTGCTGCTGGGGCAGCCGGCCGATCAACGAACCCGCGTTGCCGACGCCCTGCGCCTGTAGGCTGATCGCACGGCTGTGGGCACCGGACGATTTCCGGTGCGGTTCCGTCCGGCCTCCACCCGCGTCAGCGACTTTGTGCGTGGGTGCTGCGCGAGCGCATCCGCAAGAGGTTGATCGCCCCCCGCGACAAGGTCGGCGGGGGCGGTGTGCACGCCCCGGACGTCGATCGAAGGCCACGCCGCCTGGCGCGCGCCGAAGAGACAGACGCAGAGATCTCAACGGCACGCGTCGGTAGGCGCGCTGCCGCCACGCTTCCACGAAGACCTCACCGAGTTCGACGGAACAGGATATTCCGGCTGCTGATCTCCAGCCTTCTCGCGCTACTCAGGAAAGAGCGTACGTACCTGTCGCCGTACCGTGCAGCACAGCGGAGCGCTCTTCCACAGAGTAGGCAGCGACCAGTCGCTTCAGCGCATTCCACAGGGTCACGTAGTCGACGACCATCCCGTCGATCGGAAAGTTGCTCTCCGCCATACAGCGCTTCGGGCCGAAGGTGTCGATGCACCATGTGACGTCGGCCTGCCAGAAATCGCTGATCTGCGTCGAACTCGGCCGGTCGTCCACTGCCCACGGGGAGCCCACGAGGGTCCCGGCGAGCCCGCCGATCTTGATCGAGACGTTCTCGTGGTGTGCCAGGCGGGCCATGCCGGACCGCCAGGCCTCGCGCGCGGCGGACCAGTCGTCGACTTTGTCCAGCCCGGCCAGCGGTGTGCCGAGGTGGTTGATGACGAAACGCTGCTCGGGGAACCGGTGCGCCACCGCGCCCACTTCGTCCAGCTGGTGGGGGTGTACCCAGCAGTCGAGGGACAGCCCGAAGCGGCCGAGGACGCCGATACCGGCATGTACCCCTTCGTCGGCGAGCATGCCGGGCACGCGTGCGCCGTTGTTGCGGTCGGGGTGCCAGGCGGTGGAGTAGCGGATGCCGCGCAGCCGCTCGCCCGCAACGGTGAGATGGGCTTCGAGTACACGCTCGACCCGGGAGCCCAGCGCCAGGTCGGCGTGCGCCACGATGCCTCGCATGACCCCGGGTGGTACCGGCTGAACCACCACATGCTCGGTCTCACCGACCGGCCGCAGGTCGGGCGGGCCCTCGCGTCGATACGCGGCCGAGCACTCGACGTACACCGTCGATGTCACCCGGTGCCCGGCTCCGAGGTCGGCCAGCAGGTCGCCGACGCCGTAACGGATCCACTCGTGGTCCATGAGGTGATGATGGGGATCACAGATCTCCGTAGCCGGATCGATCGGCTGTTCGCAGCGGGGATCGTCCGGATCATGGCGCCGGACCCCCAGAACGCCGGTCATCGCCGCACTCCGGGGGCGGAGAGTGCACGCAGCACTTCGAACATACGATCGACCGGGCTGTAGAAGGTGAGCACCGTCGTGGTGGCCCCCCTCTCGGCATAGCGCTGGAGACCGCGGCGGATGGCGGCGTGATCGCCCCACAGAAACAGCTGGTCGACGACCTCGTCGGGAACCAGTTCGGTGGCGAGCCTGCGGTCACCGGCCGCCCACGCCTCCCACATGGGCGTGAGCGCCGGACCCCGGCCCAGCCACTCCTGGGAAGCCCGGTAGCCCGCCACGTGGAAGTATCCGTTGATCATGCGGGTGGCGAGGCTGCGGACGTGCTGCCAGTCGGTACTCGGAATCACCTTGGCCCGTGCGACCAGTTCCTTGCCCTTTCCGAGCAGCGGGGTGACTTGTGCGAGGTCGTCGGCCGACATCCAGTTGACGATGGCGCCGTCACCCCACGTGCCGGCCAATTCGAGCATCTTGGGTCGCAGGGCGGCGACCAGCACCGGGGGCACCGGATCGGGCAGCGGGGCCTGGAGCTGGAAGCCGTCGACGGCGAAGGTCTCGTACTGAGCGCTGACCTTTCCCCCCGTCCACGCCTCACGCAGGAACCGCAGCAGGTCCCGGGTACGCGCCAGCGGGCGCTCGTACGGCCGCGCGTTCCAACTCTGCGCGACCGCGAAGGAGGAGGCGCCGATGCCCAGCGCGACACGCCCGGGCGCCGCGTCACACAGCGACGCCGCCGTTTGCGCTATCACCGCCGGTCCGCGGGTCTGCACCGGCACGATGCCCGTGCCGAGACGCAGTGACGATGTCCAGGCGGCGGCCAGGGCGAGCGGTGTGAACACGTCGTAACCAGCCGCCTCGCCCGGCCAGATGCCGGAGTAGCCGAGCCGCTCGAACTCTTCCAGGGACGCGCGGTGGTCGCGCAGTGCGATGCCCGGGACGGGCGCGCTCACCCCCCACTGCTCAGGATCAGCCATCGGCAGCACGGTCAACGAAACCTCCGACAATGAGCAAATGTGTGGCAGGCAGGAGCCAATCAGATCGGCGACAAGGATGCAATGGCTGACATGCCAATACGGCAATGACGGTTCTGTTCGATAGGGTCGGTCAGTAACATTGTGGCCATGTTGATCAGCAATATGACAGCCGTCAACGACTCACCACTCACCGACCGCATCGCTCTCGTCACCGGCGCAAGCAGAGGGCTCGGGCGCAGCATCGCACTGGAACTGGCCCGCCGGGGGGCGGCTGTCGCCGTCGCCGCCCGCAGCGAGCAGGTGTGGGACGAACGTCTGCCGGGGACCATCCACGAAACAGTGGCGGCCATCCGCGAGGCAGGGGGCACCGCTGTGGCCTGCGCGGCCGATCTGATGGTCGAGGAGGAGGTTGATCGGCTCGTCGACGAGGTGCGCGGGCAACTGGGCGCGATCGACGTGCTGGTCAACAACGCCGCCCTCACCGTCGGCGGCCGACCAGGACAGGCGTCACGGACCGGTTCGGACGCGGTGCGCTTCACCCGGCCGCCGTCGATCGCGGAGGTTCCGGTCAAGGCTTATCGCCGGCACCTCGCCATCAACGTCCTCACCCCGTACCGGCTCATACAGCTCACCTTGCCGGGAATGATCGACACCGGGCGCGGCAACATCATTTCGATCAGCTCCCGCGCGGCATTCGAACCCGGCACACCGCCCTACGAACACCCGGGCCGGCCGTCGCTGTTCGCCTACGGCAGCACCAAGGCGGCGCTGCACGTACTCACCCAGGCAGCGGCGGTCGAGGGCGCGTCGCACGGCGTGGCCGCCAACGTGCTCATCCCGTCACAGCCGATCGCCACGCCCGGCTCCACCATGCTCCTCCAGGGACAGCACGTCGACGACTGGGGCAGCGACGACGATTTCGCCCGCGCCGCGGCGCACCTGGCCGCTGTCAGCCCCGAGATCACGACTGGGCAGGTGCTGTGGCACGCGGACGTGCTGGCCGGCCTCGCTCCGCACTCCGCCTGACAGTCGCACCTGCACGAGCGGTCCCGCTTCTGCTCGGCCATGTTCACCAAATGAAGGCACTTACCATTCAAAATATCGAGGCAACAGCAGTAGCAAAATAGCTCGTCTGCGACCTGGCAGCAATCTACCCTCCCGAGCGGCGGGGTGTATGACGAGTTAGGTGCCAGCGATAGCGACAAGTCACAGTGGTTGCCGTGATGCAATGGGAGAGTTACGCTGGCGACCGTGACCGTGAGTGAAGATGACCTTCCCGCTATCATTGGCGACCTCATTGAGCATGCCGCGGGTACCGACGTGGTGAAGTTCCTCGGTGAGCAATTCGACGCCGGACTGGCGTGGGTACACCACCCGGTCGGCGAGGGCGGACTCGGGCTGCCGCGCAGCGCGCAGGCCACCATCAACGGCCTGCTCGAACCCGAGGGCCGGCTGTCCGACTGGCACCGCAACCCGATGGGCATCGGCATGTGCGGGCCCGCGATCGCGGCCCATGGCACCCCGGAGCAGCGTGCGCGCCACCTTCGGCCGATCTTCACCGCCGAAGAGCTGTGGTGCCAGTTGTTCAGCGAGCCCGGCGCCGGTTCCGACGTGGCCACTCTCGCCACCCGGGCGGCCCGCGAGGGCGACCGCTGGGTCGTGAACGGGCAGAAGGTGTGGACGTCGTGGGGCGCGGTCGCCGACTTCGGCCTCCTCATCGCCCGCACCGACCCCGACGTCCCGAAGCACGCCGGCCTGACTGCCTTTCTCCTGGACATGCGCACCTCCGGCGTTGACATCCGCCCGCTCCGGCAGATGACCGGCGAGGCCGAGTTCTCCGAGGTCTACCTCACCGACGTCCGCATTCCCGACTCGGCACGGCTGGGCCAGGTGGGCGAGGGGTGGACGGTTGCCGTCACCACGCTCATGAACGAGAGGGTGTCGATCGGCGGAGTCATCGAGCCGCGCGGTAGCGGCCCGATCACCGACGCGCTGGAGGCATGGCGATCGACAGGCGAACACACCGCGGTCGAGCGCGACCAGTTGACGTCCCTGTGGATCCAGGCCGAGGTACTGCGCCTGGTCAAGCTCCGCGCCGCGCAGCGGCGTACGTCGTCCGGCACACCCGGTGCCGAAGGCTCGCTGCTGAAGCTCGGCAACGCGCTGCTTTCGCAGGACATCCGCTCGTTCGTTCTCGATCTGTACGGCGAGGAGGCGCTCGTCGCCTACGACCCGGACGACCCGCCGCGCTCACACGACAGCGGCGACCCGGCAGCCCTTTTCCTGTGGTCGCCGTCGGCGACGATCGTGGGCGGCACCAGCGATGTCATGCGCGGCCTGGTCGGCGAGCGCATGCTCGGCCTGCCGAAGGAGCCCGCCGCCGACCGCGGTGTTCCCTGGAAAGACATCCCCCGCGGCGTCTGACGCGCTGATCTTCGTCTCGTCTTCGTCGAAGTGCCGGGCGAAGGCCCTCGTGCTGATGTACTTGGGCCTTTGCCCGGTTGTACTTGGGTCTTCGCTTCGTGCCGCGAGAGGGCGCGCAGGGCGGCGTGGGGGGCCGTGCCTCTCCCACATGGAACGCCCGAGACCCCGACGCCACCGAAGTAAACGAGCGCCGGGGTGAACTCGTGCACGGCACACGATGATGCTGGTGCCGACCGGACATCGGGACTCGGAGATGAGTCGAAGGACTGTCCTCCGCGATCAGCTCGTGGTCAGGAGCAGACCGCCGGAGAACGTCTCGCCGCCCGCCGACGCGACCGCGACCTGAGGGTTGTTCGGCACTTGGCGGTCACCTGCCTCACCCCACAGCTGGGTGCATGCCTCGTGGAGGAAGCCCAGGCCGTGCAGCCGCCCGGCGGACAGTTGTCCGCCCTGCGTGTTCAGCGGCAGATCTCCATCGAGCCCGATGCGCTTACCCCCGTCGACGAAGTCGCCCGCTTCGCCGACCTTGCAGAAGCCCATCGCCTCCAGCCACAGCAGCGTGAGCATGCTGAAGCCGTCGTAGAGCTCGGCCACATCGACGTCGCTCGGCTTGAGGTCGGTGTGCGCCCACAGGTAGTCGCCGGTGTCGTGCAGCGAACTCTTGCCCACGGCGTAGTGCGCCTTGGCCGCGCGTCCCCGCATCGAGCATCCCGCGGATTCCACCCGCACCGGCGCGCGGCGCAGGTCGGGCGCGGTGTCGGCGTGCGAGATGATCACGGCGGTGGACCCGTCGCACGGCACGTCGCAGTCGAAGAGGCGGAACGGTGTCGTGATCATGCGGGACGCGAAGTAGTCGTCCATCGTCATCGGGGTACGGAAGATCGCGTTCGGGTTCAGCTCCGCGTGCCGCCGGTCGTTGAGCGTCACCCAGGCCAGCTGCTCGGGGGTGAGGCCGTATTCGTGCATGTAGAGCTGCGCGCGCATCGCCACCAGATTCGGCGGATACCCGCCGTACGGGCCGATCCACTCGCTCCAGTGCCGCTCCACGATCCGCGTCCCGAAGTCGCCGCCGGGCACGACGGCGCGGCGCCCCCGGCCCTTCTGCGCGCTGGACTCGGTGACGGAGCGGAACACCAGGACATGCTTGGCAATGCCCGCCGCGACAATCGAGCAGGCATTGATCACCGGGCCGAACTGTCCCGGTGTCTCCCAACTGCCGGTGAACCAGTCGACATTCAGTCCGAGGGCGTCGAGCACCTCGTACGCGCCGCCGCCGACAAAGCCCGGGTCTGTGCTGCCGGCACCGGGATAGGTCGTGAGCCCGTCGATGTCCTCCGGCCGCAAGCCCGCGTCGGAGATCGCGCGCAGGCACGCCTCGGCCGTGAGCTCCAGCCCGGAGCGGTTGAGATTGCGACCGATCTGCGACTGTCCCACACCGCTCACCACGGCCTTGCCACCGAACAACTTGCTCATGAGCCCGTCCTTCTTGCCTCGCCGGTGGCTCGCGCAGTCACAGGATCGCCCCCGACACCTTGAGCGCGACCACGTCGTCCCATTCCATGCCGAGTTCCCGCAGCACGTCGTCGGTGTGCTCTCCGTGGGCCGGCGCCGGGAGCTTGTCCTCGTCGGGGTCGCCCAGCGCGCGCACCGGACTGACCACGCTCAGGTAGTCGCGACCCTCTCTGTCCTGGCGCGTGCGCACGTACTCGTTGGCCTTCACCTGCGGGTCGTTGGGGATCTCCCGCGGCGACGCGACCGCGGCCCATACGCCCGTGGTGCCCGCGAGCGCCTGCCTCCACTCGTCGAAGGTGCGGCTCGCGAAGACCTCCTCCAGGATCGCGATCAGTTCGTCGCTGCTCTCGCGGCGTGCGGCCTGAACGTTGAAACGAGACTCGTCCACGAGGTCCGGACGGCCGATGTGACGGCAGAAGTCGGCGAAGTGCCGGTCGCCGTCGGTCATCACAAGCTGGACAAAACGGTCGTCCTTCGTGCGGTACATCGCGACGAGCGGGTTCTTCGAGTTGCGGCCGTCTCCCTGGTAGAACCGGTCTGCTTCGATGGAGTCGGTCGCGGTGATCTCCCCCTCGATGGCCCACATACCGGTGTTGAGCAAAGACAGATCGATCACCGACCCCTTGCCGGTTCGCGTCTTCCGGTACAGTGCGGCCGCGATGCCACCGGCCAGGATGGTGCCTGCCGGTACATCGCCGAAGCCGGGCGACGGCATGTCGGCCGGGTACTTGGCGTCCGGCTTCGTCAGGCAGTAGGCGACGCCCGCGCGTGACCAGTAGGCCGACAGGTCGTAGCCACCCTGGTTGGCGTCCGGCCCCTCCGTCCCGAGGCCGCTGCCGCTCGCGTACACCAGATGCGGAAAGCGTTCGGTCAGCTCTTCGGCACTGATCCCGAGCCGGGCCCGGGCGTCGGCGCGCAGGCTGGTGACGAACACGTCGGCCTCGGCGAGCAGCTTGTAGAGCACTTCGCGGCCGTCCGGGTGGCCGAGATTGATGCCCACGCAGCGCTTACCCCGGTTGAAGATCTCGAACAGAAAGCGGACGCCGTTCTTCCCGGCCACCCAACTGCTGGTCATGAGGCCGCGGGCCGGGTCCGGCGCGTCCGGGTGCTCGACCTTGACCACGTCGGCGCCCCAGTCCGCGAGTACGACGCCGGTGGTCGGTACGAAGCCCCACATCGAGACCTCGATGACCCGCACCCCTTCAAGCAACTTGCTCACGACCCAGCTCCTGTCGCAATGGTCCGCTCGACGTCGGCGGAGGTCCCGGGCGCGAAGACCGGTACGAAGATGTCGTCAACTTGTTCGAACACGGCGTGTACACGCATACCGATGTGGACGTCCTCAAGGGGGCAGTCGACGATGTTGGTCACCAGCCGCAGGTCGGCCTGCTCGTCGAGCTGGACCAGGGCCATCGCGTACGGTTCCTGGCCCTCGCTCCACGGGTGGCGGTTGATCGTGTAGGTGATCACCGTCGCGTTACCGGACATCTCGACGGGGTTGAGATTCTCCATCGCTTTGCAGCGACGGCACACCGGCGCCGGCGGGTGGATGTAGTAGTCGCAGTGGCCGCACTGTTGAATGCGCAGAGAGCTCTCGCTCCCCCCGGTCCAGAAGTCGCGGTTGTATTCGTTCAGCGTGGGCAACAACCGGACGGGCATAACATGCACCTCACTTTCGTAGTGAAGCCGTGGTTCCGTAGTGAAGCCGTGGGTCGGCCCGGTGGCGCAACGAGACCCGATCGCGCCACCGGTTGGCGGTCGCCCGGACGGATGTGCCCGCCGCGGTCAGAGGGAAATGTCGTACACCTTCGCCGCGGTCTCGAAGAGCACCTTACGGCGGTTTTCCTCGCTGAGATCAGCCAGGTTCTTCGCGATCGTGTCCTGCGGCGACAGGGCGTAGGAGCCCTCGCCCGGCGACAGGCTGGTCGGGTGCGGGTAGTCGGTCTCGAACATGACGTTGTCCGGGTAGAGGTCGATCTGACGCCCGATACCGCTCTCGAACCAGAACGTCGTGTAGATCTGCCGGCGGAAGTACTCGCTGGGCAGCAGCCAGTCCGGATTCAGCTTGTCGCAGGACATGCTGCGGAACTGCCAGTCGAGGGATTCCAGCAGGAACGGAATGTAGCCGAAGCCACTCTCGACCGACACGAAATTCAGCCGCGGGAAGCGCTTACAGATCCCGCCCATGATGATCTCGGAGATCCCACGGCCGTTGCCCATGAACTCCATCGCCACGTTCTGCGCCCAGCGCAGCTCGTCCAGGCGCTGCGACATCATCCGCTTGGTCATCTGCTCACCGGTGCGCATCGCCGTTCCGATGTGGAAATCGATCGGCAGCCCCAGCTCCTGCGCTTCGGCGAGCAGCGGCGTCCAGTGCTCGTCCCGCAGCGGCGGAAGGCCCATCGCCTCGGTCTCGAAACCCAGGTTGACGCCCTTGTGCCCGAGTTCGCGGCACCGCCTCATCTCGACGACCGACGCCTCGACGTCCCAGAACGGCAGGAACATCTGAGGCAGGAACCGTCCCGGCTGGCTCGCCGCGAACTCGGCCTGGAAGTCGTTGTAGGCGCGCACGCATTCCAGACCCGGCTCGCGCGGCATCTCCATGAACGCGAAGGCGTGGAACCCGATGATGTTCGGGTACAGCACCTGCGCCAGGATTCCGTTCTCGTCCAGCTTCTTGACCCGCGCCGCCGGGTCCCAGCCGCCCGGATCGGCGTCGGCGTAGTCCGGCGGGGACGAGGGGTAGAACTCGTGCCACCCCGCGTGATTCAGCTCGGCGACGTAGAAGCTCAGGTGTTTGCCGAGTCGCCACCGAGGGCGACCGCTCTTCTCATCGGTGATGACGACAGGCGCGTACTCGGCGTTCTTCTTGGAGATCCTGCTCGTCCACAGGTCGGGCGGCTCGGTGACGTGGCTGTCCACATCTACGAACTTGACGGCAGTCATTGCGGCGCTTCGCCTCACATTCAACATCAGGGGAGGATGTCATTGATGCAATCCCAGAACAGCATATTTCTGGCTTCTGCGTCAATGCTTATATGGATAGATCGTGGATCGATCAGACTGAAGCATGCAGCTCACTGATCGGCTATATGGTCGCGATGCTTACCGCCGCAGGCGAGCCCACGCGCCGACGACTTCAGCCCGAGGAGGAACTCGGTCGAGTGCACACGGACTTGGTCGAGCGGGTTGTCAGGCGCCGGTGCAGGCCTGTTCGCGCCTCTTCGCGGTGGACATGATCGCGGCCGCCGTCTCATACAGCTCGCCCTGCCGCATGCGCCGGCCGGTATGCCGCCAGGGCGTCCGTCGAGGTTCGCCGATGGCAGTCCCGTGGCCACACTGCTCGGTCCGACGCAGGCAGCAGCCGTCGAAGATGCAGCATGCGGCGCGTCCGCGAACGTGCTCACATCGGATCGAAGGCCCACGCCGACAGCCGGTCAGCCGGCAGCCTCCGGGTAGAACGCGCGCAGTTCGTCGAGTCCACCGCGCCGCTCGGCGCTCATCAGCTTCGGTATCGCCGCACGCAGGCCGCTCACCGTCCACCGCTTCCCGCCCGCGCTCACGTCGCCGATGACGGCGTGTGGCTGGTAGCGCAGGACGAGCTCGTCCGAAGCATGGAACAACTCGCCGGTGATGGTGCAGTCGGCAGTGGCCAGGTAGGCGACCATCGGTGAGACGTTGCCCGGATGCTGCGGGTCCCACTCGGCGTCCGCCGCGTCCGGCTCGTCGTACTTGTCGCGCAACCCGGAGGTGAGGCGGGTGCGGGCATTGGGCGTGATCGCGTTCGAGCGAACACCGTAGCGCCCGAGCTCCTGCGCACAGATCGCCGAGAAGGACGCGATGCCCGCCTTGGCTGCGCCGTAGTTCGTCTGCCCGACATTGAACAGCACCCCCGAGGCGGAGGATGTGTGGATCATGGCAGCGTTGACCTCGTGACCCGCCTTCGAACGGTCACGCCAGTAGGCTGCGGCGTGCCGACTCGGGCAGAAGTGGCCCTTGAGATGCACCTCCATGACCGCGTCCCAGTCCTGCTCGGTCATGTTCACCAACATACGGTCGCGCAGGATCCCAGCGTTGTTCACGAGGACGTGGAGGTCGCCGAATGCCTCGACCGCCTGGTCGACCAGGCGCTTCGCGCCGTCCCAGTCGGCCACGCTGTCGGTGTTCGCGACCGCCTCGCCACCCTCCGCGATGATCTCGTCCACCACACGCTGGGCCGGCCCGCGATCGGCGCCGGCGCCATGCGCGTCCCCGCCGAGGTCATTGACCACGACCTTGGCTCCCTCGCGCGCGAACAGCAGCGCGTGCTCACGGCCCAAGCCGTTCCCGGCCCCCGTGATGATGGCGACACGCCCATCCAGTGCACCCATTACGCTCCTTCTAGTAGATAAAATGAACGTATCCAGGCACTCTAAATGGGTCAACTGCTCCAAGTAAATGGCGTGGACTCATACCTGTCGATGTTGAGCGTGAGATCGGAGCGCGCACATCTGGTATCGATCGCGCCGCAGCGCGCCTCTCAGCGGCTGCCGGGTGAGTCGTTGTGCTCAGGTGGCGACAAGCCCGTCCAGGAAGCCGAGCAGTGCCTCACCGAAGGCGGTGTTGTCGTCTCCGGCGACCATATGCCCGGTGGCCGGTACGTCCTCCACCTGGATTGCGGGGTTGGCGGCGAGCAGGTCGGCGACACCTTCGTCGCTGACAATGTCGGACTCCGTGCCCCGAACGAGCAGCGCCGGCACAGTGACCGCGGCCGCGGCCGCCCGCAGGTGGTCGGCGCGTGATTCCCGCTCGACCGGGCGCCGGCCGTGGTCCAGCCAGGCCGGGTCCCAGTGCCAGTACCAGCGGCCGTCCGGTCGCTGCCGCACGTTCTTGCGCAGGCCGTTCGGGTTCACCGGCCGTGCGCGGTGCGGATTGTAGAGCCGGATCGCCTCGGCGGCCTCGTCCAGAGTGGCGAAGCCGTCCGGGCGTGCGGTCATGAAGGCGTGGATCCGGTCCGCTCCCCCGGGTTCGATCCGCGGGACGATGTCGACGAGCACGAGCGCTCGGGCGAAGCCGGGATTCTCGCCGACGGCCAGCAGGCTGGTCACGCCGCCCATGGACGCCCCGATCAGCACCGGCGTGTCGGTGCAGACGGATTCCACCACGGCGCGGAGGTCGCCCGCGCCGTCGGCGGCGGCGTAGGCCGCTCCGGGTGACCAGCCGCTGTCGCCGTGCCCCCGTGCGTCGAAGGTGATCGCGGTCCAGCCGCGCCTGGCGAGCACCGCGCTCGCCGAGCCCCACGAATGTCGCGTCTGGCCCCCGCCATGCAGGAGCACGACCTCGCCCACCGGCCGCTCGGCACGGCGGATGTCGCCGGTCAGCTCAATATCGGAGCCGACTGCCGTGAACAGTTCGAGCGCAGGGGTCCCGGAGGAGGTACCTGCCGTTCCGGTAGCGATGTCGCGATGGGTGCTCCGCGAAGCGCCATGGATCCGTCGCCCCATCGCCCGCTCGGATGCCCGGTGCTCGCCGCCGATGTGTCCGGCCATGTTTCGTACCGTCCGATTCTGGTGTGGATTTCGGGCCTGTCCGAGCCCTTGCCTGACTCGCCACCCAAGAGGTAAACAAGGAACGGACGGTATTATCTAGTACCGAACAAAACTAACGTCGGTCTCGTCGCTCATCCTTTCGGAGGTACCCATGACGGCTACCATCGACCGCGTCGCCCTTGAGTGGCGCATCGAGGCCATCTCCACGGAGATTCACGCGACCCACGACGTGCTCCGGAAGCTCGACCTGCTGCAAACCCGTTACGAGGCCCGCGAGCTGTTGATCTCACTGGAGGTCGCCATGCTCGACCAGCACCTCTAACGATCCAGCGCGTCTCGTGGGAAGCTCCGAACACGCCGTGCGGGTGATATGAACCCGCCCATGAAGCAGGCCCATGAGCTTGACCGCCTCCACCACGCACGCCGCGCGTCGGCGGTGGGCGGCTTGGTGGCACATCCACGCGGTGAGGAGAACGAAGAGCCGGAGCTGGGTGATCCCGCGCCGCGGGTCGGCAATCGCCTCGTGCCCGAGTCACGCGTCCGTCGGCCGGCCGCCCTGTGTCTTACGCGAAAGCGCGCGTCGGCACATCAATGTCCAGCGGCCGGCCACTTGCGTCTTCCTCCCCGCGGCGGCGCTCTCAGGCGGCCGACTTCTCCAGGATGTGCACGCCGCATGCGGACCCGAGCCCGATGACATGCGCGAGCCCGACGGTGGCGCCCTGGATCTGACGGTCTCCGGCCTCACCGCGCAGGTGGTGACAGATCTCCCAGATGTTCGCGATGCCGGTCGCACCGATCGGGTGCCCCTTGGACTGAAGGCCACCGGATACGTTGACCGGTGTCGACCCGTCGCGCCAGGTGGCACCGGACTCGAAGAAGTCGACCGCGTTGCCCTCGTCGCAGAGCATCAGATTGTCGTAGTGCACCAACTCGGCCGTCGCGAAGCAGTCGTGCAGCTCCACCAGGTCCAGATCGGACGGGGAGACGCCGGCCTGCTCGTACGCCTGGCGGGCGGCGTTGCGGGTGAGCGTGTTGATGTCCGGCAACACCTGGCAGGCCTCCTCCCACGGGTCCGTGGTGAGCACCGACGCGGCCACCTTCACCGCGCGGCGGCGCTGGTCGAGCGAGAGGGTCTTCAACTTCTCCGCCGACACCACAACGGCGGCAGCCGCGCCGTCGCAGTTGGCCGAGCACATCGGCCGAGTGTTCGGGTAGGCGATCATGACATCGTTCATGATCTGGTCGAGCGACATGCGCTTCTGGTACGCCGCCAGCGGGTTCAACGTCGAGTGGGCGTGGTTCTTCTCCGAGATACGCGCGAACGTCTCGAAATCCACCTCGCCATAGCGGTGCGCATACTCCATCCCCACCTGCGCGAACACACCTGGCATCGAGCTCGTCCCGACCCGGCCGTCCAGCGCCGCCACCGCACCCTGCCGACCCGACGGCGTGAAGACATCGGAGTCGTTGCGCGCCTCGGCGCCAAGCAGGCCCATGCCTGCCAGTTTCTCCACGCCGACGGCGAGCCCGACCTCGCACTCCCCCGCCCGCACTGCCATGATCGCGGTTTTCAGCGCGGTGGCACCGGTGGCACAGGCGTTAGCGACGTTGAACACCGGGATGCCTGTCTGGCCGATCTGTTTCTGGACCAGCTGGCCCACCGAGCGGTTCTGGCCCAGTTGGTTGCCCGCCACGAGCACGCCGATGTCCCGCATCGTCATGGCGGCGTCGGTCAACGCCGCGAGCGACGCCTCGGCCGCCAGGTCGACGATGTCCTTGTCCGGGTACTTGCCGAACTTCGTCATATGGATCCCGACGATCCACACCGGATCGGTCATCACGCCACCTCCTGCGGCTCGAAACCGAAGCCGACCGCCTCGGTACCCTGCGAATCCGTGCCGATCGGAAACGTCGTCAGACGCACCTTCATCCCAAGGTGCACGTGCTCGGGATCGGGTGGCACGTTCACGAGGTTCGCCCGCACGCTCGTGCCGTCACAGTCGATCACTGCGGCGACGAACGGGACGTCGATGCCTGGAGCCGCGAACGTGACGACCGTGAATGACCGGACCGTCCCGTCGGTGGCGACGTCCACGTCACCAAACGAGGTGGCGAAGCAGCTCGCGCAGGCGTTGCGGCGGTCGAAGTACCGCGCGCGGCACTTGGTGCACTCGTGGGCGATCAGGTGCGGCCGGTCGCCGAGCACCAGATAGTCGACCAGCGGAATATGTGTGTCCACGGACTCCCACCTCTTCCCTCGCTACACACTGGCGCGATGCGTTCGCAGGGCAACCATTTTCGGAAGATTCATGTGTTGATTCAGAGTCACTCGAAGCTTGATTGGCTTACAGCCCGCCTCACCACGATCGACCGGTCTCGACCGATCACACGACGAACGTTGCCCAGCCCAGGATGTGGACACCCCCGGTCTGCCGGGTCACCGTCATTTCGAGCTCGACCTCACGCTGCCCGTCGTTCTCGTTCTTCGTGACGACTTTCGCGGCGTAGGTCAGCTCGTCACCCGGCCAGGCTTGTTCCCGGAACTGCACCTTGAACCGGCGCACGTTGTCGGGACCCCACACTCCGACCACATAGTCGGCGAGCACGCCTGACTGCCGCATGCCGACGGCGAACGGCCCCGGATACCCGGCGCGCTGCGCGAACGCGGCGTCGTGGTGCATCGGATTCTGGTCGTTGGCAGCGCCCTGGTACCGGACGAAGTCCGTGATGGTCAGTGGTGCCTCGACGAACGGCTCCATGGTGTCGCCCACGGTGATCGCGTCCCAGTCCGCAGCATCGGCCGCCGTACGGACGCGGGTATCGCGTACCGATCCTGACGTGCTCATGCGTCCACCACTCCGGCCGTCTCGATCACGGTGGAGCGCACTTCGGCAACCGTTGTTCCCGACTCGTCGACGTACTCATAGACCACCTCGAGGAACGTCATCGCCCCACCTCGCTTGCCGGTCTTCTGGTAGACCTTGTCGATGCGTCCCGTGCCCGTGAGTTTGGTACCCGCGCGCGGCGGCGGCCCATGGAAGACGAACTCCTGCGCACCGTTGAGGATGCGCTCGAAGTCGAGGTTCGCCTGAAGCATGGGCGAGTTCTCCTCGCTCATCCAGAACGACGCTGCCGCCAGGAAGGTCGGCGGGCTGACCGGTGTCCACGACTCCAGATAGTCGGGATGGGTCGAGTTCACCGACCGCGCGAACTCGCGGATTTTACCGACCTCGATAAGCATGGGAAACGGTGCACAGGCCGCACCGATCTTGTCGACGTCCACAGGCACGCCGCCACCTCTCCTGGCTGTCTCTGAAGCTCTTCCGCGACAATCACTGTCAAGATAGTCTGCAATGAGATGACCGTATGGCCTTCAATGGCAACTTACTTGTCCTGGCCATGCACTGTACTATGCTGACCGTATCCGATCGCGTCCTATGACGAAATAGATGGCCGCTACAGATGTGGACGCTTCGCGTCGGCGAACCGTTCACGCACCGAGGTACGGGAGCACATGAGCATGGATCTGAAGCCGGGGATGCAACTGCGCAGCAGCGCATGCGACACCGAGGTCATCGTCATCCGTGCGGTCGGCCATGACGGCGTCGAACTCACCTGCGGCGGGGTACCGATGTCGCCAGAGCCGACCACCGAGCGGGCACCACTCGTGCCGGGTTCCGACACGGGCACACAGCTCGGCAAGCGCTACTCCGCGGGCGACGCCGGCGAACTGGAGGTCCTGGTGACCAAGGCGGGCCGCGGCACGTTGGCCCTGGGTGGCACCCCTCTGACAGTCAAGCAGGCGCGCGTCCTTCCGAGCAGCGACTGACGGCCGGCACCTCAGGGACGCTGGACGGGCGTGAGACCAACTAGTATCGTTCGGTACGACATTACTTTGCGGCAGTGGAATAGTCGGAGGTCGTTATGGCTCTTTCGTCCCCTCGGACCGACGAGGTCATCGAGTCCGCCCGGTTCCGCGAGATCATGGCGCACACTCCGTCGGCCGTCACGGTCGTGACTGGAGCCGGGCCGGACGGGCCGGTGGGTCTCGCCGTCGGCTCGTTCGTGTCGGTCTCGCTCGATCCGCCCCTCATCGGCTTCTTTCCCTCGAAGACGTCCACCAGTTGGCCCGGCATGCGCGCCGCGCACTGGTTCTGCGTGAACGTGCTGGCCGATGACCAGATCGACATCAGCCGTCGCTTCGCCACGAGCGGAGGCGACAAGTTCGCCGGCGTACCGTGGCGTCCCGGCCGCAACGGTGCTCCGGTGCTCGACGGCTGCCTCGCCTGGCTCGACTGCGAACTGGAGCATGAGATCGAGACGGGCGACCACACGCTCGTACTCGGCCGCGTACTCGATCTCGACATCGGACGCGATGCCCACGCGCTGGTGTTTCACCGCGGCGCGTACACGTCGACGGCCGAGGCGGCCATACGGGCCGGAACCGACTGACATCGAGGATTTCGTACCGCGAACACGAAGTTAACGAGGTCACAGTGACGGAGACCGGCTGCCCATACCGCGAGGCTAACCGCAGATACCAGGTCAATTCCGGCCCCGTCGACACCGAGGCCACAGCACAGGCCACAGGCCGCCCTCGCCCCGAACCGCCGCCGAAACGCCCTCGCAGCTGAGCCGCGAGGGCGTTTCGGCAATGCCGCGAGCGTGCGTGTCACGGCCCACTCACACGGAGCGGATGAAAACGGTCAGAAGTCCGGCACGTCGTCGTCGGTCACGGAGGACAGATAGTGGGACTCGATCTCATCAAGGCGTCCGGCCAGCTCCGCTCTGGTGCCCTGCAGCGCGATCCGCCCGCGCTTGAGAACAACGGCGCGGTCGCAGAATTCGAGAGCGGCACGCACGTGCTGCTCGACGATGATCATCCCGACGCCCCCCTCCGAAGCCGTACCGAGCAGGTCGTAGAGCCGGTCCATGACAACGGGCGCGAGGCCGAGCGAGAGCTCGTCACAGAGCAGGATGCGCGGCTTGCCGGCGATCGCCCGAGCGAGCACCAACATCTGCTGTTCGCCGCCTGACAGCAAGCCCGCCTTGCGGTCGGCGACCCGCTTGAGTTCAGGGATGAGGTCGAGTGCCACCTGCGGGTCCCCTCGGCCCAGTCGCAAGTTCTCCATCGTCGTCAGCTCGCGGAACACGCCCCGCTGCTCAGGCAGGTAGGCGACACCCTGGCGACTGCGGCGGTACAACGGCGCGGTGGTGCGCTTGTCGCCGAGGTAGATCTCTCCACCGGTCAGCGGCAGCAGGCCCGCGAGCGCCATGAGGGTCGTGCTCTTCCCGGCGCCGTTCGCGCCCAGCAGGGCCACCACCTCCCCGGGCGCCACGCTGAGGTCGAGCCCGCGGATCACCGCGATCCTGCCGTAGCCGACCGAGATGTTCTTCGCGTGCAGTACCGGCGCGGTACCGACGGCGCGTTCCTCGATGGGTATCACCGGTTGTCTCCGATTCGGGGAGTGAGTTTCCGGCTCGCGTCCGGCGAGGGGGCCGATGGCTCCAAGAGGGGATCGGTCCCTGCTCCGACAGTTGCACCAGCCCTGGTGCGGCCTGCGTGGTGCCCCTCGGTACGGCCCAGGTAGGCGGAAATGACCGCCGGGTGGGCACGTACCTCGGCCGGCGTGCCTGTGACGATCTCCTCGCCGAAGTTGATCGCGACGACGCGGTCGCAGGTACGCATGACCATCGAGACATCGTGTTCGATGAGCAGGATGCCCAGCCCGCGTTCCTCGGCGAGACGGCGGATGTGGCTGATCAGTTCCTCGGTGCTGTTCTCGTCGAGGCCGGCGGCGGGCTCGTCGAGCAGCAGGATCGACGGCTCCGTGGCCATCGCCCGGGCCACACCGACGAGTCGACGGGTGGCGTAGGAAAGCTCGGTGGGCAGCTGTTCGAGCAGCTCCTCCAGTTCGAACTGCCGCACGCTCGCCGCGACGGAAGGCGGCAGCGGACGTTCGCGCCACACGATGTCACGGACATAGCAGCCGAAGCCGCCCGGCTCAGCGGCCACCCGCAGGTTCTCGGCCACCGTCATGACCTCGAACAGCTCGTCCGACTGCCATGAACGGGTGAGCCCGCGCTGAACCCGCTGACGCGTGCTGAGCCGGTCGACCGGCTCGCCGCCGAGCAGCACCTGGCCGGCGCGAGCCTTGACGAGGCCCGTCGCGACGTCGATCAGCGTCGTCTTGCCGGCGCCGTTGGGGCCGATCAACCCCACCACCTCGCCGGGGCTGACGGTCAGGTTGACCTTGTTCAACACGACAGTGGACCCGAACTGGACAGTGACGTCCTTCAGTTCGAGCGGCTTGGCCACCACACGGCCCAGCACCTGGGGGACATCAACCGCCCGCGATTTCGGCGCTCGGCGGTAGAAGCGCCCGACCAGTCCGGTGACCATCCGCCCCTGGCGGCCGAGATCCGATGCGATGCCGTCGGGCAGCACGACGAGCTGGACGATCAGCAACAGGCCGAGAATCAGCAGCCACCAGTTCGACAGTTCGAAGTAGTTCGACAGGAACTGCTGGAAGGCACCGCCCACGGCCGCGACCCCGCTGACGAAGCCGCCCAGTACAAAGCCGACAGCGCCGATGACCGTCAGCATCAGCACGTTGATCGACTGCACCGTGCCGAACTGCGTGAAGTCGACGAAGCTGTCCTTGAGCGCGATCAGCGAACCGCCCAGTGCGGCCAACGCGGCACCCACACCGAACGCGTAGAGCTTGGCCCCGACGACGTTCACCCCGACGCTCGCCGCTGCCCGTTCGTTGTCACGCACCGCGAGCAGGCGACGGCCGGCACCGCGCCGTCGCAGACGGGCCACGAACACGGCGACCAGGGCGAGCACGATCACGCAGACAAGCGCGTACCGGCGTGGATACTGCACCGACTGGATGTCCCACCCGAACAGGTTCGGGTCGCTCACCACGGTGCCGTTCACGACACCGCCGGTGTAGTCGGGGTTGCCCAGCACAACCGTCTCGATCACGAGCGCGAGGCCGAGCGTCACCACCGCGAGGTTCACGCCTCGGGCGCGCAGGGCCGGGAGGCTGATCACCAGCCCGACCAGCACCGTGACCCCCATGCTCAGCACCAGTGCCGCAAGAAACGGTACGTGCCAGACCGCCATCATGCGTGCGGAGGCGAGTGCGCCCACGCCGGCCAGCGCGTACTGGGCCAGGCTGATCTGACCGGCATAGCCGGTGACCACGACGAGGGACAGTGCCACGAGTGCGAAGGCCGCGGAGACAGTGACCGAGTTGGCGAACGCGTCGCTGAAACCATAGATGCCGAGAAGGGACAGCCCGAGGCCGACGACGACGCCGACGGGATTGATCTTGCCGCTGCCGACGGCAGGCAGGCGGTCGGAACGGAAGCTGCGCAGTGGCAGTGCCCTACCGCGCACGACGATCAGCACGATGATGACGAGGAACGGGACGGCGTTCGTCCACCCGGGCGTCGAGATGTAGTGCGTGCATTCCGACTGCAACACCGCGATGATCACGCCGCCGAGCATCGTCAGCGGAAATGATCGGAACGAGCCGATCAGAGCCGTGGACAGCGACGTCACCATCGGCAACACAAACACGTTCGGCGTGAGCCCACCGGCAATCGGCGGCAGCAGCACGCCCGCCGCGCCCGCCAGGGCCGCACCCAGCGTCCAGTTGAGACCGGCGATCATGCGAGGAGACCAGCCGAGACTCGCGGCCAGGGTCTGGTTCTCCGCCACCCCGGATGTGGCCAGACCGATACGTGTGTAGCGGTAGCCCAGCCACAAAGCCGTGGTGAAGACCAGTGCGATACCGAACAGCCAGAGCCGATCCTGCGAGAGCGACACGCCGGCGAACGACACACCTCCCTGCGGCACCAGCGATGGCACGTAGTACGTCGTGCTCTGATACCGGATCGACACGGCCTGGGTCAGCACCGAGAGGATGCCGAGAGTGGCGACCACCCGGGCCAGCGCCGACGATCTGCGCATCGGCCACATGATCGCGAATTGGACCAGCAGTCCGAGCGCTGCGGCGGCCGCGACACCGATCAGGGCGGCGGGCCACTTCGGCACGACCTTGAGTGCCTCGTAATAGACGTAGGCGCCGACGAGCGCGAAGCCGCCCTGCGCGAAGTTGACCACCCCGGACCCACGGTAGATGAGCACCGCGCCCTGAGCGAGCAGCGTGTAAACAGCGGCGGCTCCGAGGCCGAACAGCGCGAACCCGATTATCTCCTGCATGCCTGTCCCTCTGGTCGGATGCGCGGACGCTTTACCGGCGACGGCACGGTACGACGCTCACTCTGCGATTGAGCTGCACCTACGCCATCGGACATCGGGATGAAGGTGATCGCGCAGCCGGATGATAGGAGTACGCCGCCAAGTACACGGCCAGCATGCCGCGTGTACGGCCGCGCCATCCTCAGACACTCACATCGTGCAGTGGACGCAGCCCATAGGACATGAATGTTTGTCGCCCAGTCGCCACACAGAGTGTCAGCTTGCATGGCTTACATGTCAACGTATGCGTCACGCATACTCCGTCGAGCGGACACGAGACCGCCTCCCACAGCTCGTGATTGCACCAGCTGTAACACCCTCCTTCGGGGTGCTTGAACAGGTAGACGCCGGAAGCGCCCGCTCGATGGCGACCTATCGTGGCGCGATGTACGTTGAATGACTGTTGTTAACTTGAGTTGAATGATGTGGGAAACCATGCCGGAGCAATCTACCCAAAGAGCTTCAATGGACTTTAGTAACGATTCCATATCGGCTTCGCGCCTACTTGACTTATCGTTGACACCTTATTGACCTGTAGGCAAGACTCCCGGCCACGCTCGACCCGGAAGGTATCCGGCCAGTGAGCGCATGTGCATCCATGAAATCGGCGCGCGGTCACTCGGTATCGCGAGACGCAGTCGCCCCGACGCATCAGTCCCGAACGGGAAACTGGCCAAAGAAGGAGCACGGCGTTGAAGAGATCGCTCAGAACAATCTCGACAGTCTCAGGGACGGCCCTCTGCGTTCTGCTGTCGTCCTGCACGTCGGGCGAAGACGGCGGAAGTTCTACCTCGTCGGGCGGCAAGGTCAGCCTGATGATGATCACAGCAACCGGCGCGGGACTGCCGGGCGACCACGTGATCCCTGGCGCCAAGGCCGCGGTCTCGGCCGTCAACGCCGCCGGCGGTGTTGACGGCCATCAGATCGACCTGAAGATCTGCGACACCCACGGCAACCAGAACCAGGCCTCGGCCTGCGCGCAAAAGGCGGTCACAGACAAGTCGATCATCGCCACCGTCGGAAACAACGACTACGCGGGCGGCGGCCCCATCATGGGCGTACTCAACGGAAAGATGGCAGCCGTCGCGTCCAAGCCGTACACCGCACCAGACTTCGCGTCCAAGGTCGGCTTTGCGACCGACTGCGGGGGGATCGGCATCCAGAGCGGCATGGCCGAGTGGCTCGCCAAGCAGGGCGCTAAGAAGATCGTCGTGATGTTCTATGACACTCCGGGCGGCCATCCGGGCGTGGAATTCCTCAGCGAGAAGGTCGAAACGCTCTTCCCGTCATCGAAAGTCCTGCAGGTGGCCGTCCCGAGCACCGCCTCGGACATGACGTCCTACGCCGCCCAGGCGAACTCGAAGAAGCCCGACGGCGTGCTCCTGTCACTGACTGAGCCTCTGAGCGTGGCGGGCATCAAGCAACTGCGGGCGCAGGGCTACACCGGCAAGATCCAAACAGCATCGACCGTGATGACGCCGTCAGCCATCAAGCAGATCGACGACACGACCAACATCCAGTCGACCGGCTGCTACAGCTACAACAGCGCCGGACGCAAGAACTACCTAGCCGACATGACGAAGTACCAGCCCTCCGTTGATACCAGCGACGAGGGTATGAACGCCTGGCTGGGCATCAAGTCGTTCGCCAAGGTCATGAAGGGCAAGGACCTCACGCGCCAGAGCGTGCTGGACACCTTCGACGCGACGTCGTCGCTCACCACCGACGGCCTCACCCCGCCGGTCAATTTCACCAAGGAGACCGGAGTGACCGGGTTCGCGCGCCTGTTCGCCCCCACGGTGGTGAACCACGAGATCAAGAACGGCGAGCAGGTCGACATCACACCCACCGCCTTCCTCAACGTCCTCACCGGGAAGGTCGTCCCCGGTAGCTGATTCGTCGTCCGCTGCCGCCCGCACGCCGTAGTTCGATGCGGCGACCGAAGGCCACCTCGTCACCGGCGAGGTGGCCTCGGCGCACCAAGGCAGTGCACCCCTTCAAGGCAGTGCACCCCTTCGCCCGGCGCGGCGACGGGGTGCACTGTCGGAGCCGAACCGAGCGAAGCCGGTTGGAGGGTGGGGCGCGTGCCGGGCGGGGCGGGGGCGTACCTCACTTCCCCGAGACCGCTTGGATCAGTGCTGCTCCTGCTCATCCGCCGGACCAGTGCTGTCCTGCTCATCCGCCGGACCAGTGCTGTCCTGCTCATCCGCCGAGCCAGTGCTGTCCGGTTCGTCCGCCGGTCGATAGGACACCGTGAGCAGGGCCGCCGCGCCGGCGGCGCCGAGCCCGGCGGCAAGCAGCGCCGCTCTCGGCCCGGAGCGCCGCCACCCGAACACGGCATCGAGCGAGTAGGTACCGTGCCCGAGCGCGGCCAACGCCACAGCGGCGCCGGCGACGACGCCGGTGTACTCCCAGCCGCCCTTGAAGACGAAGAAGCCCTTGCCACGGTGGTCGGTGCGGGCGGCCACGGTCATCAGCCCGACGGTCGCGGCCGCGGGCAACGGGCCGGCCGCGCCGAGGGCGAGGGCTGCGCCCGCCGCCATCTCGGTGCCGGCAGCCATCCGGGCATGGACGGTGGCCGGCTCAAGGCCCAGCGCCCGGAACCAGCCGGTGGTGCCCTTCAGCCCACCTGGCCCGCGGACCTTGTTCCAGCCATGCGCGAACAGCATCGGCCCCAGTGCGGCGCGCAGCAGCAACGCCGCGGCGTCGCGACCGTCGGCGTCCCGCGCGTGGTGGATGCGTGTCGACATGGTTTTTCTCCTCTGTGTGGAGTGCTCCGCGCCCCGGCGTATCGGGGGAGGTCGCGGCCGGCCACGAGCTGCTTGTGCGGGACGGCAGACTGCCGGTCAGGAGGTCTACGGCCGCTGCGCGATGGTGTCAGCGAGCCGACGCCAGGCGGTGTCCAGATCCGGCTTGGACTGTCTTGCGCTCGCGGTGCCTTTCTCACTCCCGGCGAGCCGACGCACCGTCTTCTCCGCTTCAGTGCGCAGCCACACAGCCGGAACCACGGTATCCACAAGCCCTGCCGTGTGGGCTTCGGCGGCGCGCATCGCGGCGTTGCTGTCCGGCGGTGAGGGCGGCCTGAGGGCGAAGAAGCGCGCGTGCTGGGCGGCCACCACTGAATCGGCGGCACGCACGAGGTCGAGCGCCTCGGCGCATGCCATCCCGTTGACGGCAACCACCAGGGGGACGTCCAGCCGCGGCGGCACGAGACTGTCCGGCAGGGCAGGGACCGCGCCGGGGGAACGGTCGATGCCCAGTGAGAACGCCTCGACGCCGGCCCCGATCAGCACGACTCCCTCGGTGGGGGGTGTCGTCGTCGCCACACGCGACCAGGCCCTGTGCAGGTCTTCGGCCATCGTGTCATCGACGGCGTTGAGGGCGCTGCGCCTGTTGAGGGTAATCCATGCGATGCGATCGACCACGTCGAAGCGGACAGTCCGATGGCTCTGGATGCGCATGATGTGGGGCACCTCCTTCTGAAAATCTGTGCCGTACCGCTCTCCGGCCCGCCACGGTTGCGCGCGCGGCAGAGGGGCGCTCCGAGGCCCACTCCGACGTCATGGCACCCAACCCGGGCGGACTCGCCGGTCACCAGGTCGGAGTGCTTTCGAGCAGGGAGTCGGTGAACGAGCGGGTGTCGCCGAGGACGTTGATCAGCACATGAGCGCGTTTGAGGTAGAGGTGTGCGAGGTTCTCGAACGTGTAGCCCATGCCGCCGTGGTTCTGGATGTTGTCGCGTCCGTTGCGTACGGCCGAGTCACCCGCGACGACCTTGGCCACGACGACATCGAGTTCGGCGTCGGCCACCGGCACATCGCGCAGACGCAGCGCCGCGACCACGGTCGACGCCCACGCGGCCTCGGCACGCAGCGCGTTGTCGGCGCAACGGTGTTTGACGGCCTGGAACACCGCGATGGGCTTGCCGAACTGGACGCGTTCGCCGGCGTAGGCCGCGGAGTCGTCGCGTGCTCCCTCGGCGAGCCCGGTGAGGTACGCCGCAACGAGCAACCGGGCGTGGGCCAGCACCTCCACGGCATGCTCGCCGGCCGTCACCACCGGCGCGTTGATGGGCCCCTCGACGAACGCGATCTCGTGGAACGGATCGATCGAGGGGGCGAACCGGTGTTCGGGCACCCCGGAGTACTCCACCACCGAGAGTCCGCCGCTGCGCGGGTCGACGACAAGGAGGTAGTCGACGGGCGCGCCGGCCAGGATCATCAGGCGGTCGCCATCGACCAACTCCGCGATCCCGGCGAGTGACCGGCCGGTGGCGAACGACTCGGCGAGCGCGTCGTTGCCGGATCGCGCGGCGAGATCGGCGGCGATGGTCGTGGAGATCAGCGGCCCTGGTACGAGGTGTCGGCCAAGCTCGCGGAACAGCAGGGCCTCGTCGACGAAGCTCGGTCCGTCGCCGTCGACTCCGGCCAGACGGAACCAGCCGAGTTGTCCGATGCGGGGCATGAGCTCGGCGATCGCCGGGTCGTGAACATCGCTGTCGAGCCAGCGGTTGCGTGGCAGCTCCTTGTCGAGGAAGTCGCGGACCCACTCGATCAGCGCTTCCTGATCGGCGTCCGGCATCAGGTCGATCACAGTGGTACCCCTCTATCTGGGCAGTCCGAGGATGCGCTCACCGATGAGATTGCGCTGGATGTCTTTCGTGCCTGCGCTGATCGTGCGCGAGAAGCTGTACAGGTAGTCGTTGCTCCAGTTGCTGCGCCGGCGGATCGGTGGCGTCGCCACCAGCCCTTCGGGGCCGAGCAGGTCCATCGCCAGCTGGGCGATGCGCTGCATCGTCTCCCCCACCGTCAGCCGCAGGTACGAGCCTTCCGGGCCGGGCTGGTCCCGGCTCATGTTGCGCGACATACCGAGATAGGTCATCGCCCGCAACGCGTAGACGTCAGCCCGCAGCCCGGCGAGCCGGAAGCGGAACTCGTCGTCGTCGATGGCGCGCCGTGACGTGCCGGGCACAGTGCGCTCGCGCGCGACGCCGATGAGCCGGTCGACGGCGGTGGACAGCGCGACCTGCTCGGACATGAAGGCCGTGCCGCGCTCGAACGACAGCGTGGTCATCGCCACCTTCCAGCCGTCGTTCACCTCCCCCACCACGTTGGACAGCGGGATCTCCACGTCGTCGTAGAAGACCTCGCAGAAGTCCTCGTCCCCCGCGATCGTACGGATCGGCCGGATCGTGATACCGGGCGAGCGCATGTCACAGATGACCCAGGTGATGCCCTTGTGCCGCGGCGCGTCCGGATCCGTTCGCACGAGCAGCTCCTGGAACTGGGCCGCCCACGCGAAGCTCGTCCACACCTTCTGCCCGTTGACCACGATCTTGTCGCCGTCGATCACACCCCGGGTGCGCAGCGACGCGAGGTCCGAGCCCGCCTCGGGCTCGGAGAACCCCTGGCACCAGACCTCGTCACCGCGCAGGATCTTCTCCAGATGCGCCTGCTTCTGCTGCTCCGTACCACGGTTGATCAACGTCGGACCCGCGTGACTGACCCCGACGAAGTTGGTGCGCCCGGTCGGCGCCTGCGCGCGCGCGTACTCCTCGAACCAGATCAGCTGCTCGACCGTCGACAGCCCGCGGCCGCCGTACTCCTTCGGCCACGAGATACCGGCCCAGCCTCCGTCGAACTGGCGGCGCTGCCATTCCACGTCATAGGCGACCATCTCCTCGAAGTCGCCGTGCGGCGGATCCTCCGCCGGAATGTTCTCCTGCAACCAGGTACGGACCTCCTCGCGGAAGTCGTCCTGTGCCGCCGTGAAACTCAGCTCCATCGCGTCCTCACCTCAATTCGTACTTCGGGCGGCTGCCCGGCGTGAAGGCCGTACGAGCCAGCGGGTTGCCGAACTGCGGGAAGATCTGGGGAATCGCGCGGGTACCACTCGCGCTCATGTCCATCGACTGCCACATCGCCTTCACCGTGCCCTGCACCGCGATCGGCGGCTTCGACGCGACCCGCTGAGCCAGCACCTGCGCGCGCGCCCGCAGCGACTCGCCCGGCACGACCTCGCTCACGATGCCGATCGACAGCGCCTTGCGCGCGCCGATCCGCTCGTCGAGGCCCATCAGCGCGAAGCGCATCACCTCGCCGAACGGCGCACGACGCAGCAGGCCGATCGGCTCCAGTGCCGAGGTCATGCCGTAGCTGGTGTGCGGGTCGAACATCTCGGTGTCCTCGGCGCAGATCACGATGTCGGCCTCGTTCACCCAGTAGAACGCCCCACCGGCGACCATCCCGTGCAGTGCCACGATCAGCGGCTTCCAGCACCGGTTCTGCTTCGCGCCGAGGGACGAACCCGGGTCCTCGTCCTGCCACGGATTGGTCGCACGACGACGACCCTGCTTCTGGTCGACGCCGGTGGAGAACGCACGTGCCCCGTTGGCCTGCAGCACCACGACGTGGATGTCGTCGTCCTCGCGGCACCGCCGCCACACCTCGACGAACTCGTCGAGCATCGTCCGGTTGAACGAGTTGAGCGCCTCCGGGCGGTCGAGGGTCACGGTGGCAACGTGGTCGGACACGGTGAACTCGATCGTCTCGAACATCGGCGCACCGGTCGTGTCACTCGTCATGCGATCACTCATTTCGCGCTCCTGCGGCTGATGCTGTCGAGGATGGTGCGTACGCGTACGGCGAACTCCGGCGCGCGCATCAGCCGCTCCTGGTGATCGACGCCCGCACGCAGCGCGACGTCGAAGTCGTCGTCGTGGACGAGCCGGACGAGCTGCTTCATCGCACGCACGCCGTCCGCATCGAGCCCGGCGACGCGCCCGGCGAACGCCTGCACCTCGCCGTCGAGCTCGCCCGGTGCGACCACCCGCTGGAACAACCCGCGCGCCAGGCCCTCGTCGGCCCGCACCTTGCGGCCGGACAGCAGAACATCGAGCGCGAAGCCGGGGCCGCCCGCGGCGGACAGGTTGACCGACGCACCGAGCGCGGAGATCACACCGAGGTCGATCCACGACTCCCGGATCCACGCATCGGACGAGGCGACCCGCACATCGCAGTTGAGCGCGAGATCGGCGCCCGCGCCCACAGCGGGCCCCTGCACCCGCGCGATCACCGGTGCCGGATGCTCCCGAACCCTGCGCATCAGCAGCTGGAAGGATCCTTCGATCGAGCCCCGGATCTCATCGGGCTTCGCCGCGAGCCTCTCCAGATGCGGCAGGTCGCCGCCGGAGCAGAACGACGTGCCGGTGCTGCGCAACACCACACACCGGGCGTCGGTGGTCTTCTCGAACGCCTCGATCAGTGCGAGCACGCTGGGACGGTCGAGCGAGTTACGCATGTCCGTCCGGTCGATCGTGACGGTGGCGATGCCACTGCCCTCGCTCCAGCTGATACCGGCGCCCGCATCGGAGACAGTCACAGTCAGATCCCCAGGTCGCCGCGGAGCAGCGCGCGCGCCACGTTACGCCGCATGATCTCGGCCGAGCCATCGGCCAGCCGCGACACCCGCTGCGAGTGCCAGCCGTCGACCAGCCTTGCGTCGTTGGTCAGGCCCATGCCGCCGTGGATCTGGATGCAGCGGTCGAGCACCTCGAAGCTCGTGTCGCAGGTGAACGCCTTCACCATCGCCAGCTGCTTCTCGACCTTCTCCCCGGCGTCGATGCGCCGCGCGCAGTCCAGCGCCATCGTGTGGCCCGCATATATCTCCATCGCCGAGTCGGCGAGCTTGAACTGGATCGCCTGGTGCGAGGAGATCAGCTCCCCGAAGGTCTTGCGCACCTGCGAGTAGTCGACCGCCTGCGCGAGCGCCCACCGCGCGGTACCCACCGCGCGACCGGCGTTGTGCATCCGCCCCAGCGAGACACCCGAACGCGCGATGTCCAACCCGCGCTCCGGCGTGCCCACGACCGAGGTGTCAGGCACCACGACGTCGTCGAAGGTGAGGATCGCTCGGCTGCCACCGATCTCCCCGAACAGCTTGATCACCGACGCCACCTTCACGCCGGGGTTGTCCATCGGCACGAAGAAGGCCGAGATGCCGCCCTTGCGCTTTCCACGCAGCTCGTCATCAGTGACTGCGAAGACGAGAGCGTAGTCGGCGTACGGCGAGTCGCTGATCCACTGCTTCACACCATTGATGCGCCACCCCCCGTCCACGCGTACCGCGCGGGTGGTCAGCGCCCACGCGTCCGAGCCGGCATCCGGCTCGGACAGCGCGAAGCAGAACGTCTTGCGGCCCGACATGAGGTCGTCGGACAGCTCGGCCTGGAGCGCGTCGGAGAAGTAGCTGATCAGCCCGCTCGGCCCCCGGTTCCACTTCCCGACCACGTCCTCCAACAGGATTCGACCCGGCCCGAATTCGCGGAACAGTGCTTCGTAGAGCGTGAACGACACGACTGCGCCCTGGGCGCCGCCGCCCAGTTCCTCAGGGGCGAACAACGTGTAGTAGCCGGCCTCCGCCGCCGCCATCCGAGTCTGGCGGCGCAGTTCCACCACCGCGTCCGACGGGCTGCCGTCGTCGGTGTACGCCTTGCGCGGGTCTTCGAGAACGTCGCTGTGCTTCTCCCACAGCGGCTGGACATAGCGGCGCGCGAAGGACAACACGCCATCGACGATCATCTCGACGTCGGCGTCCGCCTCCGGGTCGCGGTGCAGGGCAGTCAAGACAATCTCCTTAGTCGGCAGCTTGTGCGATGTCGCCCAACGCCTGGCTCAACCGGGCCGGGATCGGATCGAAGCGGGGGTCGCCCGGGCGGCAGCCGGCCGACATCGGTGCTGTGGATGCCGGACGGGCGGCAGACGAACACCGGCGGCCTCGGGGTTCTCCATGTAGCGGCATCGCTGAAATAAATCGTCCCGCGATTGCTACAATTGAGCCGTCATCAAAGCGTATATGAAGCCCATGCACGGGGCAAGACTGTACCTGAATGACCCCGACCACCGTTGGTAAATGAATGTCGAACAATCACTGATCGCTCGTAAGTGCAGGACGGCTCTCGCCGGAAGGTCCACCGAGCAGCCGCCTGGGGTTGTCGACGAGCAGCCGGCACAACTGCTCGCGCCGAACGCCGCGTTCCTCCAGCAGCGGAGCGAAGTGGGTGAACAGGTAGGCGAAGCCCTTCGTCGTGCCGTCCCGCAACAGTGCGGGCACCCGCACGTTGTCAACGTAATCCTGCTTGTCCTGTGGCACCCAGAACTGCGGACGCGGGCTCCAATACGTCGACACGCGGTCCTGCGATATACACAGCCGGTCGGACAGCCCGGCCTCGAACATCGCTGCCACCAGGTCCGCCCGGTGCCCCTCGTCACCGAGCACGTCCCACCCGATCCGGTCCACGCTCACCATCGAACCGGCCTCGGCCAGCTTGATCAGCTCGCCGGCGGTCAGCTTGTCCAGATGGCCGATCATGCACCGGCTCAGGTCGGCGCCCGCCTCCCGCAGCATCCGCTGCTGCTCCTCACCGTGCAAGGAGTGCTCGGTGTGAGTGATGATCGTGGTACCGGTCGCGGCCGAAGCGATGCCCGCCGCCTCGAAGATCTTGCGATCGTGCTGGCCGACCGTACGACCGGTCGCAGCCTTGATCACTCCGGCCCGGATACCAGTCGCCCCGATGCCGCGTTCCAGCTCGGCGATGAAGAGCTCGGCGATCTCCTCGGGCTGCCGCTGGCGCCAGTAGAACGGCACGCCGCGGTTCTCGTCCTCGAAGTAGAAACCGGTCGCGCAGACCAGATTGATCCCACTGCGGCTCGACACTTCAGCGATCAGCTCGGCGTCGCGACCCTGGTCGATCGGGGTCGGATCGATGACCGTGCGCACGCCGTGGTCGTGAAGTTCCGAGAGCGCGTCGACGGCTCGCGCGATCGCGTCGGCGCGATCGAGGCTCTTCGTCGGGTCCATATCGGCACCCGGCACCACTATCTTGACGTGCTCATGAACGAGAGTCATACCGAGCTCGTCGAGCGGCAGCCGTCCGGTTGTCGTCCAGATGTCGTCGCGTGTGGACGCTACTTGCGCGCATCCCGGCGCCGCGCTCACGCTCGGCCGCCCGTAACGCGACCGACTGTCACCCGAATCCTCTGCAAGGCGATCGTCCCTCGTGTTCGTCCGTTCACCGCGTCTATGACGATGATGTGACCTCACAGACTCATCGTATGTGAGCACGTTCGGTAATGTATATGCCTGGCGAGAAACAATGCCATATGAAAGCTTACTTGCGTGCGCTTTGACGTTGTCCTTGAACGACTCAATCCGCAGCTTCCCGTGAGCCGACCCGCGACTGGCCGTGTAGCCATGTCACCGCCACATCGAGGGCTCCGTCGCAATGCTTCGCCCGTCATCCGTAGAGGAGCGTCATCATCGACATGACCAGGCACAAGGGATCGGTCGTCATCGTCACCGGCGGCGCGAGCGGCATCGGGCGCGCCTGCGCGCAGCGCCTCGTCGCAGAGGGCGCGCAGGTCGTCGTCGCGGACATCGACGGCGAGAAGGCCGCCGACGCGGCGCGGGCCCTCACGGCGACCATGGATACCGTCGGCAGCGACAAGATCGCGATCGGCGTGGCCGTCGACGTGCGCTCGCAGTCCGGCTGCGCCGCGATGGTCGAGGCGGCCCTGGCGGCGTTCAGCTCACTGACCGGTCTCGTGCACGCGGCCGGAGTCAACCAGCCGCCGCACAGCATCGCCGAGTTCACCGAGGACGAGTGGCGACGCGTCATCGACATCAACCTCACCGGAACCCTGTGGGCGGTGCAGGCAGTCACCCCGCACCTCGGCGAAGGCGGCTCGATCGTCACGCTCGCGAGCGGACAGGCTCGCGTGGTGCGCAAGAACAGCGCCGCATACGCCGCCTCCAAGGCCGGTGTCCTGGCCCTGACCAAGGTGGCCTCGATGGAACTCGGCCCCCAGGGCGTACGGGTCAATTCCATCGCGCCCGGTTTCATCGATACCGAGATGAACCGCGCGAAGCTCACCCCGGAGCGCCGCGCCGCCATCGAGCGCGGCGCACCGCTGAAGCGTGTCGGGGACCCGGACGAGATCGCGAAGGTGGCGTCCTTCCTGCTGTCCTCGGAATCGTCGTACGTCACGGGTGAACTGATCGCTGTGGACGGCGGCGTCGCGGCGCCCAGCCGCAACTGAGCGGCCCTCCGCCCCGCCTTCGGAAGACCACCCTTCCGAAGGCCGTTCTCCCGAAGGCCGAAGAGGCGGGGTTCCCGGATCACGTCCGGGAACCCCGCCTCTTCGATGCCTGCCGACCCAGCAGTGCGGGTGCGGCGAACAGTCGCCCGATCAGGCCACCCCGACCTCGGGGACAACAGTGCTGATGTCCAGCTTCTTGAGCTCGGGCAGGATCTCCTTGACGAACAACTGCATGTTCCGATTGCCCTCGTCAGCGGTCATCCCGGCGTAGCGGAACACGCCCACGAAGTGGTCGGCTCCGACGACCGACGAGAAACCCTTGATCTTCTCGTACACCTGTTCAGGCGTTCCGTAGGGCTTGAGGTTGACGTATCCCTCGGTCATCTTCTCGAGACCGCCCGGCTTGCTCAGCCGCTCGTACATGACGGCGTGCGACTCGTAGCCCTTGATGTCCTTGAGCAGCGGACGATTGAAGCCGTAGTGCTCTACGACCGAGTGGAAGTAGCCACCGATGTACTTGTGCGCCATCTCGTACGCGCGCTCTTCGTCCTCGTCCACGAACGTCCAGCCGGCGACGACCGACGGAGGCAGCACAGCGTCGTTGTACTGCGTGTACAACCGCTGGTAGGACTCCATCTCCTTCGCGACGATGCCCCAGGGCTTCTGGGGGATGACCAGGACACCGGCGCCGAGGCCGGCCAGGATCTCCGCCGACTCCGGAGAGACCGACGCACCGAACACGCGGCCCTTGAACGACTTGTACGGCTCCGGGCGCAACTCGACGCGCGGCTGCTTGATGAGCTCGCCGTCGTACTCCATGATGCCGGTCTCAAGCCCGCGGACAACGACGTCAGTCATCTCCTTGAGGTTCTCGCGGGCGGTCTCCATCTCCACGCCCAGGCCCTCGAACTCCACCGGCCCGGTACCTCGCCCGACACCCAGGAGCAGCCGCCCCTTCGACAGGTGGTCGGCGACGATGATGTTCTCCGCGACGCGGACCGGTTGGCGCCACGGCAGCACAGTCACCATCGTGCCGAGTTGGACGTGCGAGGTGCGCCCGGCCATGTAGGTGACGAACTGCAACGGGTCCGGCGACATGTGATAGCGCGTGAAGTGGTGTTCCGTAGCCCACACCGAGTCGAAGCCCAAGGCCTCGGCCTCGTCGGCCATCGCGAGATCGGTTTCCCAGACCTCCCGATCCGTCATGGTGCTGCCGTCCCCCTGGAACATGGCACCCAATCCGACCTTCACACGACTCTCCTCTCCGAGCCCTGAATGTGGCTTATCAGAGCAATTCGATCAGGTCTATGAGTGACGCTTCATTGTGGTGCAGACGACCTACCCACAAGCGATCACACATCTGATTTGTCCGGCCTCCACGGCTCCCACTTGGAGCAGTTGGGCTTGCTTGACACCACAACCAGGCGGTGGCCATTGTCGTTCGACGACCCTCTCCCTTACGTCGACCTGCCTCCACTCCGTATCGTACGGTCCGATACTAGATCCGCAAGTGCCAATCCCTCCAGGACCGAACCGATGTACTGGCTGATGCCGTTGGCGACCGAGCGCCGCACGAGGTCAACGAGCATCCACCGCGCCACGTCTGCGCACTGATGGAAACCAAACAGAGCGCACGTCCAGCTTGAGCGGGCCAGTCGGCGTCAGCGGTCACCGGCTGGGCCGGCTCGCTTCCGATGGCGGGCCATCCACTGCGACCGACCTGATCGGCGCGGCTTCGATTCGACAGTACCGCACGCCATGTTTCATCGCTCTGTGCGGCAGCGATACAAGTATTCGGAGCCTCTACCGTTGGCATATACCGCCATACCATTATGCACATCTCAGCGAAGAGACGAAGCCTTGCGCATGGATCCTTCTGATGCCCCGGCGGTCGGCTGGTTTTCGAGTACGGCAGCGGTTGACGTGCCGCATCGGCGACCTGACGTGTGTACCATGCATCTACGGCTAGCGTGCCCATTTTCAACGAAATAGGCGGCCACAAGTCGGCTCGCTGGACAATCGATCGCACTGTGCGGGCTGGGCGGCTCACGCTACGACATGGGTGGGACGGAGGCGTCCACACAGGACGGTGATCCTGGTGTTCGACGAGATTCTCGGGTCACTGGCGAGTGATGGGCGGCCACCGCCGCACGCCGCCCCCTCAAGGTCGGTTTCCGCAGCATCCGTCCTTCGATACGCCGTTGACCATGGAGGCACGGCTGAACCGCCTGCAGGGGCGGAAGGGTTTCGAACCAGCGCGGCCGACGAGCCGAACGACACAGCGACGGCTGAGACGACACGGTGACGGCCGAGGCCGGAGCGCTCTTCGCGGTCCAGCGGACCGAACAGGCTCGCCCCGAAGACTGCCTCCGGTGCTGCCCAGGAACGTCTGCCGGGTGTGGTAGGCGATTTCGGTCAGGCGGTCCGGAGTCGCGGGCCTCCCCAGCACCGCCTGGGTTCGGTGCGGACTTGGGCGCGTTCGCGGCATGGAGCGGCCAGGACGTCGGGGTGGCCGGCATTGGCGGGCCCGACGACCCGGCGAACGTTCGTCCTCAGCCCTAGAGCTTGAACGCGGATCGGGTATCGATGCCCGCCCGCTTGAGGACCGCCGCGCTCACACCGATCTCCCGCCACGCGGCGTACGAGATGCCCTTGCGCTCGCTATAGGCCCGCGCAACCTCCACGAACGCGTCTTCCAGCTCCTGCATCTGCTCCGAGGATTCGGAGTTCTGTAGCTCATCCAGCAGGTCGAGCCGCTCCTGTACCAGCTGGAGACGGATCACGGCCGGCGCAGTCGCCGTCTCCGCTTCGATTGCCGCCAAGCGACTCTCGATCGCCTCCGGCGTCCGGCGCCGGCCCTTGCGAGCCGGTTGCGCCTCGACGGCTTCGAGGTAGCGGCGGACCACTTGGCCCTGCTCCCGGCCTTCCGCGAGGGCCGCCTTATGAGCATCGGACATCGAGCCCGCGCGTTGCCTTGGCCTGCCGTCCGGCTTGTTGGCAGATGCCTTCGCTGTCCTTGTCGCCATGACCCGTCCTTCGCGATCTCGATGGAGGCACCGAGCTGGTTGCCCAGTCCAATTATGCAATGAACCCAGCCTTGACCACTCTCAGAATAGGGGACGCGAAGCGCGTAACACGAGACGGGGCCGCAGCGTCCAACGAGTGTGAGGGTCACCCTCCTATGAAAACCGCCGAGAGCGGACCAGAAGGGCAAGTCCAGCCTCGGACGATCCGTGAAATGCATCGAGTCGGAGGGGTCAGCGAGCTGACGAACGTATGGACACCCACAGTGCCCGGACCTGCCGCGGAGCGGCTGATGTCACCGTGGTGCGGTGCGTCGGCGTACTGCCCTGCCGTGTCAACCTCGTACAGGGCTGTAACGGGACCATACTCGGGTGACGCCGCAGTGCGGCGAGATGCTGTGCCGGCTGCCTGGGGGCATACCTCACTTCCCCGAGACCCGCTCAGGCCGTCGCCGCGGTGCGCTTCTTGAGTGCTGCTGCATAGGACCTGAGACTGAACCCCTTTTCCAGCACCTGGAGCCGACTCGGTCCGGCACCGGCCTCCATGATGCGCCGGGTGGCCATGTGGTCGGCGGGGCGGTTGACGGATTCCACCCCCATGAGACGATCGGCTTCGTCGAAGCACAGCACTGAGAAGCGCTCGTCCTCCAGCTCTCCCAGGACGGCCGTCTTCTTGTGTCCCGCGGTCAGCCCGGCTATCTGCAGTTTAAGATCCGCCTGATCGCTCCAGAACCACGGCACGCTGTGATACTTCGACGGGCTCCCGACGATCCGGGCAGCGATGCAACGCGATTGCGCTGTCGCGTTCTGCACCGATTCGAGCCTGACGCGCTTCCCTTCGGCGAATGAGCTCGGGAAGGTCGCGCAGTCACCGGCCGCGGAGATCGACGGATCACTCGTGCGCAGCTGCTCGTCGACGACGATTCCGTCATCGACAGCCAAACCCGCCTCGGCGGCGAGTTCCACGTTCGGCTGAGCGCCGACTCCGATGAGCACGAGGTCGGCGGGGATCTGCCGCCCGTCCCTCGTTCGCACGCCCGCGACCTTTTTCCCGGCCCCGGTGATCTCAGCGACGCTGGTGCACAACTCGATGCCGAGACCACGAGCCCGGTGTGCCTCGACGAAGAAGTCGGCCATCTCCCCGGACACAACCCTGCCCAGCAGCTGAGGGCCGATCTCGATAACGGTGGCCCGCTTGCCGAGGGCGACCGCGGTCGCGGCGACCTCCAGGCCGATGAATCCCCCTCCTATGACGACGACGTCCCCTGCGGAGGTGAGCCGCTCACGGACGTCATCCGCTTCCGCCAGCGTGCGCAACGCGACGACGCCGTCCAGCTCGACACCGCCGAGCGGCAGCGTGCGGTTCCGCGAGCCCACGGCCAGTATTAGGTGGTCGTAGGCCATTGAGGGCCTGCTCCCGAGCCAGACCTGTTTGCGGTCACGCTCGATCCTCGTGACCTGCTCGGGAAAGAGGAGCTCGATGTCCTGCTGCAGGTAGAAGCTTTCCGGTCGCAGCCAGAGGCTTTCTCGCGAAGCCTTGCCGGTGATGTGCCCTTTGGACAGCGGTGGACGCTGATAGGGCAGATGGGGCTCATCACCGACGATGACGATTCGGCCGTCGAAACCCTCCTCGCGCAGCGATGCCGCGGTCTGACACCCCGCCTGTCCTGCGCCGACGATGATGACGGTACTCACGATCAGTCCTGCTTGGGAGCGACACGGACGACGAGGTCGTCCAGATCGGCAGTCAGGACGATCTGGCAGCTGAGCCTGCTGCCCGCTTCGCGGGGTGAGACGGTGAAGTCCAGCATCTCGTTCTCGTCCGCTCCGACCTCGTCCAAGCGGTCGAGATCACCCTCGGCGACATAGACATGGCAAGTCGCGCACGACAGTGTCCCCGCGCACTCAGCCATGAGCTCGGTGACGCCGTTCGCGACTCCTGCCGCCATCACCGACGTGCCCTCCTCCGCATCAACGATCGTCTCACTGCCATCCGGCCTGACGTAGGTCACCTTAACCACGTGAATTGCCTTATCTGAGTGGGTGTGTGCGGGAAGAAGCCAGCTCGAAACTGGTGTCCGCGTCTGGACGCTAGACCTGCCAACTGCCGCTGTCACGGGATCCAAGTGTCGCAAATCAGAGAACCATGCCTGCGGTAAAACACTCCAGCCCGTCGGACGGCAATGCAGCGCATCTTGCGTCTGTACTACGACTGTATCCAATGTTGAGGACGGGGGTAAGGTGTCGCCTGCCATCCACCTGTCCTAGACATCCTTCGAGGAGCTGCCGTGCCCGGACCTCTCGCTGGTATCCGCGTCGTCGAGCTGGCCGGAATCGGCCCGGTGCCTCTGGCCGCGATGGTGCTCGCTGATCTCGGCGCCGATGTCGTACGCGTCGACCGCTTGGTCAAAAATGCCGTGGTGTCGGGCTCCGCCGACCCCACCCGCAACATCGTCAACCGCGGCCGGCACTCGGTCCAGGTCGACATTCGTGCCCCGGAAGGCCGTGACCTGGTGCTGGACCTTGTCCGCGGCAGTGACGTCTTGCTGGAGGGATTCCGCCCGGGTGTCACCGAGCGCCTGGGAATCGGGCCGGACGACTGCGCTGCCGTCAACTCACGGCTGGTGTACGGGCGGATGACCGGCTGGGGGCAGAACGGGCCGCTGGCCCAGGCCGCCGGCCACGACGTGAACTACCTGTCACTGACCGGCGCGCTGTGGGCCACCGGGCGTCGGGAGGAGCGGCCGGTGTTCCCGCTCAACATGCTCGGCGACTACGGCGGGGGGTCGATGTTCCTCGTCCTCGGTGTGGTGAGCGCGCTGTTCGAGCGGTCGTCCAGCGGTCGCGGCCAGGTCGTCGACGCGGCCATGGTCGACGGGGTGAGCGTGCTGGCCACCATGTTCACGGCCCTGCGGGCCATGGGCCGCTGGAGCGACGAGCGGGGCGCGAACATGCTCGACACCGGCTATCCGGACTACGAGGTCTACGAGTGTGGCGACGGCGGCTTCGTCGCGATCGGTGCACTGGAACCTCAGTTCTACGACGAGTTGTGCCGGCTCACCGGCTACGTCCCCCCGTCCGACGACCGGGCGGACCCGGCGACATACCCGGAGCGGCGGCGGCTATGGAAGACGCTGCTGCGCACGCGCACCCGGGACGAGTGGGCCCGGCTCTGCGAGGGCAGCGACGCCTGCCTCACCCCGGTGCTCGACTGGACCGAGGCCGAGCAACATCCACACCTGCGGGCGCGGGACACCTACGTCGACGTGGACGGCATCGCCCAGCCCGCGCCCGCGCCGCGGTTCAGCCGTACACCGGGCGCGATCGGACGCCCGCCGGCGGCACCGGGTGCTGACACCGACGCGGTGCTCAAGGACCTCGGCCTGAGCGCCGCGCGGATCGCGGAGCTGCGCGCCTCCGGTGTCGTCGCCTGAGTGGTCGCCGCCCGAGCGCCGGGCCGGGTGTCTGAGCAGGAGTCGGCGAACGGGGCCTGGCCAGGATGGCAGGGCCGACTGGGCGGCCTTGCGCAGCTGCTCGATGCGCGCTTCGGCGATCAACCACCTGCCGTCGCGGCGGTCGTAGCGCTCCCGCCGCCCGGCGAAAGCCGTAGAACGGGGTGACCGCCCGTGGACTGCGCCGGGTCGACGACGTCATGGCGCGTCCACCCGCCGGTGGGCCTCGTCCGGAGCCGGCCCGTCGTCGGCGAAGTTGCCTCGGCCATCCGGCCCGGTCCTGCTGGTCGGCATACCCGAAGTACTGAGCCTTGAGATGTCTGATGACCTTGATCGCGGCAAGCCTTTTGACCGTTGTGACTTCAGTCATTCACACCTCCCTGTGCTTGTGTGAGATTCGACCGAGGGGCACCATTGAAGCCGCCGAGATTCGCGGTGATTGTCGCAAGTCATTTTGGCATGTCCCATCCGGTTTATTGTGACCGACGGGATCGCGCCGACACGAGAGAAGGTTGGAACCTATGCGTGACGCGGTCATCGTCGAGGCGGTCCGCACACCGATCGGCAAGCGGCGCGGCAGTCTGGCGGACGTGCACCCTGTCGACCTCTCGGCGCGTGTGCTCACCGCGCTCGTGGAACGGAGCGGGATCGATCCGGCTCTGGTCGAGGACGTGATCTGGGGCTGCGTGACCCAGATGGGCGACCAATCGGCCAACATCGCGCGGTTCGCCGCCCTGGCCGCGGGCTGGCCCGTCACGGTGCCGGGCACGACGATCAATCGCGCGTGCGGGTCCAGCCAGCAGGCGCTCGACTTCGCCGCGCACGCTGTGATGAGCGGTCAGCAGGATGTCGTGGTCGCCGGCGGCGTCGAGTCGATGAGCCGAGTGCCGATGGGCTCGGCGCGGGACAGCGGCTTCCCGTACGGGCAGACCGTTCTGGATCGCTTCGACGGCTTCTCCTTCAATCAGGGCGAAAGCGCAGAGATGATCGCCGAGAAGTGGGGGCTCTCGCGCACCGCGCTCGACCAGTTCTCCGCGCGATCGCACGAGCGCGCGGCTGCCGCGGTGGACGCGGGCGCCTTCATCGGACAGACGGTTGCCGTACCGGTCGCGGGCGGTGCGGAGTTCGCCGTCGACGAGGGCATCCGCCGAGGCACGAGCGTCGACACCCTCGCCGGCCTCAAGCCGGCGTTCCGGGAGGACGGCGTCATCCATGCCGGCAACTCCTCACAGATCTCCGACGGTGCGGCGGCCCTCCTGGTGACGACGCCGGAACGGGCCCGTGACCTCGGGCTGACACCCCTCGTGCGCTACCACAGCAGCGTGGTCACCGGCGCCGACCCGGTGCTCATGCTGACCGGGCCGATTCCCGCCACCCAGCAGTTGCTCAAGAAGGCCGGGCTCGCCATCGAGGACATCGGCGCGTACGAGGTCAACGAGGCGTTCGCACCGGTGCCCCTGGCGTGGCTGGCCGAGCTCGGCGCGGACGCCGAGCGGCTCAACCCGTGCGGCGGCGCGATCGCGGTCGGCCATCCGCTGGGCGGCTCCGGAGCGGTACTGATGACCCGGCTCGTACATCACATGCGTGAGCGCGGCATCAGGTACGGCCTGCAGACGATGTGCGAGGGCGGCGGAACGGCCAACGCCACGCTCGTGGAGCTGGTGTAGCGATGCGCCGTGACATCTTCGACGACGATCACGAGGCCTTCCGCAAGGTGATGCGCGACTTCCTCACCGCCGAGGTGGTGCCTCACTATCGCGAGTGGGAGGCCGCTGAGCTGGTGCCGCGCGAGCTGTACAGGCGCCTCGGCGACCTCGGTGTGATGGGCATCAGCCTGCCGGAGGAGTACGGAGGCGCCGGGCAGACCGACTACCGCTACAACGCGATCGTCCAGGAGGAGGCCGCGGCCGCGAACGTCACGCTCGGCACGCTGCGCACCCATCTGGACATCGTCATCCCGTACTTCCTGCATTTCGCCACCGAGGAGCAGCGGGTGCGCTGGTTCCCCGGCCTCGCCGGCGGTGACCTCTTCAGCGCGATCGCGATGACCGAGCCGGGCACCGGCTCCGACCTGGCCGGCGTGCGGACGACCGCGGTACGCGACGGTGACGTCTACATCATCAACGGGGCGAAGACCTTCATCACCGGCGGCCTGCACGCCGACCTGGTCGTGACCCTGGCCCGCACCGGCACCGACGAGACGAACCGCCGCAAGGGACTCACCCTCATCGTCGTCGAGGACGGGATGCCCGGCTTCACCAAGGGGCGCAAGCTCGACAAGCTCGGGCTGCGCGTGGGTGACACCGTGGAGCTCGCCTTCGACGAGGTGCGGGTCCCGGTGACCAACCGGCTGGGCGAAGAGGGCGAGGCGTTCGGATACCTCGGGCGTAATCTCGCCCAGGAGCGGCTCGCCATCGCCGTCGGTTCGGTGGCGCAGGTCCAGGCTGCCATGCGACTGACGATCGACTACGTCACCGAGCGCACGGTGTTCGGGAAGACGGTCAGCAGCTTCCAGAACACCAAGTTCGAGCTGGCCGCGGTCGCCGCCGAACTCGAAGCCGCCCAGGCGATGGTCGACCGCGCTCTCATGGCGCACGTGGCCCGCGAACTCACACCCGTCGACGCGGCCAAGGTCAAGCTGTTCTGCACCGAGTTCCAAGGCCGGGCGATAGACCGTTGCCTCCAGTTGTTCGGCGGCTACGGCTACATCAACGAGTACCACATCGCGCGGCTCTACGCCGACGCCCGCGTCAGCCGGATCTACGGCGGCACGAGCGAGGTCATGAAGACCATCATCAGCAAGTCGCTGGGGCTCTGAAGCCCCGGGATATTCGTTCCCGATCGACACCCGATCCGATCGACACCCAAGAGGACATATGCGCATCGAAGGACTCACGGCACTCGTCACCGGAGGGGCGTCCGGCCTGGGGCTCGCCACGGCGAAGCGGTTCGTCGCGAAAGGCGCGCGCGTCGTGCTCGTCGACCTGCCGCACTCCGACGGCGAGAGCGTGGCCAAGGGTCTCGGCGAGGCCGCTGTCTTCGCCCCCGCCGACATCACCGATACCGACGCCGTGCAGGCGGCGATCGAGGCGAGCGGGCGGTTCGGCCCGTTGCGTGCGGTCGTGCACTGTGCCGGGCGGGGCGGCGACCGGGCGCGCATCGTCAGCAAGGAACACAACCCCGGACCGCTCGACAGCTTCACCGAGGTCGTGCGGGTCAATCTCGTCGGCACGTACAACGTGCTGCGTCTGACCGCTGCATCCATGAGCACCAACGATCTTCTCGACGGCGACCGCGGCGCGATCGTCATGACCGCCTCGGCAGCCGCCTTCGAGGGACAGATCGGGCAGGCCTCCTACGCCGCCTCGAAGGCCGGCGTCGCCGGCCTCACCATCGTGGCGGCCAGGGACCTCGCGAGCTCCCGGATCCGGGTCAACACGATCGCGCCGGGCGTGATCGACACCGCCATGCTCGGCAGTGTGCGCGACGACGTCCGCGCGCAGCTCGCGGCATCGGTGCCCCACCCCAAGCGCCTCGGCGAGGGGGACGACTACGCTCATCTCGCGGTGTCCCTCGTCGAGAACAACTATGTCAACGGCGAGACCGTGCGTCTGGACGGCGCCCTGCGAATGGCGCCCCGATGACCGCCACAGCGAGCAGCACCGACGAGCTGCTCGTCGAGGAGCGCGGACCGGTACTGGTGATCACGATGAACCGGCCCGACCAACGCAACGCGATGACCCGCACTGTCGGTGAGAGCATCGCCGCGGCGCTCGACGAACTCGACCGCCGGTCCGACCTTACGGTGGCAGTGCTCACCGGCGCTGGCGGCGCCTTCTGCGCCGGCATGGATCTCGCACGGTTTCTGGCCGGCGAGGTGGCGACAATCCCCGGGCGCGGGTTCGGCGGTTTCACCGAGAAACCGCCGGCCAAACCGCTCATCGCAGCAGTCGAGGGGTACGCGCTCGCGGGCGGGTTCGAGCTCGCTCTCGCCTGTGACCTCGTCGTCGCCGGCGAGAGCGCCAAGTTCGGACTGCCCGAGGTCAAGCGGGGCCTCGTAGCGCGCGCCGGCGGACTGCTGCGGCTGCCACGGCGCATTCCCGAGGCGGTCGCGCTGGAGGTCATCCTCACCGGCGGAACACTCGGCGCCGCCCGTGCCGCGCAGCTCGGCCTCGTCAACCGCGTCGTGCCGGACGGCGACGTACTCGACGAGGCGCTGCGGCTCGCCGACGAGATCGGGCGCAACGCTCCGCTCGCCGTGGCCGCGTCCAAGCGGATCGTCGTCGAGTCGGCGCAGTGGGCGCCGGACGAGGCGTTCGACCGGCAGCGCGCGATCTCCGCACACGTATTCGACTCCGAGGACGCACGCGAGGGAGCGACGGCGTTCAAGGAACGGCGTCCGCCCATCTGGAAGAGCCGGTAGCTGTCGGCCTTTGCACCGCACCGCAAAAACGTCGTGGCGCTTGAGGGCCAAACGGACATCGGGTGCACCGTCCACACCAGGGCGGCCCGTGGTTCGTTTGGCCCTCAAGATCGCCACTACACGGACGACACACATCTTCCGTGAGCACGTATTGAGCCATGTGGTGTGCTGAAATTTGGTGTATACCCGAGGCTGGACATTCATGGATGCATGGGCCCGCCGACACGGATCCCCGCCCTCGTGCGGGCGTGTCGGAGGGCAAGATCCGGAGAGCACTCGATGAGCCGTGACGTGTATGACCACATCGCCGTTGAGCGGGCACCATACAGAGCCGCACCACCGTGCGTGGCCCGGCTGCCATCCCCGAGTCGGAGCCGCCATCCCGGTCGGGCTCCATCCGGTGATCCTGCTGAGCCCTTCGTCAGCGGCGGGCGACCTGCTCGGCGGGCTCCTGAAGGAGCTCCTGCTCAAGCGCCTCCAGATTGCTACGCATCACGTCCAGCGTCTCGACGAGTTGAATCCGCTGGTCACGCGTCGTGTTACTACGCGACACGGCCGCCAGTTCCCCAAAGGCGTTGTCGACCGCCCGAGCCAGTTCAGCACCGGCCTCGGTGAGCTTGAGCAGTTTGGCCCGGCCGTCCCCGGGGTCGCTGATGCGGTCGACGTAGCCCCGTACAACCAGCGCGTCGAGCGCCGCTCCGATCACTGTCTTGCGCAATCCGACCCGTTCGGCCAGCTCGGTCTGGTTCAGACGGTGGCTGGTCTCCAGGTCGAGTTGGCCGATGACGAGCGCCTGAGTGAGAGTCAGTCCCAACCGGCGGACGAAATAGATCTCGTAGATCCGGCGGAAGACCCGTGACGAGCTGGGAACTGCTACCTCGATCTGCTCTCTTGTGTCGAGTCGAAGCTCCCTGCGAATGCGATCATCCATGCGACGATAATAGACCACACCACACCTCGCAATGGCAACCCGTCCGAAGCCTGATCACTCGGCCGGGAGCAAACGCCGGCCACCCTGATACTGCCGAGGCTTCCGGTGCGAAGCAAGAATGATCTTGGTGCCGCCGCGGGCCCCGGCGCGGACGCACGCCCGTGGCCACGGGTCCGGGCTGCGGACTGCGGACTGCGGACTGCGGACTGCGGACTGCGGACTGCGGAGCAGAAACAAGAGACCCTCAGTGACCGCCGCAGCCCAAGCGTCGACGTGTCTGCGGCTCGGCCGACCCGCAGAGCGTCTTGAGTACCTCGGTGTCACGCACGCGTCACTCATGGGCGACCGCCAGTCATCTTCCTCGAATCGTGCGCGACAGGCGTCAGCATGAAGCTGTATGGATGCACTTACAATCCCTAAATGTGGTCGCCTATAGTGGGCAGTCGTATGCTCAATCATGTCGTCAATGGAGGATGAATGCTTCTCGACGGTCGGGACCCGCTGTCACTCGACGACCTCCTCGATCCAGACGTACTGCTCGTGCGCGACTCCGTCCGTCGGCTGGTGGACGAGAAGTTCCTGCCCGTTGTCACGGATCATTTCGAGGCCGGAACCTTCCCGATGGATCTGATCCCGGCGTTGGGCGAGATGGGCCTGTTGGGCATGCACCTGCAGGGCTATGGCTGCGCAGGCATGAGCGCCATGGCGTACGGCGTGGCCTGCCGTGAACTCGAACGCGGCGACTCCGGGCTGCGCAGCTTCGTCTCGGTACAGGGCTCGCTGTGCATGTTCCCGATCAGTGCGTTCGGCAGCGAGGAACAGAAGCAGCAGTGGCTGCCGAGGATGGCCACCGGCGACGTGATCGGGTGCTTCGGACTGACCGAGCCCGACTTCGGCTCGGATCCCGCGGGCATGCTCACGCGCGCGGTGCGCGACGGCGACTCGTGGGTGCTCAACGGTACGAAGCGCTGGATCACCAACGCGCCGATCGCGCACCTGGCGATCATATGGGCTCGCGCCGAGGAAGGCATCCTCGGGTTCCTCGTCGAGCGGGGTACACCCGGCTTCGAAGCCCGTGAGATCCAGCACAAGATGTCTCTGCGGGCGTCGACCACCGGCGAGATCCTGCTCGATGACTGCCGCGTACCGGACTCCGCGCGGCTGCCCAGCGCGCGTGGGCTGCGCTCGCCCCTCTCCTGTCTCAACGAGGCCCGCTACGGCATCGTCTGGGGCGGCGTTGGCGCTGCGGTGGCCTGCTTGCAGGCGGCGCTCGACTACAGCGGCAGCCGCGAGGTCTTCGGCCGGCCGCTGTCGGCGTTCCAGCTCACGCAGGCCAAGTTCGCCGACCTGGCCACGGGCATCGCCACCGCGGGGTTGCTCGCGTACCGGCTCGGCGCTCTCAAGGACGCCGGCGAGCTGCCTCCCGAGCTGGTGTCCATGGGCAAGCGGCACAATGTACGAGTGGCGGTGGACACCGCTCGGGAGACGCGGGCGATCCTCGGCGCGAACGGCATCAGCCTCGAGTACCCGCCGATCCGGCACATGATGAACCTGGAGAGCGTGCTCACCTACGAAGGCACCGAGGAGGTCCACTCGCTGGTGCTGGGGAACGCCCTCACTGGTCACCCGGCCTACCGCTGATTCGAGAGCTCTTCCGGCCTCGGCGGCCGGGAGGTCACGGCCGACACCGAGTGTGCCAGGGTGCCGACAACCGGCGGCTCATTTCGCACGGAGATCCTGGAATCTTACTGTCCACATCTCACTCAGATACAATTGTGTGTCGGATCATCGTATTGCACATGTTTGGGGACGTACACAGCGCCTTCCACCGCGTGTACCGGACGGCTTTTGCCCGCCGCCCTCCAGGAGGCACTCGTGGCATCCACCTTGGACCGTGACCTCCGACGAAGCCAAGACGCTCACCGTCGCCGACGGCATCGAGTACGACCTCGCGCTACAGCGTGAGGAAGGAGTCCGGGAATCGTTGTGCACCGAGGCGGGACGGGGCACTTTCGCCGTGACGCCCGATGCCTCCCCGGTCAAGGCGCCAAGCCAATGCCCGCTTCCAACTGACTTAGCCGCCCGACAGGAGTCACCCCCTTGAACGTCACGATGTTGCTCGACATGGCGGTCGACGGCTTCGGCGACCGTGTGCTGATCGGACGCCGGGAGGACGGCCTCACCGCCGCCCAGCTACGGGCGAGCGCCGTCGCGGGAGCGGCCGTCATCCGGGATGCGGGCGCCGATGCCGTCGTCTACCTCGACATCAACGGACCCGCCTTCCCGGTGGCGCTGTTCGCCGCCGCCGTCGCAGGGGTCCCACTCGTCCCGGTGAACTACCGCCTCGGCGAGGAGCAGTTGGACGCGCTTCTCGCCAACCACCCGAAGGCGCTGGGCATCGCCGCACCCGAACAGTTCGACATTCTGCGGCGGGCGGGCGTACATGCCCGGACCTCCGAGGAGTGGCTCCGGACCACAGCCGACGGCGACACCGCGAACGCCGCTCCGGCGGGCGACCCGCAGGCCCCCGCCGTCGTCATCTACACCAGTGGCACCACCTCGGCGCCCAAGGGCGTGCTGCTGCGCCACCACAACCTGGTGTCCTACGTGCTCGGATCGGTGGAGTTCGCCGTTGCCGACCCGGATGATGCCGCGCTGGTCAGCGTCCCGCCGTACCACATCGCGGCGGTCGCGAACGTGCTCACCAATCTCTACGCCGGGCGCCGCTCGGTCGTCCTGGAGCGGTTCACCCCGCAGGAATGGCTCGACCTCGTCCGACAGCAGCGGATCACCAACGCCATGGTGGTGCCGACCATGCTCGCGCGGGTCGTCGAGGCGCACTGCGACAAGGAGCTGCCGACTCTGCGTTCTCTCGCCTACGGCGGCGCACCGATGCCGGGGCCTGTCATCGAGCGGGCGTTGCGGATCTGGCCGCACATCGGATTCGTCAACGCCTACGGCCTGACCGAGACCAGCTCCACCGTCGCCGTCCTCAGCTCCGAGGACCACCGGACGGCGCTGGAGAGCGACGCCCCCGCGGTACGAGCCCGGCTCGGCTCGGTCGGCCGCGTGCTGCCGACGGTGGAGGTGCAGATCCGCGACCCGGAGGGCAGTCCGGTCGGTCCCGGCGTGACCGGCAGGATCTGCGTGCGCGGCGATCAGGTGTCGGCCGAGTATGCCGGCATCGGCCGGCTCACGGACGAAGACGGGTACTTCGACACCCGCGACCAGGGCTATCTCGACGAGGACGGTTACCTGTTCATCGGCGGGCGCGCGGACGACACGATCATCCGCGGGGCGGAGAACATCGCTCCTGCCGAGATCGAGGACGTGCTGTTGCGGCATCCGGCGATCCTGGACGCCGTGGTGGTCGGCGTGCCGGACGATGAGTGGGGCCAGCGGATCGAGGCGGCGGTGGTGGTCCGCCCGGGCGCCGTGCTGGATGCTGAGGAGGTGCGCGCGTTCGTACGCGGGACGCTGCGCGGCAGCAAGACCCCGGACCGTATCGCTGTATGGGAGGAGCTGCCGCGGACGCTCACCGGCAAACTGGTGCGCCGCCACGTGGTGAAGCGGCTGGTCTCCGAGAGCGAGAGCACCGTCCAGTAGGACTCCGTCAGGTTGCTCCGGCTCTTGGGTTCTGGCTGGTGGCGGATGCGGGCAGGCGGCGGAGGCAGGTGGTGCAGGTGCCTGTCCCAGCAGTTCAGCTCGATGGCCGAGGCACCCTTGGGCTTGAACGCTCAGCTTCACACCCCGCCGTTACCAGCGACGCATGTGAGCGTGGGGACGAGCCTGGATACCGCCTCGAAAGGCCAGCCGTTCTCTCTCTGCTTCACCGGCTGTCCTCACTTCACTACTGCGACCTCGTGTCGCACTCCCGGCACGTTGGTGACGGGCGTGCTCGGTGCTTGAACAGGTGAGGGCCTTGTGGGCCACGCCGGTCACGTGCGCAGGTGGCGAGAGCCCGCTCTCGCCACCCCGCCCGGTCGACGTTACGGCTGCTGCCGTGTGCCGGCACGGCGGCGCAGGGCGATGAGGCCGCCCACGATGGCCAGGACACCGGTGCCCGCGATGGCCGCGACGTCCCCGGCGCCGGTGACGGCCAGGTCGCCGCTGCCGCCCTGTGCCTGGACTCCGCCGTCGGCCGCCGAGGGGGACGCGGACGCGGCGGCACCGGACGAAGAGGCGGAGGAGGCCGCCCCCGTGGCCGTGGACGACGGCGCCTTCGTCGCCGTCGTCGTGTCCCCCGCCTCCCGGGTGAAGGTCAGGGTGCCGAAGCCCAGGTGGTCGAAGCCACCGCCGCTGCCGTAGTCACCGCCGCCGCCCTCGGGGCGGGCCTTGGCGGCGATGGCGGTGACGAACGGGGCGTCGAGGCCGCGACGGTTCACGTAGTGGTTGTAGATGCCCTCCCAGATCGGGCGCGCCTGACCCCGGCTGTTCTCGGAGGCGGCGGTGAGGGTCTCCTGGCCCGCCCAGACGCCGGGAGCACCGTACTTCCAGGTGTAGGGCGTGTAGGGGACGTCCTGGCCGAGGTTCCACTTGGCCGTGTACTCGGCACCCTTGAGGAAGCGGTTGTCGTCGTAGCCGTACAGGTCGATGCCCTGGTTCCAGGCCATCTCGCAGATGCTGGCCATCAGGCCGATGCTCAACAGGGCATGGCCCTGGTCACGGCCGACCTCCACGACCTGGCCGAGGCCGCCGGAGTGGATGACGTTGATGGCGTTCTTGATGGAGCCGTTGCCTGCTCCGGACTTGAAGTAGGCGACGGCCTCGTCGACCTTGGCCTTGTCGTCGCACAGGATGCCGATGGCCAGCACGGAGGCGACCGTCAGCAGGTCCCAGCTGCCCCAGTAGTTGGTGACGAAGGCGCCGTTGTGGTTGACGAGGAAGTCGTGGTTCTTCGGGTAGAAGACGTTGAGCATCATCTTCTGGAACTGGGCGAGGTCGAAGCCGGTGTAACCGCGCATCAACTCGGCGGCGTTCGCGAACTCGTAGCCGTAGACACCCGCCGCGATGAACACGTCGCCGGTGCCGTCGAGCTTGGTCAGCTCGACGGGAAGGTAATCGACCTCGAACAGCGACGCGGGCGGGTGCGAAGCCGTCACGGCCGGTTAACGGGCCGCCGGCCGGGGCACAAGCACCCCGCAGACGAGACCGGGAATGGACGATCAGAGACCAGGGGTGACCTGATGGACACGATGAGCGTCAACGTCGCAACCGTCCGCTCCGCGACGTCCGTCGCCGGCGCACGCGAGAGCACGCGGGATTTCCTCGTCAGTCTCCACCATCCAATCGCAGCCGAGACTGCCGACACCGTGGTCCTGGTCGTCTCGGAGCTCGTCACCAACGCCCTGCGCCACGGCGGCGGCACCTGCACTCTGGACCTGACCGCGCACCCGGACAGCATCGAGGTGGCCGTGCACGACCGCAGCCCGCAGGCGCCGCGCATGCGTACCCCCGACCTGAACGATGGCACCGGAGGCTCCGGCTGGCCCATGTTCAACCGCCTCGCCCACGCCACCGCGGTGGCCCGCCGGACGCCCGGCGGCAAGACCGTAAGCGCCCGCCTCACCCGGTAGCGCCAAGGCGCCGGCCCCCACGGCCGGAGTTCTGATGGCCGGAGGTTGCTGCCGGTCGTCTCATGTATGTATCCGCCGCAGGTGTCGCCGGCAATGATCTGCTCGTAGCGCTCGCGGGTTATGTGGCCGATCGTCGCGGTGGGCATGACGCCTCACCATCTCTCACTGGGTGATCGCCCCCGGAGTGCGCATCGAGCAGACGAAGCGGCGGCCGGCCCGACTGCGGGAGGCGGGGCTGGTCGACCGGATCACCCTGCCGCGGGCCAGACGGATGCGAGTGTGGTTTCCCACCCGGTACGACGTGCAACTCGCCTGTGAGTGGCCCGAGATATGCGGCCGTCGGCCCTCAGGACGGTGTCCGATCCGACCGCCGTACGGCTGAAGGTCGGCCACGCGCTGACCGAGACCGCGCTCGCCTTCCTCCAGGACGCCCGCCGCCACGGCGACCTGCGCCGGCCACAGGACTGGATCCCTGAGGTCCACCATCCGATAGGCAGCGGCGAGACGGTCATCCCCGACGCCCTCCTGTACTACCGGCGTGGTCTGGCCGACGACAACTGGTCGATGCTGCGGGCGTTCGTGGAAGTCGACCGGGCCATCAAGGGCCCCGAACGCCTCGCCGCCAAGCTGACCCCGTACGCCCGCCTCCACCGCTACGTGCCCACAGTCCCGGGGCGCCGGCCGACCATCCACAAACCGGCACCGGAAGACTGGCGACGGCGCTACCCCCTGTTCCCACGGCTGCTGTTCGTCCTGGACGGCACCGGCCCCAGCGGTGCCAAGACACGCATCCGTGCCCTACACACGGCCGCCAGGGACCTGGCGCCGTTCAGCTTCCTGCACGACGTCACCGTCCTCGCGGCCCCACTGACCGACCTGCTCCGTGATGGCCCCTCCGCACCCGTCTGACGGCCCGTACGGGACCCCGACCAACAGGTGGTCGAGCGTGGTGAACAGGACGGGGATCGCGTCCGCGTAGTCGTAATAGCCGTCCCGCTCCTCGCCCACCCCGTACATGCCGCCACTGGTAGGTGCCCGTCGACGGCGAGCAGATCAGGCTCGGGTCGTTCGTGGACAACAGCCGCCGCAGGCCCGCGGAAGTGAGCGCGGAACGACGCGCCGACCTCGACGCCCTCGGCATGCGCTGGTAGCCCTACCGTGATCATCGAGGGGCCGCGGTCGCTTGAAGGGTGCGGCTCCCCCGGGTTCACAGGGCGTGGTGCAGCCAGCGCTGGAGGACGATGTTGACGTCTGCCGGCATTGCGCTGAGCTGGTCGATGACCGCGCGGTCTTCCGGCATCGGGGGGATACCGGCGGCGGTGAGGGCCACGTTCAGGGCAAGGCGCCGCTCATCGCGTGGGGCGAGGATGCGGCTGAGGCGTTCGGCGGGGTTGGGCGGCGGCAGGAAGTAGTCCAGGTCGTCACGGACGTGGACGGGCGTCGGCCAGGTGTCGTCACGGGGCTCCGGAGCGGCGTAGGGGTCGGCGTAGGCGCAGGAACTGAGGTTCTCGTTGCTCCAGGGGGTCATCTCTGTCTCCCAACCCAGCGGGTGTTGTACGGACTACCGGTCCAGAGCCCCGCGAGGCCCGCTTCGGTTGCGGTGGCGGCCGTACGTCACGCTGACGGCCCCATCGGCGGCTGATCACCTCGTGTGACCAGCAGACGGCAGGCGACACCACCTCGTTCTCGGGTGGACGTGCTTTCTTTCAGGGAGGCGACGACGTGTCAGGCTCCTGCGATCAGTCCGGCTGAACAGGGAGGCTGGGGCAAACGGGTGAGGTTTCGGTCGTTTGCCGGGAGTCGGTCGTTGAGCAGCCGTGGGAGCCTTCGGTGACTGTTCCGATCCGCGTCCCGGCGCCCGGCGTGCCGGCCATGCGCAGGACACCTGCGCGTGGTGCGTGCAGCTGCGGGAGACGGACGCCCAAGCCCGTCGGATGCCGGCAGAGGGAAAGCGTTCGCCCGTGCCCTGGAGAGTCTTGCCGGGGCCGGCCCCCGCGTCCTGGACAGGCCGACGGGTGAGGGCGGTGAGAACGGTGCTGGTCGTTGTGGCCGCGGCCACAATCATCGCTGCGACCGTGTCGGCAGTCCTGGACTCCCGCCCCTGACACCCTGCGTCCTGCCCCGCGACTGCTCCCAGGGTCAGCGCACCGGCCGCTCACGCTGCACTCCGCGCTGCCCAGGACGCCACGGCCTGCAGTCCTGTCTTGCTGTTGATCGCTGTTGAAGGTAAAGCGCCAGGGTGCGCCACCCTTCCTGGTGGCTTCGAACATCAACCAGCATGATCAGAACGAGCTGACCTGTGCGTATGCCGCCCAGCTCAGCCGTTGCGCTGGCCAGGCCCGGTCAGCAGCAGCCAACGAGGCTCAGGACAGGACATGTGGAATCCAGCATGGATGCGCAGTGTCGAGTGGCTCGCCGCAGCAGCCGCCGACCCCCGGGCGTGCAAACGGCAGTGGGAACACGGTACCGGGTTCGTTCTGCTGGAGGCAGGACGCTACTGGAATGTCCTCAGCGTCCCGGAAGAACTCGGCCTGTCTGCCCTCGACATGCTCTGGCATGATCCGTTACGCGTCCCCGGGCCCACTCTGCGGCACAGCAAGGCCCACCGCGTGGGTTTCCTCCTGCCCCCGGGCCCCGTCGCGCAGTGGGTCGGAGCGGGGGTCCGCCACGTCGGGAAGGGAAGCTGGATTCCCGCTCCGCCGCCCTACCGGGAGACCGGCCATCTGGAATGGATCATCCCGCCCGACGGGACCGGTGCCCTCCACGTTCCCGACGTTCTGGAATGGGCCCTGCGCTCTGCCGCGCGCGCACTGACCGCCTCCACAACCATCCACCAGGACCCCGCCGGGCCTCTCGCTGAACCCGCCGGCTGCCATCACTCATGAACTGGAGTGCGTGATGTGGAGTGCTGAGGATGTGGCCCGGGCTGCGGTCCGGCGGCAGGGCGCAGGCTTGAGCGTGGCGCAGGTCGCGGACAAGGTCGCGGAAGCGGAGCGGCGTGAGCGGGAGACCCGGCAGCAGCTGGACTCCCCCGGTGATCGTGGCCCGTACGAATGGGACCCGGAGGACCTCGCCGAGCAGTGGGTGGCGCGGCATACCGAATGGCGCCGCATCACCGCCCTGATGGACGCTCAGGGCTGGCCCGTCTATAGTCCGGAGCGGGACGTGCAGGGCAGTACATGGGCACGGGAACGCGACGCGCAGTGGGAAGGCGCCCTCGCCCGTCGTGCCTCATGGCAGATGGAACGGCAGGACGCACGCGATGAGCTGAAGGCGCAGCTGTGGCTGTCTGCCGACGCCAGCCGCCGGCTGCACGCGATCGCCACCCGCACCGGCCTGAGCCCAGAGCAGGTCCTCGCCCAACTCGCCGACCGAGTCCGCATGAACGACAACGGCACCCTGACAGTCGACGCCTTCACCCCACACTGACGGCTGCCCCGCACTCGCCAGTTCGCGAGTGCGGAGCAGCCCGCGCAATGCCCGCCTGACGGCGCGAGCCCGGCCGCGCTCACACGGCCGGGCTCCATCGGCTTTCTGCCGAGCGTCCCGCCGAACCGGGTGGCTGTCATCACCCACACGCGTGACACCGGCCCATGACCCGAGGGGATGCCTCGATCGGCGGCCGGGTACGTTCGCCATGGGCCCGTGCCGGACGGAACCGGCACGGACCCAACCAAGGACGCTTCAGTGCCCAGTGCGCTCGATCCTGATCTACCGGGCGAGCGGCCTGGTGCAGGAACTCTTGCCCCGTTCAGCAGCGATGAGTCTCGCGGTGGTCCCAGGTCTACACGTCAGACCGCTCCATCGCACTCGAATCAGGAGGCATCTTGAAGCTGCTTCTCACGTCCGCGGGCATCAAGAACCCGAGCATCCACGACGCGCTGGTCGACCTGCTGGGCAAACCGATCGCCGCCTCCAACGCCCTGTGCATCCCTACCGCGGCATACGGACACCCCCAGGTCACTCCTGCCGGGGCATGGCGTTTCATCAGCGGACAGTCCCCCTCCATATCCATGTGTGAGCTGGGGTGGAAGTCCCTGGGAGTACTGGAGCTCACCGCGCTGCCCAGCATCGACGAAGAACGCTGGATCCCCTGGGTCCGGGAGGCGGACGTCCTGCTGGTGAATGGCGGCGACGCCCTGTACCTGTGCCACTGGATGCGGCAGTCCGGGCTGGCGGACCTCCTGCCGTCGCTGCACGAGACGGTCTGGGCAGGCCTGAGCGCCGGGAGCATGGTGATGACCCCCCGTATCGGGGAGGACTTCGTCGAGTGGAAGCCGCCCACCGGCGGCGACAGCACGCTGGGCATCGTCGACTTCTCGATCTTCCCGCACCTGGACCACGAACTGCTGCCGGAGAACACCACGGCCGACGCGGAAAGATGGGCGGCAGGCATCCCGGGTCCGGCATACGCGATCGACGATGACACCGCCATCAAGGTGATCGACGGCACCGTCGAGGTCGTCTCCGAGGGGATGTGGAGGCACTTTCCCCCTAATGGGGGTTAAGGCGCAGAGGGTATCCGGACGGTCAGCAGATGGCTGCGCGCGATTGCTGCTGGAGGCCGCGACGGACATCACCGCGTTCGCGGACTTCCCATCGGCGCACTGGAAGAAGATCTGGTCCACGAACCTGCTGGAGCGTAACCGGGAGATCAAACGAAGGGCCGACGTCGTGCAGGTCTTTCGCAACCCCGCGGCCCTGGACCGCCTCGCAGCCGCGGTCCTGGCCGAACTCCACGACGAGTGGCAGGTCTTCGACCGCCGCTACCTCTCCGAAGGCTCCATGGCCGAACTCTTCACCACCCAACCGACTGGCGACGACCGCCAGCTTCCCCCACCGGAACCGAATCAGCTCGGCCAGTGACTACACCGCTTCACGGGACGTGACCGGATCATCGTCGGTTCGCAGATCACGCAGGGACTCACAGATCTGCTGCCCTGCCGCACCTGCGGTTCCTCCGGCAAGCGTCAACAGCAGGGGCCGATCGGGTCGGCAACCGGTCCGCAAGCTGGGTGGACTGAACCAGGCGTACAGGGAACTTGCCCTGGATCGCTCGCGCAAGAACAGTCAGTGCCAGAGATCGCCATTAACGATCGATGTCTTTGCGGGTGTCAGTGTCTGCGGCAGGCTCCTGGAACCTGGGTTTGGCCACGTTCCGTAGTGGCGGGCCCACAAGTAACGTCTGAGAGGGCCGGTGCAACGGTAGATGGGGCGCATGCGTGCTCGGCATCTGAGGCTGCAGTGTCTTGTGTTTGTGGTGGCTGCCTCGGTCGGCTCCTCTGTCGGCTGCTCTTCCATACTCGGTCATGAACGTCCGGACGCGCAGCGTGCTCCTCTGGGTGCACCGTCGGCTGACTCACCCACCACGGATCCCAATGCCCCGCCGGGCGGACGTGCCAGGCACGGCAGGAACAGCGCGTCGAGCACGCCCCTGAACAGCGCCGCTCCGGCGGGCACTCCTTCGAAGCCGACAGGTGAGTCGAGCACGCCACCGCCTCTCGGCGGAGACCCCGTTGACCCCGTACCGGAGCCCACGTGGGTTCCGGACCCGGAACCCACCCCCGTGCTGGTGCCAGACCCAGACCCAGGCCCAACGCCATCAGGGTCGATGCCGGGCCCGGAATCCAACTGTCAAACCAAGCCGTGTTCCACCGATGGCTGTTCCGGCGATCCATCCTCCAACGCATCCGCGTCCCCCGGCCCTTCATCCAGCAGCCGCCCGCATCCGTGCAGCTCCACATCCACGGCACCACCCGAGACAGAGCCGACGCCGACATCATGAACAACGCTCGCTCCCTTCCCGTTCCCCGCGCCCGAGCGTCCACGCCGGAGGGCGAACGGCGTCCGCGGCGTGCCGGTGCCCGGCGACGTCGCAGGCGGATCTTGCGGCGCGATTCCGGCCCTCGTCGCGCAGAATCCCCCAATGCCCAGCATCCGGCGACCGGTTACACCGCCGATTTGGCGACGCTCTTGTCGCTCGCTGCGGCGCTGTTGTTCTATGCCGGCGCTGTGCATACCCGGGCGTTCTTCGAGTACTTCCACATCGACGTGCTGGCTCTGGGCCTGAGCTTCCCGGAGTTCGTCATGCGCAGCCTGCGGCTGGTGACTGCTCCCGTGGTGTTGACCGCTGTGGTGGCTGTGGTTGTGCTGCGTGACCCGCAATTGCTCAGCCGGTCAGTCCTGCCTCTCCTGCCACCCACCGTGATTGGCCAGTGCCGACGAGTCGTGCGGCGGGCGGCCCGCTTCCATCTGCTCGTGCTGTGCGTGGCCGTCATCATGTTGTTCAGCTGGGGCCGAATTCAGCCGTACCAATGGCTGGTGCCCGTTCTCTTGGCCATCGGCATCCTTTGGGGCAGTCGTCCGCTGCGAACAACAGCCGCTGCCCAAGCGGCATTCGTGCAAGGGGCGCACCGCTCACGGCAGCATGCCTGTGCCTGCTCTGGGCTGTCGCGCTGGCGGCGCAGCAGTCGGGTCTGCGCAACGCTGAGCGCAGCGCAGATCATCTGGTCGGTAGGACGGCGATCGTCATCTTCAGTACCGACCGACTGAGCATGACCGGCCGTGGACTGCAGGTGAAAGATCTCGGAGAGCAGGTCCACTACCGCTATCGGTACACCGGGCTGAGGCTCATCATCGAGCGCGGCGGGCGCTATCACGCCGTCGCTGTGGGCTGGCAGCATGACACTGACTCGACTTATGTAATCCGGGAAACCGACGACATACGCGTCGAATTCATGCCGGGGGCCCGATGACGGCAGATGGCGTCCTGCGCTCCGACGGCCCGGGTTCCGCAGGCCCCGGCGCCGCAGTGGGACCAGGCCCTGCTGTTCGACCCCGCCCTGACCGGGATGCCCCGGCAAAAACTTGACGCGCTCACAGAGACTTTGGCCCTCGACGGCGAGGTCCGGCGCGGTCGTCCGCCCAGGCTCGCCTTCCCCGAACAGGTCCTGGCCACTGTGCTCCATCTGCGGGTCGCCCTGGCCGCGGAACCCCTCGCCGTACTGTTCGGCAGCAGCCGGACCGCGATGCACCGCACCCTTCTGAAGAACAGGAAGCTGCTCGAGTCACACAGCGTCGTCATCCCACCCGCGCCGACGCCACCCCTCCTCCTCGCAGCCCTTCACGCTCGGATCCTCGCCCAAACCGGCGAGCCCCACAACAAGATCAAGACGACGTGTTAATGATCTGCAAGTCCTTAGTCACAGGCGCTCATTCAGCTACCCGGCGAGACTGCGGAACAGATCCTCGAGGTCCTGTTCGCCGTCCCGGGTCTGGGCGCCGTTGGCCAGCCCGGCACCCATGAGCTGTGCTGTGGCGCGGCGGAATACGAGCCCGGCCCAGGCGTCGTTCTCCCGCGCCAGGCCATCAGAATGATCGCGGAGGTCGATGGCGCGCTTGGCTGCCGCGATGACGCCGCCGGGCAACGCGGCGATGTTACCGGCGAGGCGGTCGACGAACTCGTCGAGCTGGTCGGCGGGTACGGCTCGGTTGACCCAGCCGTACCGCTCGGCGGTCTCGGCGTCCATCAGGTCGGCGCCGAGCACGATCTCCAAGGCACGGTTACGGCCGACGCGCTCGGTGAGGTACTGCGTGGCGCCGCCGCCGGGGACGATGCCCATGAGGGCTTCGACCTGACCGAGCCCGGCCTTGCCGATCGCCGCGAACGCCATGTCCGCGGCCACGACGAACTCGGCTCCGCCGCCGCGCGCCTTGCCTGCGAGCTTGACGATGGTCACCTGAGGCTGGCGGCGCAGCTGCTCCCCGACGGCCTGGAAGACGTTGACGCCGTCCGGCAGGTCGGCCATGAGTCCGGCGAGGGCGTCCGGGGTGGCGGTCATGTCGACGTGGGCGAGGAAGAAGTCCGGGTCCGCGCTATCGAACACGATCACGCGTACGGTGTCGTCGCCAGCCAGCGTGGTGAGCAGGCGCCGCACATCGGTCATGACCGCGACGCTGAGGACGTTGACCGGCGGGTTGTCGATCGTGACGTACGCGGCTCCGTCCTTCTGGCTGACCCGCAAGGTCCGGTAGGCGTCGTGGCCCATGACTTTTCTCCTAGGTATCTGACAGGACTCTGGTTCCTGTTGTATACCTAGGGTGAAACCGTCCTTGACCTGCGTCAATAACGCACTTCAGGCATCCTAGGGATCGTGGAGGATACCGCCATGGCCACTTCTGAGGCCGTCTACCGGGCCATCGCCGAGCACGACGTGGTGTTTGGATCCGACTGTCCGAGCCGGCCGATCCTCGATCAGATCGCCGACAAGTGGTCGATGATGGTGATGGCGGTCTTGGTCGAACCACGCCGGTTCAACGAGATCAAGCGCCGCCTCGGCGGCGTCACGCAACGCGTCCTCACACAGACCTTGCGCCGACTCGAACGCAACGGGATGGTCGAGCGCCGCGTGCTGCCGACCTCGCCGGTCGGCGTCGAATACTCGCTGACCTCCCTCGGCGAATCCCTGCGCGAGCCGTTCGCTCACCTCTACGACTGGACCGTCGCGAACGCCTCCGAGATCCAAGCACGCCAGCGCGACTACGATCAGCGAGCCCCGCGCTGAACACCACGACCATGAAGCAGAGCCGGAGCGAGCGGCACCTGCCCGGCCCGATGACCTGTGCCGTGGGCCGACCACGACCGAATGCAGACAGTCATTTGACGTCCACCTCGGACTTGTCCGAGCTGCCCGACACCCCGGCCGGTCCCGTCGGAGGGCGCGCCGTGAGCGCCCTCCGACGGCCAGCGCTACGCCATGAGCTGGTGCAGGCCGAGGATGGTCGCCCCAGCGGCGCCGAGCCCCGGCAGCTGGCCCGCCATGGCCGCCGTATCCGGGATGGGCCCCAAGGAAGACTCCAACGGTTCCGGCAAGACCTCGTTCCTCATCGCGGTCTCCCTGCTGCTGGCCGATCCTCAGTGGCGGTTCGAGTCCAACCACGGGTTGTACGCCAGCGGCATCCTGTTCAAGCCGGATGCGGCAGGGGTGGACCGGGCCCAGCAGATGCCGGCGGCCACCCACGGCTACGTGGTAGGTGTTTTCACCGGCGCTGAAAGCGATCCTGCCGCGGATGCGCTGACGGTGTGGGTACGCCTCGCCGCGTCCGCCCCCTACGTCCAGGCCAACTGGACTGAGGGCATCCATGTGGCCGACGCCTCAACCGATGCCGAGCGTGCGGTGCTGGCGGACGACCGGTGGCAGGAGCTGGGCACCGCCCGCATCCTGTCGGTGCGCCGGATGGCCGAAGAGCTCTACGGCAACGCGCCGCGATGCCTGACCTACCTCGACACCTCGCTGCGGCCAGCAGTGCCCTCGCTGCTGAGCCAGCAGCTGACCGCGATGGAACCGCACGAGATCGGGGAGGCCCTGATCGCCCTGTCCGGCATGACCCATCTGCTGGAGCAGGAGGCGGCCCGCCGCGGCAAGGCTCTGGAGCATGCCCGGGAGCTGGAGAAGGTTCAGGCCGATCACGCACAGACCATGGCGGAAGGCGAGTCCGTGCTGGAGGGTGTGCGGGCCCGGGCCCTGGCACGTGCCGCTCTCGAAGAGGGGCGCCGCGCATGGCAGCGCTTCGTGGCATCCTCCTGTCTCCAGTCCGTCCAGGCCGACCAGAAACTGGGGGCGGAGCTGGACGACAAGAACGAACAGGTGCGCCAGGCGCAGGATCTGGTCGAGCAGGCCCGCAGCCGCTTCGACGAGCTGCGGGCAGCCACCGATCTGGCCGGCCTCGCCGACACAGCCCGCCAGGCGTGGTCGGACGCCAAACAGATCACCGAGGAGGCCAGTGCGGTACGGACCTCGGCGGCTACCAGGCAAGGCCTGGTGCGCCAGGAGATGGCCAGTCTGAGGCCGCAGGCCTCCCTGTGGCGGGGGGGGCGAGCGCCGCCGACGCGCGTGCCGGCCTGGAGGAGGCCCGTGGCGGCCTGTACGGCGCACAGCGGCAGGCGGAGGATGCACACCGCGCCGTCGGAGAGGCCCGTGAGCTGATGACGGCGGTGGAGCAAGGGCGCAGCGGCGCAGCTGGCCAGGCGCTTGAGATCTCGCCGCAGAACGCATCACCGCTCTCGGGTTAATGGACCAGCTGCAGCTGGAAGAGTCGGCCCGTGCGGCGTGGGAGCCGCGTCTGTGGGCCTGGCGCGATGCCGTGGTGGTGCCGCGCGAGCGGGCCGAACGCGCGCGGGAGACGCTGCGCAGCCTGCCCGGTGCACAGGTCATCGCCGCGGATGCTGACGACGCGGTGGGGGTGTGGCCCCAGGGAGTGCGCAGCCGGATGCCGCTCACCGGGTTCCTGAATACGCTCCAGGAGCGCATGAGCACGGTCGACGAGCCGCTGGCCGTGTGCGATCCCGGCCTGTCCCTGACGGTCCTGGGAGGATTCGACGTCCCGGTCGCAGGTCGGGCTGCCCGGCTCGTCCAGGCCAGGGCGCACCTGGAGCAGTGCAGGAGCAAGGCGGGTACGGCGGACGCGGGCGTGGAGACCGCCGAGGCGCAGCTGGAGATCGCTCAGATCGAGTACGACGCTGCTGTGGCAGCAGAGCGGCTGGCCGCCCTGCAGGTGCAGGACGCTGAACTGACCGCCGCGGTGGCGGCTGCGGACGTGGATGTCACCGCCGTCCGTGGCACTGAGGAGAAACTGCAAGAGGCGTGGGAACGGGCCCAGGCCGCCCTGTCAGCCCACCAGGAGAGAGTATTGGCCGCGCAGCTGACTCTGGATACGGCCGTCAAGGCTCACAAAGAGCGGCTCAGGGAGAACGACGCGCTGGAGAAGACCCGGGCCGAGATCGCCTGTCCGGCGTGGCTGCAGTTGTGGGGGGCCTCAGTCGAGGAGGCTGCTGAGCTGCTGGGGATGGGTGACGTCGGCACGCCGGTACCCCGGCCCGGCCGGCTGCGGCGCGAGGTCGAGGACTAACTGCGCATCGCCTACGGACACTACGGTCTGCCGGACGGTGCGCTGGCTGCCGCCGAGGGCGACTTGCGTCTCGCAGGGCAGGCGCGGGCCCGTTTCGCCGAAGAGGACACGTCGGCGCTGCCAGGAACCAGCTTTGACAACATGGCCTTGCCTTTGCAGATCCGGCTGGACGGATACGCCGAACGGGATACCGTCGTGGCCGCCCAGATCGCCGCCGACCGTGCCCTGGGCGAGCAGGCCCTGGCCGAGCTCACCGAGGGGGCGGAGAACAGTGCCCGCACCCTTGAGACGCTGCAGGACATGATCGAGCGGCATATCGACGGGCTGCTCACCCAGATCAACGACGCCTTCGACGCCCTGGACCGCCAGCGCGGCGGCGATGGGGCCCGCTTGGAGAAGGCGAGCGTGCGGCCCGAGGGCGCCATGCCCTGGCGCTGGGAGGTCACCCCCCACTGGAAACGCTCAGCTCGCGGCGGCTACGTGCATTACCGGGAGAACGCAAACGGCGCCCAGGTGAAGGTGTATGCCATCCAGCTGGTCCTGGCTGCCCTCCTCGCCGACGCCGAGACCCGCGGCCGCGTCCTGATCCTGGACGAGCTCGGCAACAGCCTGGGCGAGGTCAACCGCAAGGACATGCTCGCCGCCCTGCGCGACGTGGCCCGCCGACAGCAACTGACCATTCTGGGCACCTGCCAGGACAGCGTTCTGGTGGATGCCGCGGACGTCTGCGACGAGCTGCTGTGGTTCACCCACGCCGCCTCCTCCGACGCCTACAACCAGCCCACCCGCGCCTGGGGATACGACCCGAACGCCCAGCGCGTGGAACTGACCGCCGATTGGATCACCGCAGGACGCTCCCATGCCTGACACCCCCGCGCCCCTCCCCCGTCCTCCGTTGCTGATCGGCGAAGCCTACGGCCGACGAGAGGTGCCGCTCACCGGCCTTCCGGCCGGGGTTGTCGCGGTCACCGTGCCCCGCACCAGCAAGCACGGCGACGAGGTACTCCTGCGCGTGCCCCTCGACCGCAAACGACGCGTCAAACCCACCATCGTTGACCTCATCGCCTCCGACCCTGTCCAAGCCTACGACCCACCGCCCGGCATGTCGAGCGGCGAATTGATCAAGGTCCTGTCGACCCGGACCTACAAGCGGTGGGCGACCATCGAGGCCGAGTTCGGTCCGCAGGAGGCATGGCGCACCACAGTGTCCCTGATCCGGAGCGGGGCTGTCGTCCTGCGCTGCAAGGTCGTGCAGACCACCGGATTCGTCCCCGACTCCTGGCGACTGACACAGTCCTGGGCCCACTTGCGTGAGGACAAGCTCACGCAATTACGGGGGCACCCGGACCCGCTGCAGTTGCATGCCGAGCTGCTGCACGCCATGACAGGAGTCCCCCAACTCGCCAATGAACAAGCCCTGTTGGCCGCCACTCCCCCGGGCCGTACCGTCAAAGTCCCGGCAGGCAGCGCCACCGGCACCGAGGACTGGCGGGTGTACGAGGTGGCAGTCAGATCCGCCGCGGTGTGGTGGTCCGCCCAGCCCAGATCTCGGCAACTGACTGCCAAAGCCCTGGTCGGCAAGAGCATGCGTGACACCAAGGTCCCCTGGACCCCGCCACGTCGACAGGCGTTCGCCAACCTCGTCGGTATGCCCTTCGACCAAGCCGTGGAAGAGAGCGAGACCGAGCTGCGGATGCGCGGCCCACTGCGCTGGCGGGTCGACACCGTCATCGCCGACGCCGCGGCATGCCACCCCTGGCTGGGCCTGCCCGCCCGCGGCTTGCTCAGTCTCGGCCTGATCGACTGCTCAGCTGTGGGTGTGCTCCTCATCGAGAACGAGGACACCTTCACTGAGGTGTGCAAGCATCCGAAGATCGCCGACCGGTGGCTGTGCATGTGGGGTGCCGGCTACGCCACGCACGGGCTGGCCGCGTTCCTCAAGGCCATGGCACCGCTGCCGGTGGCCGCCTGGCAGGACTTGGACGCCCACGGCATCCAGATCATCGCCAACCTCACCGAACGCATCGGCCGCACCATCACCCCTGTCGGTATGGACGTCAGCCTGTACAAGGACGGTACGAAGTACCGCCAGAAACCTGGAAAGCAGGAGGAGAACCTCAAGCTCGCCCACCGGCTCGCCGTCAGCGGTCCGCCCTCCTTGCGCGACCTGGCCGCCGAGATCGCCCGCAACGGCGGCGACGGCTGCGAGCATGAAACCCTCTACGACGAAGTCCTGCCGACCCTGGCCGACATACTGAACCAGCTCACCGACGGCTCCACCGCGACCAGGCTGGCTGAGGAAGCACCCGGACGCGCAGACACCGCGTGATCGCCGCCTCTACAGTCCCCTTCCATGAGCTTGGAATCGATCAACTGGGGTGACGCGCCCACCTGGGCCGGCGCCATATTCGCTGCAGCCGCGGCGGCCTTCACCTTCATCACACTGCGCAGCCAGCGCCAACAGCTGGACGAGCAGCGCGTTTTCATCGGCGATCAGTTGGTGAATCTGCAGGCGGAGCGTAATGCGCTCGTAGTTGCGGCACAAGACCGGCGCTCCGCTCAGGCCCGCCAGGTCACGCTGCGCACCCGGCTGGTGATCGGCCCCGACGGGCCGGACGCAGCCGACGGCTGCTATCTCCAGGCCATCGTGAGCAACAGCAGCGACCGCCCCATCACCGATGTCGACGTCGAGTTCGGTGATCTCACTACGGATCAGGTTCAGGCGACCCGTGTACCGGATCACCGAATCGTCGATGCACCGTGTGGCATCGGCCCGCGGCAGGCCTACCAGTTCGCCTCCAAGGACTCCTCGATGGACCGCGTCGAGGAGATCGCCGTCACCACCGTCTTCACCGACGCGTCCGGCGTGACATGGCGGCTGACCGACGACAACTTCCTGTCGGAAATCTGACTGCCAACCCGCCGCATCAGCACGGCATGGTTTTGTCGCTCTGGCTCGACGTGTGTGGTGTGTTCGCCCCCCATGGCGTCAGGCCACAGCCGATTCAACATGAAGTTGCAGAGAGCGGAACGTTGAGGCATACGGGTGTCGGTGCGTTCGCCAACACAGCACCACCGGGCTTGCAGTAGGGGGCGTGGACATGTTCCGCTCTGCGATGGGGCATTGGTCGAACAGCCCCTCCTGAAGACACTGCCGGACGAGCCGTTGACACCGGCGGCAGCTCGTCTGCCGAGGCGGCAAGGTGGAGTACATCGTGGCGGTACAGCGAACGCCGGTTTGCTGCACCTGTCTCGCACCAGACACCCGTAGGTCCACGGTCGCCCGGAAGACGTCGTGTGGTCTGGCCACGCTGCGCCATGGCCAGACCCGTGGGACACCGTAGACCGGGACAGCCCCACATCAAGGAGAACCACACTGCAGGTGCTGGACTGCTGGGGCGCCCCGGCCCGTTTTCCCCGATCCCAGACCCTTGAGCCCCTGCACCCCGCGCCGAACAGCACCGGCCGGACCGCATTCGATCCCAACGACGGCAAGACCACCTGCTTCAGTGCCACCTGGTTCCCATCTCGACGGCCATCCGTGGAGGCCCATAGGCGTTCTCCACAACATCTGCGGCAGTCTCAATCGACTTGCAGGATCGCAGTTCAGGCGTGCTCCCCTCCCCCGAACCGCCCCTCAAGGCTGTCTCAGCACATCTGCGGGACCGCAGGTCACAGCCGTCCGGCTACCGCAACATCGATGAGACCTCACACGAACGTGGTCCTGGATTTCGGATGCTGGTCTCGTGACGAGAGGTCCGCGATCCGCTGGTTGGTGATGTCTGTGGGCGCGTCCTGTCACCTTGTGTACGTGCCGGTGGACCATGAGACCCAACGTGCTCGGATCGCCCGTCGTCAGTCGACCACCCCTGATCAGACCTTCGCGATGAGCGAGACGGACCTCGTGCACTGGAGGACGCTGTTCGAGGAGCCCGACGCCACGGAACTCGATGGACATGAGATTGGAGGTCCGCCTCCTGGGCGGTCAGGATGGCTGGAGTGGGCCGCCGATCGGTGGCCATCGCTCGCGTGACTGTCCGGCCAACCTTGGTGCAGCCCAGTAACGCAGCCGTGCCAGGAACGCCGGGCCCGGAAAGATCCGCCGGAGCCAGGCGAGCGTGCGGGGTGGCTGTTGCCGTTCTCCTGGATGCCTGCGGCGTCAGCGGGCGCGGAACGGTGGCGGAACGACGGGACGATGTACGCGACACGACGGCCGTGTTCGAGCGGGCCCTCGGTGAAGGTGCGTACGACCGGGTGTGCGCCGTTCTCGCGCCGGCGACCGTGGAGGAGCTGGAGCAGCAAGCGGGCAGCCCGTGCGTACGAGCGATGAGTGAGGAGTCCCTGCCGCCGGGCCGGACACAACTGACGGCCCTCACTCCCGCCTCGTACACCCCCGGGCAGCGAGGCCGGGGCAACGCACCCGCTCATTGACCCACACGATCAGTTCGCCACCATGGCCCCGCTCTGCGAGCACTACGGGGATGAGATGTGCGTGCCGAACTGGGCGGAATCGTCGCCCCGCAGACTGTCGGCCAGGAGGACGGCACAGCATCGCCCGCATCACCCGCGCGCTCAACGATGCAGGCATACCAAGCCCGTCCGCCGCCGACCCCCGCCGCAACTCGCAGGCCACCGGCCATCGGTGGATCCTCACAATGTCCGCGCCATCCTTGTTCATGACTGTCTGATTCATCGGCCATCACCGGTGCTCAATTGGCTGAAAATACGCACTCCAAGCCGAGTGTCACGAAATATCGAACGCGGCGAGGGGACGGTAAATCGCCGGAAAACGCCAGATGCCGCATGCCGCATGCCATGGATCAGTGGTGGCAAGTCAGTTCGGATACCACACAGTTGTGCCGCGGTAGCCATTTTTCGACGAAGTGAAGTCGGCCCTTCGCCGGGGCCCGTGTGCCTGGTGTGGTGACTAGCATGAGCGACGTGCTTGATCCGGAAGATGCCCTACCGTCTTCCGGATACTCGGCGATGTTTCAGCCATGGGCGCACCCCCTGCTCACACGGACCGAGGGACCGCGGAATGCCAGTGCCTGCTCGCCCCCGCCAGCGCCGATCCGCGCAGACGACGGGTTCCTCCCCAGCCGTGTTCTCCGCACTCCTGGTCGTCACGGCCGCGGGAGCCGGAGCGGCCGTCGGCCTCGCCCCCGAGGGAGCCCGCCCGTGGGTGGCGGGCACTGCGATCGCAGCCTGGGGCTGCATCGCGGCCGTCGTCGCCTTCGCCTCCGCCCGGTTGCGTCAGGCCCACCGTGAGACGGTGTCACGCACCGGTGAGCTGGAGATGACCAAGAACAACTGGATGCAGCACGGCGCCGAGACGGATCAGCTGGTCAATGTGACCCTGCCGACGATAGCCAAGCAGCTCAACGAGGGCATCGGCACCGACGAGGTCCTGGCCGGGCTGCCCACCCCCTCCGACCCGTACCTGCGCCGGATGCTGCACGTCTTCACCACCGAGGTCGCCGCGTCGGTCCGGCGAACCGCCGAGGCTCAGTCGGACCTCGACATGATGCGTCGTGAACTGGCCCGGGGGACAGAGGAACTCGAACGCCTCACCAACGACACCCTGCCGGCCGCGGTGGCCCTGCTGCGCGAGGGCAGCTCGGCCGACACCGTACTCGCCAAGCTGGACTGGCCGAGCATCCCCCTGTTGCGCTCCCCCGCGGAGTCGTTCATCCGTGAACTCGCGTACGCAGAGCGCCGTTCCGCCGCCGCCCAGGCCGCCTCCGCGAAGGCGCTGAGCCGGGTCCAGGCCAAGACCGTGGGCATGCTCGCCGACCTGCGGGACATGCAGGACCGCCACGCCGGGGAGATCTTCGGCGATCTGCTGCGCCTGGATCACAGCACCTCCCAGCTGGGCCTCATGACCGACCGGCTCGCCCTGCTGATGGGCGGCCGCTCCAGCCGCGTCTGGAACAAGCCGATCGTCATGGAGAGCATTCTGCGCGGCTCCGTCGGCCGGATCGCCGCGTACCGGCGCGTCCGTCTGCACAACTCCAGCAAGGTCGCCATCGCGGGCTTCGCGGCAGAGGGTGTGATGCACCTGCTGGCCGAACTCATGGACAACGCCGCCAACTTCTCGCCGCCGATCGACGAGGTCCACGTATACGTGGAAGAGCGCAGCGCCGGTCTCGTCATCACCATCGAGGACAGCGGCCTGAAGATGTCCGACGCCTCCATGCGCCGGGCGGCGGAGTCGGTGTCGGGCCAGGTCACCGACCTCGCCTCGCTGCAGGGCACCCGGCTCGGTCTGAGCGTGGTGGGGCGGCTCGCCGCCAAGCACGGCATCAGCGTCAACTACCGTCCCTCCTCGCGCGGCGGCACCGGCGTCGTCGTACTGCTGCCGCCCCAACTCGTGGCGCAGCAGCGCGAGCCGGTCGCTCCCGAGCCTCCGCGTCGTGGCGCGGAAGTTCCGACCGCCGCGTCGGCTCCCGCGGTCGAGGAAGCACTCCCGCTGCGACCTCAGGCGGTCGCGCCCGCGGGTGAGGCGCCCCGAGCCGACGTTCCCGGCAGGCCCACCGCGGCCACTCCCAACGGGCTGCCGGTCCGGGCCCCCGGCCGCACCATGGCCGAGGCAGAACGAGGACGGCCGAAGACGACGGCCGAGCCATCCTGGGCGGAGCCCAGCGGAACCGGTCCGGCGCGCGACGCCGGAAGCCAGTTCGGTGCCTTCCACCGCGGCCGACAGGCCGGAGGGCCCTCCGCCGACTCCCTCGCCGGTCCCGGCGATGACGCCGGGCACGAGACCGGGCCCGAGGCGGACGACTAGATCCCCGGGTTCTTCGCACACCTCAGGGGCACCGCAAGCCCCCTCCGCATTGATTCGCCGCATCCCGTTGGATTGGAGGAACGGGCCGGGTGACCACCAAGAGGTCATGACCCGTCCCGCCCATCATGGAGACCACTGACAACAGCCTCACCTGGCTCTTGATGAACCTCATGGAGCGCACCCCGGGCACCCGCCACGCACTCGTCCTGTCACGGGACGGCCTGAAGCTGTGCTGGACGGACCACCTCACCCTCGACCAGGCCGATCAGCTGGCGGCGATCTGCTCCGGCATCCAGGCTCTCGCGCAGGGCGCGTCCGTGGAGTTCGGCGACGGAACGGGCGGCGTGCGGCACTCCATGACCGAGTTCCACGGAGGTCTCCTGTTCATCGTGGACGCCGGACAGGGCGCGCATCTCGCGGTCGTCGCCGAGGAGAGCGCCGACCCGGGTGTCGTCGGCCATCAGATGACCGAGCTGGTGGAGCAGATCGGTGACCATCTGCGGGCCGAGCCCCGCGCCTCCGTCACCGGGGGTGCCTCGGCGTGATCCACAAACCCGTGGACGTCGGCGACCCCGACCGGCTCTACATGGTCACGGGTGGACGCAGTGAAGCCGACGACGCCTTCGACCTGGTCACACTGATCGTCAGTGAGTGCGAGCCCACCGCCGGGATGCAGTCCGAACACACCCGGATCCTTGGGATGTGCCGGCACCCGACGGCACTGGTCGAGATCTCGGCCGAGCTCAAGCTGCCCATCACCGTCGTACGGATCCTCCTCGGCGACCTCCATGCCATGGGCAAGGTGAGCGCCCGTCACCCCCGCGCGGCCGAGTCCGTCGCGACCCTCCCCGAAACCGCCCTGCTGCAGGAGGTGCTCCATGGGCTCCGCAACCTCTGAGCTGCCCGCCCAGCGCACACCGCTGGCCGATGCCGCCGAAACCGGCCTGAAGATCGTCGTCGTGGGCGGTTTCGGTGTCGGCAAGACCACCCTGGTCCGCTCGGTCAGCGAGATCCGGCCGCTGAACACCGAAGAGGTGATGACGCAGGCGGGGCAGGGCGTCGACGAGACGACGGGTGTGGAGCGAAAGACCACGACGACCGTCGCTTTCGACTTCGGACGTATCAGCCTCAGCCGGCGCATGGTGCTCTACCTGTTCGGCGCACCGGGTCAGGAACGCTTCTGGTTCCTGTGGGACCGTCTGTTCTCCGGCACTCTGGGCGCGATCGTCCTTGTCGACACCCGGCGTATGGAGGACTCCTGGTACGCGATCGACAGGCTCGAACACCACGAGACGCCGTTCGTGGTGGCCGTCAATCGTTTCGACGACGACAAGCGCCGGCTCTCGCTCGACGAGATCCGACAGGCACTCGCACTGGGCGAACACGTACCCATGGTCGACTGTGATGCACGGGTCAGGTCGTCGGGCAAAGAGGTCCTGATCACTCTCGTGGACCATCTCCACGCATTGGCACTGTCCCAGGAGGGGACCTCGTGAGCGACTCCACCGGCTCCCCGTCCACGGGCACGCCTCCGCCGGGCTGCCCGGCACATGCCTCCGCCGTACCCCTGGGCGGTCTGGAGTACCAGCAGACGCCCTCGCACCTGTACCGCACCATGCGCCGGGAACACGGGGCGGTGGCGCCGGTCCTGCTCGACGGCGACATCCCGGCCTGGCTCGTGCTCGGCTATCCCGAGGTCAGCTTTGTGACCAGCCATGACGAGCTGTTCGCGCGGGACTCCCGGCGGTGGAACCAGTGGCCGAACATCCCGGAGGACTGGCCCCTGCTGCCGTTCGTCGGCTATCAGCCGTCCGTGCTGTTCACCGAGGGCCAGGAGCATCAGCGCCGGGCGGGCGTCATCACCCAGGCGCTGGAGGGGGTCGACCAGTTCGAACTGGCCCGCGAATGCCAGTCGATCGCCGAGCAACTGATCACCTCGTTCGCCGGCAGCGGTCAGGCCGAGCTGATGAGCGCGTACGCGCATGCCCTGCCGGCCCATGCGGTGCTGTGGATGTGCGGGATGCCGCAGGGCAGCGCGGATACAGAGCAGCTCGTCGACGATCTGCGGATCTCGCTGGACGCCGGTGAGGGCGACGATCCGGTGGCAGCGTACATGCGCGTCGGGGAACGCATCATGCAGCTGGTGAAGGAGAAGCGGGAGCGCCCCGGTCCCGACGTCACCTCCCGGATGCTGCTGGATCCGGCAGGCCTCAGCGACGAGGAGATCGTGCAGGACCTGATCTCCGTCATCGCCGCGGCACAGCAGCCGACCGCCAACTGGATCTGCAACACCCTGCGTCTGCTGCTGACCGATGAGCGCTTCGCGATCAACGTCTCCGGCGGCCGGGTCAGTGTCGGCGACGCGCTGAACGAAGTGCTGTGGCTGGACACGCCGACCCAGAACTTCATCGGCCGCTGGGCCGTGCGCGACACACAGCTCGGCGGGCGGCTCATCCGCGAGGGCGACTGCCTCGTCCTCGGCCTCGCGGCGGCCAACACGGACCCTCAGATCTGGCCCGACGCACATGTCGGCGCCGAGAACTCCGCGCACCTGTCCTTCAGCAACGGCGAGCACTGCTGCCCCTATCCGGCGCCGCTGCTCGCCGACGTGATGGCACGCACGGCGGTGGAGACTCTTCTGGAGCGGCTGCCCGACCTGGTGCTGGGCATCGAAATGGCGGAGCTGACCTGGCGTCCGTCCATCTGGATGCGCGGACTGACGTCCCTGCCGGTGCAGTTCACTCCGGCGGCGCAGTAGCCACGTCCACGTCCTCCGCGGGCCGGGCAGGGACCCGCGGGGGCCCCTGGCACGCGGAGAACGTGGATCGCCACCGGGCCATCGCTCAGGTGGTGACCGGGGTGAAGCGCACCGGCAGTGACTGCGGGCCGCGGGTGAAAACGCCCTGCTCGACGGGCTCGTAGCCGTCGGCGAAACGCACATCGGGCATCGCGTCGAGCAGTTGGTTCACACCCACTTCGACCTCTGCCTTGGCGAGCAGCGCGCCGACGCAGAAGTGTCGGCCCAGCGCGAAAGCGAGATGGTCGGCAGCAGCCGAGAACGCAGAGGTCGTGGCGAGGTCGTCTCGGAAGATGTCGAACCGGTCGGGGTCGCGGTAGCGGCGCTCGTCCCGGTTGGCAGCTCCGATGAGACACGTCACCGTGGCTCCCTGCGGGATAGTGCCGCCGGAGACCTCGACCTCGGTGGCCGACTGTCGCATGATCATGTGGACCGGAGGGGTGTAGCGCAGCGTCTCGGCGAAGGCCGCGGAGATCAGACTCCGTTCCTCGCGGACCGCCGCCAACTGCTCGGGGTGCAGGAGCAGGTTGGCGAGGATGCTGGCGATCGCCTTGTCAGTGGTCTCCCCGCCGGCAGCGAGCAGCAGGCTGCAGAACGCCTTGATGTCCTCGTCGCTCATCCGGACACCGTCGACCTCGGCGGCACAGAGCGTGGACAGCAGGTCGTCGCCGAGGTGGTCGCGCCGCTCGCGGATGATCGGAATCATGTACTCGGCGAACTCCACACGGGTGCGCTCGCCGGCGGCGGTCACCTCGGGATCACCGGAGAGGTTGCCGAGGAATGCGATGACGGCGGTGTACCAACCGTGGAAGCGGGCGTGGTCGGCTCTGTCCAGGCCCAGCATGTCCGCGATGACGTTGACCGGGAACCGGGTCGCGTAGTCGCTGACGATGTCAGCCGAGCCGGAGTGCCGGAAGGCGTCGATGAGTTCGCGCGAGTTGCGCTCGATGACCGGCAGGAATCTCTCCTGCAGATCGCTGCCGCGGAACGCGGGGGCGACGAGTGCGCGCCGCACCGCGTGCTCCCGACCGCTGAGCTGGAGAATTGTCTTGCCGTGGACCGGCTCCAGCTGCCAGTTGTAGTTGTCGGTCGTGAACTCGGACTTCTTGTCCTTGAAGACCCGCTCGACGTCGTCGTAGCGGGAGATGATGTAACTCTGGGTGGCCTCGTGCCAGATCAGGGGTTTTTTCTCCCGCATCGCCACGTACGCGGGATAGGGATCCGCAGCGAACTCGGGCGAGAGGATGTCGGGCACCTGCTGTGCAGTGGACACGGTACTCCTCGTAAGTAGATGCGTGCCGTCGAGGGACAGGTTATTGATCTTTCGATGGCTCAAACAGTCCAGTCTGGGCCGAAGTTGAATGCCTGACCATCGGGCGTCGAGCATGCAGGACGGCGACAGGGCCGTTCACCGCTGTCCCAGGCACGGAAGGCCCCGCGGGATGCCCGAATCTCGCCAGGTGCTCCCCCTACGGGCATCTCCCCGACGCCGGGTGGTTCGGCGATCGACAAGAGGTGTCGGCCATCGCCATGGGTAGCGCTGCGGCCCCGTCCGCGGCCTTCATCGGTTCCTCCGTGGATACTCCGCCTTCAGGGTGGAGAGGAAACGGACTCCTGCGGAGCAGGGCAATGAGCTGGGATTCGCCGCCAGGGCGGATCGCAGTGCCCTGACCGGCAGTTTCGTTCTTTCGTGTGGACCCGCTAGTTTGTGAGAGTGGCCACGCGCAACGTGAAGCGGGCGTTCAAGTACCGCTTCTGTCCGAGTGATGCGCAGGCAGCCGAGCTGTCGCGCACCTTCGGATGCGTTCGCAAGGTCTACAACCTGGCGCTCGCCGCCCGTACCGAGGCGTGGACGCGTCAGGAACGGGTCAACTACAACGCTACCTCCGCGATGCTGACGGTGTGAAAGAGGACCGAAAAACTGGCCTACCTCAACGACGTGTCGTCGGTGCCGTTGCAGCAGACGCTGCGGCACTTGCAGACGGCGTTCACCAACTTCTTCGGCAAGCGGGCCAGGTACCCGCACTTCAAGTCCAGGCGGAAGTCCCGGAAGTCGGCGGAGTACACCACGTCCGGCTTCCGGTTCCGAGACGGGAAACTGACACTGGCGAAGATGCCTGAACCGCTGGACATCGTGTGGCCCCGGCCCCTGCCCGAGCAGGCGAAGCCCTCGACGGTGACGGTGTCGCAGGACGCAGGGGGCCGCTGGTTCGTCTCGATGCTGTGTGACGACCCGTCCGTCAAGCCGCAGCGGGCCAGCGGCAACGCGGTCGGTATCGACGTGGGCCTGGACCACCTGCTGACCCTGTCCACCGGGGAGAAGGTCACCAACCCGCGCCACGAGCGCAAGGACCGCGTTCGCCTGGCGAAGGCTCAGCGCAACCCCGCAAAAAAGACCAGGGGTTCGGCGAACCGGAACAAGGCCCGGCTCAAGGTCGCCAGGATCCATGCCCGGATCGCCGACCGCAGACGGGACGGCCTGCACAAACTGACCACCCGGCTCGTGCGCGAAAACCAAACGCTCGTGATCGAGGACCTGACCGTGCGCACCATGGTCAAAAACCGGTCTGTGGGTGATCGAGGGTGCAGGCAGCTACGGAGCCCAGATCGCACGCCAGACGGCACGTGCCGGCTATCAGGTGGTTGAAGCCGCCAGAATGGGCCGCGCCGGCCGCCGCGGCATCGGCAAATCCGACCCGATCGACGCCCGGCGGATAGCCGCTGCCGTGCTTCCGCTCCCCGAAGAACAGCTGCGCACTCCGCAGATGGACAAGGGGGTGCGGGCGGCAGCACAGATCCTCCTCACCTCCCGGGACGAGCTCACCAGCGAACGGACCAGGGCCGTGAACGCCTTGACTGCCCTCGTGCGCACCGCCGACCTCGGCATAGACGCCCGTCGTCCCCCCGGCGCCAGGCAGATCGGCGAAATCGCCCGCTGGCGCCCCCGGGAGGATCACCTCGCCGCCACGACAGCCCGCACCGAGGCCGTCCGTCTGGCCAAGAGGATCCTCGCCCTTGACACCGAAATCGCAGACAACATGAACCGGATGGGCGAGCTCGTCGACGCCAGCCCTGCGGCCGGCCTCCCCGAGGAAACAGGGATCGGCCCTGTCACCGCCGCCACCGTCCTGGTCGCCTGGTCCCACCCGGGACGGGTCCGTGACGAGGCCGCATTCGCCGCCCTCGCCGAGCGGCTCACGGCCGCCCGCTCCGACCTCCGCTTCCAGGACCGGCGCCTCGCCGACCTCGAAGCCCCTCGCGGATCTGGAGGCCGCGACCTGATCAGGGAGGGGAGTGCCATGAATCCGATGGACCACGTCGGCGTGATCGTTCCGGCGTGGCGGACACAGCCCAGAACGAGCCGATCGACGATGTCGTCGCACCGGCTTTGCGTACGACCGACAGCTCGTGTTTGACCCGCGGCGTCACCGTCACGCAGTTGACCTCTGGCCGTGTGCGGGCCAGTGAGTCAGGGACAAGGGCGGCACCGACCCCACAGGCCGCCAGACCGAGAGACATGTGGATGTCCATACACTCGGCCACCACCTCGGGAACGAGCCGGGCGCTTGCGAACAACTCGTCGAACCGCGCCCGCATACCGGTGCCGGCGATAGGCGCGACGAGCGGGTGCTCCGCGAGATCCTCCAGACCGATCGTGGCCTGCCCCGGGGCCTGTCCGTCGGCGAACGCGGCGACCCAACGCTCCGTGCCGGCATCGACGGCCAGCAGATCCCGTGGCACGTAGGACGATCTCATGATCCCCACATCGCGTGCTCCCGAACGCAGGTCGCGAACGATCTGCGCGTCGTCGACGGGATCGTGGATCACGCATATCGCACGGGGATGCTGCTCGCGGAAATCCCGGACCATCCGTGCCACTTCCGCTGCGGCCGTGCGGATGTGGGCCAGGTGAACACGACCACTCACCGGGTGCTCGGCATCTCTGACCGCGGCCCGTGCGCGATCGGCCTGCTCCAGGACCGCACGCGCATGAGCCAGGAAAGCCTGACCGGCCGCGGTCGAAACGACTTGCCTTGGCAGCCGCTCGAACAGTTTTGTCCGCAGCTCGGTCTCCAGGCGAGAGATCGAATATGACAGCGACGGCTGGGAAATGTGCAAAACCTCGGCAGCACGGGTGAAACTGCCGTGATCCGCCACTGCGACCACACCGCGCAGCTGATGCAATTCCATGATCGCACAATAGCTTGCCGATAGAGAATGTCTATAGGTGTTTCGCGATCTCGGTATTGGACCCACATCACCCCGGGGCCCTAGAACTGTTCCGGAGGCGCCGGTGCCGACGCCCCGGAAGGGAATACGAACATGTGCGAACTGTTCGGCAGGGTCGAGTCGATGTCACGGCGAAACCTGCTCAGAGGCGCCGCGGCCGCGGCCGGTGCCACAGCCGGCGCGGTGGTCGCCGCCCCGGCGACCGCTTCGACCGCGGTTGCCGCCGCCACCCGGGGAACAAGCGACGCGCACCGCTACCACACCCGTCTGATACTGCTCGGCACGGCCGGCGGTCCCAACTGGTGGTCCGGCAGCAGCTATCAGGTCGGCATCTCCTCCGCCGTCGTAGTCGGTGACGCCGTCTACCTGGTCGACTGCGGTGACGGCATGGGGCAGCGCTACCGACAGGCCGGACTGTTCGCCGGGCAATCGACGGCGACCGACTTCACGAAGCTGCGCGCCGTCTTTCTCACGCACCTGCACTCCGACCACGTTGCCGGCTACCCCGCGCTGACGCTCTTCGGCTTTCCGGGAAACGGACTCGGTACCGAGGATCGGCCGGTGCGGGTATTCGGCCCGGGACGCCGCGGCGTGCTTCCGGAGGTCTACCCACCGGGACGTTCCGTGGCGGAACCGGTGAGCCCTGGCAACCCGTGGCCCGGCACCGAGGACATGACGGACCTGATCTTGCAGGCGTTCGCCACCGACTTCAACGACCGGATCCGGGACATGGCCGCATCCGATATCCGCGCCGGCCTCACCGCCCACGACATCGCGCTGCCGCCCGGAGCCGGTGCCGATCCCAACCAGGTCCCCGCACCCCGGCTCGCTCATCCCATCGAGGTGTACCAAGACGATCGGGTCAAGGTCACCGCGGCACTGGTCGATCACGGACAGGTATTCCCGTCCTTCGCGTTCCGCTTCGACACCGACGACTTGTGCGAACGTGCTGCGGCCAAGGCACTCGTACTGTCCCACTTCGGCCCCGCCAACAATCCGCGAGAACGCTGGCTCGGCGCGAGAAGGGGCTTTTCCGGACGCTTTCGCATCGGCGAGGACCTCATGCAGATAGGCGTCGGAAAACCCCGGCAGTGACCCCCGGACCGTCCCCGCTCTTCGTCAGGAGCCCGGCGCCACCCTCGCCACACCTGGCGCACCTGTCCCGTTCCGCTCCATGTTCCCTCCGCGTATTCCGGTCGGCGTTTCCGGCCTTGCGGGGGCGCCGCGGCCACGAGCCAGGTGACGGCGTGGGCCGTCCGTGGTCAGGCTGAACTCTTCAGGCTCAGCCGAGGGAGGAGAACCCGGAAGGCCGTGCCCCGGCTCGGGGCCGAGTCGACCTCGACGCGTCCCGCGTGGGCGGTGACGAGGGAGCGGACGATGGCGAGACCGAGGCCGGCGCCGCCGGTGGCGCGGTTGCGGGAGGTGTCGGCACGGTAGAAGCGTTCGAAGATGCGGCTGGTCTGCTCCGGGCCGAGTCCCGGGCCCTGGTCGGCGACCTCCAGAACGGCGTGGTCGCCGACCGTGCCGACGCCGATGCGGATGGGCGTACCGGCTGGTGTGTGGGTGACGGCGTTGCCGACCAGGTTGGTGACGACCTGACGCAGGCGGGCCTCATCGGCGAGGGCCGGCGCGGAGGCGGGTGGGCCGTCGCCGGCCGGGCCGGTGAGGGTGACGGCCCTGGCCGGATCCAGGGCGCGTACGTCGTGAAGGGCGTCCGCGGCGAGTGTGCGCAGGTCGGTCGGGGCGAGGTCGAGGCCAGGTGGGGAGTCCGGCGCACGGTGACCGGCGGGCCCTCCCGTGGCCTTCAGCGAGTGTTCGTCGAGGCGGGCCAGCAGAAGCATGTCGCCCACGAGCCGGGTGAGGCGGTCGGACTCGCGGGCGATGCGGGACATCGTGGCGTCGATGTCCTCGCGGTCCGCGAGGGCACCCATGCGGTGCAGGTCGGTCAGTCCCTTGATGCCGGCGAGCGGAGTACGCAACTCGTGGCTGGCGTCGGCGACGAACCGGCTCATCCTCGCCTCGGACTCGGAGCGCGCGGCGAAGGCGGTCTCCACCTGGCCGAGCATGCCGTTCAGCGCTGCGGCAAGACGTCCCAACTCTGTGTTAGGGCCGGCTAGTTCGGGAACCCGGCGGGAAAGGTCGCCGCCCGCGATCTCGGCGGCGGTCTGCTCGATGCGGGACAGGGGGCGCAGCCCGGACCGGACCGCGAACCAACCGGCCACGGCAAGGAACGCGAGCAGACCGAGTCCGGTGCTCTGGTAGTTCCGCCACATGCGGCCCACCGTGTCGTCCACCTGAGTCATCTGCGTCGCCACGATCACGCTGCCGGAGACGGCCGGCGTCCTCGCCACCGTGATCCCCGGCAGCCGGGCTCGGGTGGTCCTGGGCACGGCGATCACCCGCCAGCGCGTGTCGCCCTTCGTGCTGCCGACGGTGAACGGGCGCGCCTCGCGGGCGGCCACCGCGGCCGTGTCGAACCGGGGAAGGGCCGGGCCCCGTGCGTCCCCCGTCCGGTTCGCCGCGGCGAGGGAGTCGATGCTGCTCTCGACCGTGCCGTCCTCGGTGACGTACGTGATGACGGGGTTGCCCAGGACGTCGGTACTGAAGTCGGCGAGGCCCGCCGGCGGCTGCCGGTCGGCTCCGTTCTCGGCCACCGTGGGCGGCAGCAGGGTGAACACCTGGGCGGTGGCGCGGAGTTGGGCATCCACGCGGTCTTCCATGTAGCCGCGCAGGGCGTTGCCGGTGACCACGCTGAACGCCGTGAAACCGGCCGTCAGGAGAGCGACGGCCAACAGCAGCACACGGCTGCGCAGTGACGCCCGCGCCCACACGGCACGCATGCGGGGCGCGGTCATGACTTGGGTCCGCGCAGTACGTAGCCGACACCGTGCACGGTGTGTATGAGCTTCGGGCCGCCGTTGTCGATCTTGCGCCGCAGGTAGCTGATGTACGTGTCGACGATGCCGGTGTCACCGTTGAAGTCGTAGTCCCACACTCGCTGGAGGATCTGCGCTTTCGACACCGTGCGCCCGGCGTTGGCCATCAGGTAGTGCAGCAGCCGGAACTCGGTGGGTGACAGGCGTATCGGCTCGCCGGCGCGGGCCGCCTGGACGCCGTCGGGATCGAGTTCCAGGTCGGCCACGCGCAGCAGTGCGGTGGGGTCGCCGCTGGTGCGGCGCAGCACGGCACGGATGCGGGCGATCAGCTCCTGGAGGTCGAACGGCTTGGTCACGTAGTCGTCGCCGCCCAGGACCAGGCCCTCGATCTTGTCCTGGGTGGCGTCACGGGCGGTGAGGAACACGACGGGGATGTGTCCGGCATGGGGCGCCGCGGCGGGCCGGTGCTGCTCGCGCAGTCGCCGGATCACCTCGAAGCCGTCCAGGTCGGGAAGCATGACGTCCAGTAGGACGAGATCTGGCGAGGTCTCTCCTGCCTGGTCCAGGGCTTCCTGCCCGGTGCCGGCCGCGGCGACGGTGAACCCGGAGTGCCTGAGCGCCGCGCACAGCAGCTCCCGCACGGTGGGCTCGTCGTCCACGACCAGCAGGTTCACGCCCGTGGTGGCCGCCGCACCGGGATCGTTTCCTGCGGCGGCGCCGCGCAGGGCAGAGCGCTCAAGGGCAGTCAAAGGGGCCTCCAGGCGACCGGGAATCCGCTCCCGGCTCCGCCGGACACAGGGAGGCATCGGAAGGCGCGCCGCCCACTGCGGCCGGGATCCTGCTCGGCAGGATACGAAAGCGAGCTGTGTTCATGCGTAAAGCCCGTGGCCACCGTGACCACGGGCTCACCGTGACCCGTGGTCACCGCGCGCCGTGGACAACAGACTTCCGGTGAACCCAGCCAGGGCCCCGACGAGCAGAGCGAGTACGACCGTCCACGGCACACTGCCGCTGAGCTCGGCCCGCATTCCCCCCATCTCGCTGCCGAACATGCTGATGCCGATGTTCCCGGAAGCCCCGGCCAGCCAGGCCGCGCCGCCCAGGACAACGGCCGTGACGACACCGAACCGCTCGGCCATGCCGAGGTGCCGGGCCAGCGGACCGCGGTAGGGGTGCAGAGGACGCAGGTGCGCCGGATTCGTGGTGCGGGCCGCCCGGTAGGCGCAGCCGAGCAGGATGATGCCGGTCACCGCGAGGGCCCCGAGCCACAGCGGCCATCCGCCTGCCGACAGGGACCTGAGGTGTTCGGTGCGGTCGGTCTGAGATCCGCCACTCATGCCGGGCATGCCGCCCGTCCCGCCCATTCCTCCCATCAGCCCGGCAAGCGGGTTGCTGCTGCTGTCGCTCCGCACCGGGTGCGCTCCGAGCGTCCATGAGGAACCGACGCCCAGTGTCAGGAAGACCGCCAGCGCGTTCGGGGCCAACAACAGGGCACTGCCCGCCAGCGTCCCGGCCCGGCCGCCCACCGCCGCCCCGACGAACACCAACGGCACCAGCATGACGGCCGCCAGGACGAGGATCGTACGGACGACGGCCGAGAGGCTCGGGGCCCAGGTGGGCCGCAACCGGTCCAGCGCACCGCTCAGCGGCAACCGCACCCGCCGGCTGATCAGACATCCCACGCCAAGGACGACGGCCACCCACAGCACCGCGCCGAAGCCGGCCGATCCCACACCCACCTGGTACGTCATCGCCATCGGGGCCGACATACCGCCACTGCCGCCGCCACCGAACAACTCGCCCATCGGATTGTCGCCACCGCCGCCGAAACCCCCGGCAGACCCGCCACCGGTGCCGCCCATCGCTGCCATGGCCGACTCGGGCAAGGTGGCCGATCCCTGCCCGAGGCCGGCCACCACCATGAGTGCGGCCCATGCCGCAGTCCCCGCTCCGGCCGCCCGCACGGCCAGTTCACCGGCGGTGAACCGCCGCTGCCGCTGTCCCGACCTCAGCCGCCGGGAGAACGCGACCCACAGGACGACGGTGCCGACCAGCGTCACGCCGAGCGGTACCGCATCGGCCGCTCCGCTCATCGACGGGCCCATGCCACCACCACCGCCGAACAGACCGGCCAGTCCGCCCATCGACCCCGTGTCTCCCGACACGTCCGAACCCGCGCTCACCGAGCCGCCGACGGCCATGGCCGTCAGGGCCATCGTCAGCGACCACAGCGATCCGACCGACCCCGCGTCCAGCAGTGCCAGCGCCAGCACGGACACGGCCGCCATGGCGAGCACCGCGCACAGCGCGGCCGCCGCCCCTTCCAGAGCGTTCTGCCACGGGCCGATCAACTGCACGGGCACGGGGCGGTGTTGGGGCCGCGGCCCGGCACCGGGCCGCGGACTGGACCCTGGCCGGGTCTGGAGACGGGGCGTGGTGACAGCCATGTCGGGAACTCTCCGCTTCGCTTGCGGGGAAGCACGCGGCGCCGTTCGGGGGAGGAATGACGCCGCGTGCCACGGGGACCCGCACAGACTGGCGGTCTCGGGTACCACGTTCCGGAGAGGTTCTGGGAGATTCCTGAGAGCCGACGACCGGGCGCCGCAGGTCACGAGCCGGGCGCCACCCACGCATGGCACTGCTTCTCAGAAAGTTCCCAGAACCTCACTGGCTCCTGGCGGCCGGACGTTTGCCAAAAGCAGCGGGAAGCACGGCTTTTGAGCCGAAGCGGCGACGGGCTCGGTCCGCGGTTGCCTCGACGGTACGGGTGCGGCCGTCGCCGGGAGCCGGTGGGAGCGGGCGGTTCGGAGGACTCGATGCCTTCGCGAGCGACGCGGTGGGCGATCCTGCGCTGTCGTAACCACCGGCGCAGGTGGTCGTGGTCCAGGCGGTCGTAGGCGTAGCCCTTGCCGCCGTGGAGACGTCATCGACTCGCACAACTTCCCTGGACATCACGGCTGCCCCGGCATTCACTGAGCATTCACTGGGTTCGTGCGTCGTAGGCGGATCGCGACGTCTTGATATGCGCCGAGTTGTCCCGGCACCATCCGAACAGCGGGGTGAGCACACCAAGCAAGGACCGGCCCGTCGCCGTGAGCGAGTACTCGACGCGGGGCGGAACCTCCGGGTGCGATTCGCGGCGAACAAGCCCGTCGCGCTCCAGGGAACGCGGCGTCACGGCGAGCATCCGCTCGCTGATGCCGTCCACCACTCGGTGCAGTTCCCCGAAGCGCCGTGTCCCCGGGCCGAGGCTGACGATGACGTACAGGCTCCACCTGTCGCCGACCCGCGTGAAGATCTCGCGGGTCAGGCACCCAGGGGAACTGCCGTCGTGTGGCCCTCCGCGAGCGCGACCTCCGCAAACGCGCCGCACTGTGCGAAGCGATCCGGAAGGGATTCATCCAGCGAGGCATCGACGCGCTGCCTGCACGTCTACTGGCCGAGACCGGCATCACCGTGCTCCACACGGCAGTCGACCATTGGCTCGACCGCGAAGATGATCAAACGCTGTCCGACCTGGTCCTTGAAACGCTCAACGCACTACGAACATCCATCAGACAAGGAAGCGAAGCCCTGCGGGGCCGGGTCCGCCAGGCCGAAGCGGACGCCGCCCACGGACCTCCGGTACGCCATTCGGGCGCCGCTGCTGCCGAGCCGTGCGCCGCCGTGACCCGACATCAGGAACCGCGCCGCACAGGCGTGAGCGCATGGTCCCGGGTCGCCCGTGAGATTGCCGCGGCGTCCTGGGCGGCGATGGCCTCCACGAGGTCGACGTGGATGCGGTGCCGCTCGCGCATGGCCTCGTCCGGCGTCCCGTTCCCGGCGCCGTGGACGTCGACGGTCCGCCCGCGGATCACGTCGAGCAGCGACAGGTAGAGCGTCCGCAGCATGGGGCTCGGGTTGACCTGGGCCAGGAGTTCGTGCAGCTGCCAGTTCGCGGCCATGAAGGCCCGCACGTCGCCGTCGGCGCGCGCCGCGTCCATGGCGGTGAGCTGCTCGTGGTACCTGGCGATCTCATGAGGCGAGGAGTGCCACGCGGCGTCGTGGAACAGCAGCGGATCGAGCGCGTCGCGAATCCGGATCGCGTCCGCGACCGAGGTCTCGTCGGAGTCGAGCGCGAGCATCGCATGCCCGAGCCGGACCATCGGCGACTCCTCGCCCGCGAAGAGCCCGCCGCCGGGGCCCGGCCGCACCCGGACGAGCCCACGCGACTGGGCCAGGCGCAGCCCCTCGTTGAAGGTCCCGACCGAGACCCCGCACCGCGACTGCAGCTCCTTCTTGGTGCCCAGCCGCGCGCCGGGTCCTGCGTCGCGGACGAGGTCGGCGATCACCTCGGCGACCCGCGCCGCTCGGGTGGTCGCGCTCGTGTCAGTGGCCATCTGGGCTCCCCCTCGGATGTCACCGGTCCAGTACGACGGTCATGACGAATCGCTTGACACCGCCATACTGCCAGCTCAAGATACATCATATTCATCATGGTTATTTTGCTCGGAAGGTGGGATGAGGGTCGCGAACCCGGCCGGGCACCTGATGCTGGTGACGGAGGCGGGAGTCGTGGACGTCGAGACCGCCGACGGAGGGCGCTTCTCGTCGGACCCCCGGGCCGTCTACACCCGCTGGGCGGAGTTCACCGACTCGGGGCCGACCGCGCCTGCCGTGGAAGCAGTCGTCTGCGAGGCCGCCGCGCCCGGGAGTTCGGCCCCGCCGGTCACACGCTGACCGCGGACAACGAGCGAACGAGAGAACGAGGAGACCTTATGCCCCCCTCTCGCCCCACCTGGTCCCGCCGTGACTTCGGCGGGCTCCTGGGAGCAGGCGCCGTCGCGACCGGCCTGAGCGCCGCGGCCCCGTGGACGGCGCAGGCCCGTCCGTTCCGGGCGGCCACCGACCGGCAGTCCGACCGGCCGAATATCCTGTTCGTCTTCGCCGACGATCTGGGCTGGGCCGACCTGTCCTGCTACGGGTCGCCGCACATCTCGACCCCGAACCTCGACCGGCTGGCGGCGCAGGGAATCCGGTTCACCGAAGCCTACTCCGGCTCGTCGACCTGCTCGCCCACCCGCATCAGCCTCTACACCGGCCGCTATCCCGGACGGATCGAGGCGGGCCTCCACGAGCCGTTGACGGCGGCGGACGTCGGGCTCGACCCGTCACACCCCACGCCGGCATCGCTGCTGCGCTCGGGTGGCTACACCACCTCGATGATCGGCAAGTGGCACTGCGGCAGGCTGCCCCGGTTCTCCCCGACCCGGTCCGGGTGGACCGAGTTCTTCGGCAGCTTCGAGGGTGTCCTCGAGTACTACTCGAAGCTGGACCCGTTCGGCCGCTACGACCTGTACGAGGGCGAGACGCCGTACCAGGACCTCCGCTATTACACGCGGATCATCACCGAGCGGGCCGTGGAGTTCGTCGAACGCGACCACGAGGGCCCCTGGCTGCTCAACCTCAACTTCACGACGCCGCACTCGCCGTGGATCGCGGACGGCGACATCAAGGAGGCCGCCCGGTTGGAGCGGGGCATCCGGGAACTCCCTCCCGAGGAGGGCTCGATGATGCTGATCCACTTGGACGGCGGGTCCACTGAGAAGTACCGGCAGATGGTGGAGGACCTGGACCGGTCGATCGGCAAGGTCATGGCCGCCCTCCGCCGGTCGGGTGGCACCGAGAACACGCTGGTGATCTTCAGCAGTGACAACGGCGGCGAGCGCTTCTCCTACTCCTGGCCGTTCACCGGCGCGAAGCACACGCTGCTCGAGGGCGGGATCCGGGTCCCGACGATCGCGCGCTGGCCCGCCCGGCTCGACCCCGGGCAGGTCAGCGACCTCCCGGTGATGACACCCGACTGGACCGCCACCATGCTCGAGGTGGGCGAGGTGACAGCCGATCCCGCCGTCCCGCTCGACGGAACGGGTCTCGCGGGCTACCTGCTGCGCGGTGAACCGGCGCCCGCGCGCGACCTGTTCTGGCGATCCCGGCACGAGCGGGCGCTGCGGCGCGGAAAATGGAAGTACTACCGCACCGACGGGCCGTCGAACCGGCTCATGGACCGCCTGAACGCCGAGTCCCCGCTGCACACCGATGGGGACCTGCTCTACGACCTGAGCACCGACCCGGCGGAATGCGCCGACCGGTCGCGGCACGAACCGGAGCTGATGGCCGATCTCGTCGCCTCCTGGGAGCGGATCGCCGCGGGCCTGCTGCCCTACCCCGCGGAAGATCCGTCGTCCGACACGTCGCCCGACACGTCCGGCTCGTAAGGTGGCCGTCCCTCCCGTCGTCGTCCACGACCTGCGCGTGAACGGCCGCACCGAACCACTCGGATTCGACGACCCGCTCCCCCGCTTCAGCTGGAGCATCGAGGCGGCGACGACCGCAGCGCAGAGCCACCACCAGGTCCAGGTCTTCGCCGATGCCGACCTCGACGATGCGACGGCTGTGTGGGACAGCGGCCGGGTCGAGGGCGCGCAGCCGTTCGGCGTGCCCTGGCCCCAGGCCGGTCTGCGCTCGCGCACCCGGTATACGTGGCGGGCCCGCGTCTGGCTGGCCGACGGCTCGGCGAGTGCGTGGAGCGACCCGGCCTGGTTCGAGACCGGGCTCCTCGATCCGGCGGACTGGATCGCTCGCTGGATCACCGGCTCCGCACCGGCCGGCCCCGACGACTCCTCCGTGCTCTATCTCAACCGGGTCGTCACGCTCCCCGACGCGGTGACGCGCGCCCGCGCCTACGTGACCTCGCTCGGCTGGTACCACCTGTTCGTCAACGGCATCCACCTCACGGCGGACACGATCGTGCCACGGTGGTCGCCGCCTGCTGAATTCGTCGAGTACCAGGTCTACGACCTCACCGCGGCGTTCACGTCCGGCCACAACGCGATCGCGATCGCCGTCGGCGACGGGCGGTACCGCGGCCGGCTCGGGGTGCGGGGCACACGCAACCATTTCGGCGGCCGGCTCGCCGCGCTCGCCCAGTTCGAGCTGCGGCTCGCCGACGGCAGCACGGTCACCGTCGGCACCGACACCTCGTGGGCAGCGGGCCCCGGCAGCATCCTCGCCGCCGACCACAAGACCGGCGAGGTGGTCGACCTGCGCATCCCGGACGAGGACTGGCTGACCGGCCTGCGGCCGCAGCGGTTCTCCTCCGCCGAGCCGCTGCCCACCAACCGCGTGCTCGTCGCCGAGCAGGCCGACCGGGTCCGCGACGTCATTCGCCTGGGTGCCACCGTGTCCGTCGCCCCGTCCGGCAGGCAGCTCCTCGACGTCGGGCAGAACATCACCGGCCACCTCCGGCTGAGACTGCGCGGCCCCGCCGGCACGGTCGTCCGGATCACCCACGCCGAGCTGCTCGGACCGGACGGCGAGCTCGACGACGGCAACCTCGCGCTGATGGGGACGCGGCTCCATCAGCGTGACGTGGTGACCTTGGACGGCGACGAGCACTGGCACCAGCCGCGGTTCGCCTTCCGGGGGTTCCGGTACGCCGAGGTCGACGGGCTCCCCCACCGGCTCGGCCCGGCCGATGTCGAGGCCGTGGTCATCTCCAGCGACATGCGCACGACCGGTGAGTTCGCCTGCTCCGATCCCTGCGTCGAGCAGCTGTACCGCAACGTCGTGTGGAGCATGCGTGGAAACTTCCTCGAAGTGCCGATGGACTGCCCCACCCGGGAACGGTCGGGATGGACAGGTGACGCCCAGGTCTTCGCCCCGACCGCGACCCGGCTGATGGACGTGCAGGCCTTCTACCGCCGCTACCTGCGCGTGCTCGCCGCGGAACAACGACCCGACGGCCGCATCCCGGTCTTCGTCCCCGACGACGATCCGCGCGATGACGACCGCGGCGGCGTCACGGGCTTCTTCCAGCGGCACGGCTGGACCGTCGCCGGCTGGGGTGACGCGTGCGTCCTCATCCCGTGGGCGCTGCACGAGGCCTACGGCGACGTGGGCGTGCTCCAGGAGCAGTGGCCGACGATGCGGCGGTGGGTCGGCCTGCTCGAACGCACGGCGGCGGCCGGGCGGGGCCGGGCCCGCTGGTTCGCCAGGCGGCTCGGCGAGCACGACCGGTACATCCTGGGCGGCGGCTTCCACTTCGGCGAGTGGCTCCGCCCCGGTGAGAACGCCGTGCCCTCCGTGCTGAGGACGCTCGTGTGCCCGCCCGCCGCCGTCGCGACCGCCTACTTCGCCCACTCCGCCCGTACCCTCGGGCGCATCGCGCAGGTGCTCGGCCGGGACGCGGACGCCCGGCGGTACCACGCGCTCGCGGACCGCGTCGGGGCGGCGTGGCGGGCGGCGTTCGTGCGCAAGGGCGGCGCTCGGATCGGCGCGGACCGCCAGGACGACTACGTGCGCGCGCTGGCGTTCGACCTCCTCGACCCCGCCCAGCGCCCGGCGGCGCTGGATCGCCTGGTCGAGCTGATCCGCGCCGCGGACACGCACCTGGGCACCGGCTTCCTCAGCACGGCGATGCTGCTGCCCACCCTCGCCTGCCACGGCCGGACGGACGTGGCGGTCGAGCTGCTGCTCCGCGACACCGTCCCGTCCTGGCTGCACCAGATCTCCCGCGGCGCCACGACGACCTGGGAGAGCTGGGAGGGCTATGACGAGGACGGCCGGGGGAAGGACTCCCACAACCACTTCGCCCCCGGCGCCGTGGCCGCCTGGCTGGTCGACGGGCTGGCCGGCCTCGCCCCCGCCGCGCCCGCGTACCGCCGCATCCGTGTCGTTCCGGCGATCGGCGGTGGGATCACCTCGGCCCGCGCCGCCGTCGACACCCCCTACGGGCGGGCGGTGAGCTCCTGGGTGCTCGAGGACGGTGTCGTCACGCTCCGGGTGTGCGTGCCCCGCGGGACGACAGCCGAGGTGCACCTCGGCTCCGGCTGTGTCGAGATCGCGGACGCCGGTGAGCACACGTACCGGTGGACGGTCGATCCTCCCGCCGCGCTCCTGGACGCCGCCGGTGCGACTCCCGGGCGAAGCGGCCGTCGACGGCCGGACCTGCGTGCCCGGACGAACCCGGTGCGGCCTGCCGCGAAGACGCATGTCGACGAGGGGCCTCCCCGATGACGAAGACACCGGCCTCCAACCCTTATGGCCGGGCGTCCACTTCCTGGCCGGGTCCGAAGTTCTCCGCTCCACCCCGGCAGGGGCTGGCGTCAGGTGTGTGGATACGTCGTGACCGCTCACCCGAAGTCATCCTCGCGGCCGTAGGACCGTACGCGTCTACTCGTTTCGCAGTACGACCCAATGCGTGACGTTCGACGATGACGCCGGCAGGTGCGCGGACGAAGGATTGAGGCGATACCCCCCCTCAACTTGGAGTGTCTCAAGCATGGCTTCCTATCTTTATCGACTGGGCCGTCTCGCTTTCCGGAAACGAAAACTGTTCGTACTCGGCTGGCTTGTGGTGCTCTTGGCCTGCGTTTTCGCCGCGGTCAAGGCGCCGGCCGCGCCGGATGACGCCTTCGTGGTTCCGGGTACGGAATCGCAGAAGGCGTTCGACCTGATGGACGAGCGATTCCCGGGGGAGGGAAGTGCCGACGGAGCCCAGGCCCGCCTCGTGTTCGTCGCGCCGGACGGGCAGAAGATCACCGCGAGTGACAACAAGGCGGCCGTCGAGCAGGTCGTCGGCGAACTGGCCGGCGGCTCACAGGTCAAGAGTGTCCCCGACCCGTTCCGGACGCAGGCTGTCAGCAAGGACGGTTCCACGGCCTACACGACGGTGATGTACGAGGCGAAGGCCGACGACCTGAGCGATGCCACGACCGTGGCGCTGACCGATGCCGCCCAGGGCGGGCGCGATGCGGGACTGACCGTGGAGATCGGCGGTTCGGCCCTTAATGCTTCGCCCGAGATCGAGGCCACGACTGAGCTCATTGGTGTGGCGGTGGCGGCGCTGGTCCTGCTTCTCACGTTCGGTTCCCTTGTGGCGGCCGGGCTTCCCCTGGTCACCGCGCTGGTCGGGGTGGGTGTCGGTATCGCCTCGATCGCCGCCTTGAGCAGCACCTTCGGTCTTTCCTCCATGGTCAGTACGCTCGCCATGATGATCGGGCTCGCCGTCGGTATCGACTACGCCATGTTCATCGTCTCGCGCTATCGGACCGAGCGAGCCGAGGGGCATGCCCCCGAGGAGGCCGTGGGGCGCGCTGTCGGCACGTCCGGCAGCGCCGTGGTCTTCGCCGGTCTCACTGTGATCATCGCGCTTGCGGGCCTGTCCGTCGTCGGCATTCCGAGCCTCGCGAAGATGGGGTTGGCCTCCGCGGGCACGGTTGTCATCGCGGTGTTGATCGCAGTCACCCTGGTCCCGGCCCTGCTCGGTTCCTTTCACCGGGCGGTGCTGCCGCGAGGTGCGCGGAAGAAGAAGGCGCAGGGTACCCACTCGACCGCGGGAAAGGGGGCGCTGGGCATGCGCTGGGCCCGCTTCGTAACGCGTCGCCCGCTGCCCGTGCTGCTGCTCGGTGTGGTCGGCCTCGGCTTCATCGCGGTGCCCGCCCTCGATCTTCAACTCGGCTTGCAGGGCGACGAGTCGAAGCCCACATCCACCACCCAGCGCCGCGCCTACGACGAGTTGGCCGAAGCTTTTGGCCCCGGCTTCAACGGCCCGCTCACCGTCGTCGTCGACGCGAAGAGCGCCGACAACCCCAGGGAGGCCGTGACTCAGGCCGCGACGGCGCTGCGGGAGACCAGCGGCGTCGCTTCGGTGACCCCCGGCGTCTTCAATGAGGCCGACGACACGGCGATCATCACCGTGACCCCGAGCACAGCCCCTACCAGCACGACGACCGAGGATCTCGTGCACACCATCCGTGACGAGGGCGACCGGCTCACGTCCGAGACCGGGGCCTCGATGCTCGTCACCGGTACCACCGCGGTGAACATCGACACCTCGCAGAAGGTCAACGACGCGCTGTTCCCGTATCTGGCGCTCGTGGTCGGATTGGCCTTCCTGCTCCTCATGCTCGTGTTCCGCTCGGTCCTTGTGCCGCTCAAGGCCGCCCTCGGCTTCCTCCTGTCCGTCGCCGCGTCCTTGGGCGTGATCGTCGCGGTGTTCCAGTGGGGTTGGCTCGTGGACGTCCTCGGTGTCGAGACGACGGGCCCGATCATGAGCATGACGCCGATCTTCCTGATCGGTGTGGTGTTCGGCCTCGCCATGGACTACGAGGTCTTCCTCGTCACGCGTATACGCGAGGCGTACGTGCGTGGGGAGCGCCCGAAGCAGGCCATCGTGACCGGGTTCGGGCACAGCGCCGGTGTTGTCGTGGCCGCGGCGATCATCATGATCGCGGTGTTCTCCGGGTTCATCGGCATGAGCGAACCGATGGTCAAGATGATGGGACTCGGCCTGGCCTCCGCGGTCTTCTTCGACGCGTTCGTCGTACGGATGACCATCGTCCCGGCCGTCCTCGCCCTGCTGGATGAGAAAGCGTGGTCTCTGCCCCGTCGGCTGGCGAAGATCCTGCCGGAGGTCGATATCGAGGGCGAGCGTCTCACCCGTACTCCGTCTGTCGGCGAGAGCGTCGACACGGAACCTGAGCCCAGCCGCATGTGAAACCGACGGAGCCCGCAACGAAGCGCCTGACAAGGGACAAATGATGAGCGACTGGCGAGAGCGCGTCAGACACCACCCACGGACGGTGGATGTCCTTCTGGCCGTGACCTCGTACGTTGCGTTGCTCCTCGGCAGCAATGACTGGGGGACGGCGAACCGGATCGCCTCGGCGCCGTCCTTCGTCCTGCTGGGCGGCGTGGTGCCCTGTGCGGCCCTGCTGTGGCACCGCGACCGGCCGAAGGCGGTGACAGCGACGGTCCTGGCGTGCTGCGCAGCGATAGGCGCACAGGTGAACGTTCTCAATCCCGCGTTCCTGTGCCCCCTCATCGTCGCGTTGTGTTCCCTGGCTGTGCACGCCGACCGCCGTGCGGCCCGTGCCTACACGGGTGGAGCGATTCTCGTCCTTCTGACGATCTCGGTCCTCTTCGTGCACGGCACGCTCCGGCACACCGACAGTGTCGGACTGATCGCCTGGTCACTGCTGCCCACAGCCGCGGGCGAATCCATCCGCAGCCGACGCGCCTACGTGGCCGAGGTCGAGGCACGTGCCGAACTGGCCGAGCGCAGCCGGGAAGAAGAAGCCCTGCGCCGTGTGGAGGAGGAACGCATCCGCATCGCCCGCGAACTGCACGACGTCGTCGCGCACCACATCGCTCTCGCCAGTACGCAGGCGCGCACCGCCACTTACCTGATGCGCACCCAACCCGAGTACGCACTGAACATGATGGAACACCTCTGCGGAACGACGGCATCCGCGCTGCAGGAACTGAAGGCTGCCGTGGGCCTGCTGCGCCAGGGGGAAGACTCGGACTCTCCCTTGGAACCGACACCGGGCCTCGCCCAGCTTCCCGCCCTGTTCACCAGTTTCGAAACCGCCGGGCTCAACGCGTCCGTTGCCGTCGAGGGCGCGCGGCAACCCGTGTCACCGGTCGTGGAACTCACGGCGTACCGGATCATCCAGGAAGCCCTCACCAACGTCACCAAGCACGCCAACACCACCACCGCGTTCGTACACCTGCGCTTCGGACACGCACAACTGACGGTCTCCGTCGTCGATGACGGAACACCGTCACCACCGAAGCCCGGCGCCGCGGGCTTCGGCCTGATCGGCATGCGGGAGCGAGCCCTGTCCGTCGGCGGCAGTCTGACCGCCGGGCACACACCGAAGGGCGGCTTCCTGGTCACTGCCGAACTACCGTTGAAGTCCCATGAGCACGACATGGAGCGTACGAGTTCATGACCATCCGAGTTGTGTTGGCCGACGACCAGGCCTTGCTGGTGGGCACGTTCAAAGTGCTGATCGACCTGGCCGAGGACATGGAGGTCGTCGGCGTCGCGGCCGACGGCCGGGAGGCGGTGGACACCGCCCGTGCCACGCGACCGGACGTGATCGTGATGGACATCCGCATGCCCGGTCTCGACGGCGTGGCGGCAACGGTCGAAATCTGCGCGGACGACAGTCTCCGGGACACGCGCGTCCTGGTGCTCACCACCTTCGAAACCGACGAGTACGTCGCACAGGCGCTCCGAGCGGGGGCAAGTGGATTCCTCGGCAAGGGCGTCGGCCCCGAGGAGTTCCTTGCGGCCATCCGTACGATCAACGCCGGCGAGGCACTGCTGTCCCCGACCGCGGCCCGCACCCTCATCGCCCGCTTCCTCGCGCACCCCGAACCCGGCCCGCTCGCCACGCCGGCTGCCCTGGCCGCGCTGACGCCCCGGGAACGCGAGGTCGTGGCAGAGATCGCGGTCGGCCTCTCGAACAACGAGATCGCCGCCAAGTTGTGCGTGAGCCCGCTGACCGTACGCAGCCACGTCCAACGCATCCTGACGAAGACCGACGCCCGTGACCGGGCCCAACTGGTCGCCATGGCCTACCAATGCGGACTTGTGAGACCCCAGACACCGAGGTGAGCCCTCATGCCGGACCGGAGCGAGGTTGTCGATCACGGTGACGAACCCGGCGCACGGCAAGTACGCGTCGTGGTCGCCGACGACCAAGGTGCTTGTGCACTCCGACCGGGACGAGGACCCTGGCGACGCCCCGTCACCCCGACCGAAACGGCGAGACCAGTACCTGCGGCCGAGCGGAGGCTGCGCCGTGAAAATACGTGACTTTGTCCTCGTCGTCCGCTGTACGTTGTGCTGGCGCATCGAAGAGGCGTTGCCCGGGCGGCCCACCGCGGCGCGGCGTACTCCCCGTTACGAGGTCGTGGAAGGGCCAGGAACAGTGATCACGGAGGTGCGCTCTCCCACCGCTGAGGTCCACGGGTGCCCGGCTGGTGTGCACGCGGGTTCCACGGTCCATGTGTTTCCGTAGATCAGAAGATATCTTGAGGTATTTTCACAGTGTTCCTGACGGGCTGTGGGAGATCGCGAAGCCACTGATCCCGCCATCGAGAGTGCGGCCACAGGGCGGCGGAACGCAGGACACACCTGATGAGACGTTGTTCGCGGCCATCGTCTACGTCCTGGTCAGCGGCTGCGCCTGGCGCCAACTGCCGCCCTGCTTCGGCCTGCACCCTCGATCACCCACAGAACACCGAGATCCCCACCGGTGCGACGTCCGGCCCAGTTGATGGCTCGGGCCCTGCCGGCGTGAGTGTTGGGGAATGCCTGGGTGCCCAGGTGCTCACCGTTGGCGGCGAGCACGGCGTAGGTATGCGTTTTGGCGTGGGTGTCGACGCCGATGACGAACGAATGCGTGTGGGCCTTGCCAGAGCCAGATACGGGTGTACGCCGACAGCTTCCCTCCGCAGGACCGCATGCCAGGGGACCACGGCCTGGACATCCCCGCCCACCAGTCACACAACAGCCCGGCGAACAGGGCCACAACCTCACCGGGACGGGAGCACACGCGCCTTGACAACCCCGGCCCTCATGGGTGCAACGATAGGGCTTGCCGAGAGCCCTGCCAGCTGCGAGGAAAGAAGCACTTCTCGGGCGACCAGGCGTATCGGGTCCTACCCGTGTGGTCGTGTCGAGGGCGACGGTCGTGGAGCGGTCCCGCAGGCCGGGGCCGTGCTGTTGGTGGAGACAGCCCGCAAGAGCGGCCAGCGGGAATGGGGACGCCCCACCGGAGTACTAACTTGATCTTTAACCTGTGCGGCGGGGTCGTGGGGTTGTTGACTTCTTCGTTCGCTGTTTCGCGGTGTCTGGTTTGCGGACTGTGTGCACGTCGTA
>NZ_JBVIPT010000019.1:0-62926 GCF_055577685.1 Streptomyces sp. NPDC033178
CGGCCTGAACGGCCTCGTCCTCAAACGCCGGACGGGCTGGTAGTCAGCCCCTCCGGCGTTTGAGGAGCGGGGGTTCGGGGGCGGAGCCCCCGAGTGGTGACGGGAATGGGTAGGGGCGGCGGGGGCGAAGAACTCCCCGGCTCAGCCGCCGAGTTCCTGGTGGCGGGCCGCCAGGCCGGTCGCGCCCTCCTCCGTCAGGGAACCGAAGAGTCGCAGGCGGGAGATGCCTCCGTCGGGGAAGATGTCGACGCGCGCGTGCGTACCGACGGCCGGGCCGGCGAGGACGAACCGGTGGTTCGTGTCGGGCTGGAGGCGGGTGCGGGGCAGTACCTCGACCCACTCCCCGTCCACCCCGTCCCGCAGCGAAACAGCCGCCCACCCGGCAGAGTTGCCCTTCAGATACGCCGTGTCGATCTCGACCGCGCGGATCTCGGACCGCGCGACCAGCTGGTAGCGAATCCAGTCGTTCCCCTGGTCACGCCGCCGCCGCGTCTCCCACCCGTCGTCCATCTTGCGGGAACGCCCCGGCTGGATGGTGTTGGTGGCGGGTGAGTAGAAGAGGTTGGACGCGTCCTCGACCTGCCCGCCGTTCTCCAGGGCGACGACGTCGAAGGTGCCGAGGACCGACAGCCACTGCGGGTCGGGGACGACCTCGCCGTACACGCGAAGGCGCGCGATGCCACCGTCCGGGTGCTGGTTGACGCGGAGGTGGGTGATGCGCTGCTCCACGTCGACGGCGAAGCCGTTGGCCGCGTGGCCGCCGACCGCCGTGCGCGGGACGAGCGTCGTCCACTTCACGTCGTGCGCGAGGAGTTCCTCGGGGGACGGGGAGCCGGGGACCGAGGCACCCTCGACCGACACCGCCTGCGGGTAGTTGCCACGGAAGTGGGCGGTGTCGATGACGATGCCCTGTACGACACCGGGCGCGCCGAGGCGTACGAGCGCCCAGTCGTGATCGTCGGCCGTGGGCCACGGGTGCTCGGCGGAGGCACCGCGCCGGCGCCGGGTCTCCCAGCCGTCCATGATCTTGCCCTTGTGCCCGAAGTGCTCGGGGTCGAACTCGGCCCGCTCGGGCAGGAGCAGGTTCTCGCGCTGGGCGAAGAACTCGTCGTTGGCGGCGACGACCCCGGCACCGAGCTGCCGGTCGGCGAGGTTGGCGTACTGGGTGAAGGGGAAGTCGGCGCTGCGGTGGTCCGCGTACGGGTCGCCGCCTCCGTAGGGGTTCGCGTCGCCGGTGAAACGGGCCGGAGGGTTCTGGTGCTGCGCCGTCACAGTGATCAGGTCTGCCTTTCGGGAGTCGGCCGCTGCGGGTGCGGGTGCGGGTCGTGCGCGAATTGCGGTACGAGTACCGGCTCTTCTGTTTTTTGTGGATGAACTACCGTCGCCTGGAGAGGAGTTGACCCTTCGGGTCAGCGAACTCACCTTCCGCCACGATGCGGTCACCGCGCAGCCAGGTGGATTTCACGACTCCGTGCAGAGTCCGGCCCGCGTACGCGGTGACCCGGTTGCGGTGCTGGAGTGCGGCGGGGTCGACGGTGAAGGTCTCGTCGGGCGCCAGGACCACGAAGTCGGCGTCGAGGCCGGCCGCGATGGCTCCCTTGCGGTCGTCGAGTCCGACCAGTGCGGCCGTGCGCGAGGACATCCAGCGGACCACGTCCTCCAGGCCGTACCCACGCTTACGGGCCTCGGTCCAGACGGCGGAGAGGCTGAGCTGGAGGCCGGAGATGCCGCCCCACGCGGTCGCGAAGTCGTCGGTCTTCAGGTCGGCCGTCGACGGGGAGTGGTCGGTGACCACGCAGTCGATCGTGCCGTCGGCCAGCGCCTGCCACAGCAGGTCCTGGTTGGCGGCCTCACGGATGGGCGGGCAGCACTTGAACTCGCTCGCCCCGTCCGGGACTTCCTCGGCCGTCAGGGTCAGATAGTGGGGGCAGGTCTCGACCGTGACGCGTACGCCCTCGGCCTTGGCGGCGGCGATCAGCGGCAGCGCGTCGCTGGACGACAGGTGCAGCACGTGGACGCGCGCGTTGAGGCGCTTCGCCTGGCCGATGAGGTTCGCGATGGCGGTGTCCTCGGCGTCCCGCGGTCGCGAGGCGAGGAAGTCCGCGTACCTCTGGCCGCTCTTCTGCGGGGCCGCCGCGAGGTGGTGCGGGTCCTCGGCGTGCACGATCAGCAGCCCGTCGAATCCGGCGATCTCCGCGAGGGACAGGGCGAGTTGCTCCTGGTCAAGCTCGGGGAACTCGTCGACCCCGGAGGGCGACAGGAACGCCTTGAAACCGAAGACGCCCACGTCGTGCAGCGGCCGCAGGTCCTTGACGTTGTCGGGCAGAGCACCGCCCCAGAAGCCGACGTCGATGTGCGCCTTGGAGCGGGCGACGTCCTTCTTGGTGCGCAGGTGGTCGACCGTCGTGGTCGGCGGCAGGGAGTTGAGGGGCATGTCGACCAGGGTCGTGATGCCGCCGGCCGCCGCGGCGCGCGTGGCGGTCCAGAAGCCCTCCCACTCCGTGCGGCCCGGGTCGTTGACGTGCACGTGGGTGTCGACGAGGCCGGGCAGCAGGACATCGTCACCGAAGTCCTCCAGCCGGGCCCCGGCCGGCACCTCGGCGTCGTGCGCGAGCACAGCCGTGATCTTGTCCCCGGAGACGACGACCGAGGCGGCCCGCGTCCCTTCGGGGGTGATCACGCGCGTCGAGCGCAGAATCAATTCGCCCCATCCGTCGTCGGACACCCGGACCCCTCTCCATGCCGCACGTTTCTCCACGCCGCACATGTCTCTGTGCCGCCCGCCGCCTTCCGCCGTTTACTTCCACGTAACGGAATTCAACGTTCTGTTGAAGGAGTCTTCACTCCTCGCCCCACGCCGTCAAGAGTCGGCTTCTCCAGCGGTCGCCACTGGTGAATTCCCTGGACGTTTCCACAAAGCGGAATTATGCTTCCACCAAGCAGAACGTAACCACACCGAGCCGTGCAGTCAACCAACTGCCGGGTAGGCTGCCTCCCTGCCCGCCTGAAAGGACCGCGCCCGTGCCGACGTCCAGCGCCAGCACCACCGACGCCAAGCCAGCCGCCTCCCCCGGTGGCGTCCAGTCTCTTGAGCGCGCCTTCGACCTGCTGGAGAGGATGGCGGACGCGGGCGGCGAGGTCGGGCTGAGCGAGTTGTCCGTGAGCAGCGGGCTGCCGCTGCCCACCATCCACCGTCTCATGCGCACGCTCGTGGCCTGCGGATATGTACGCCAGCAGGCCAATCGGCGCTATGCGCTCGGCCCGCGTCTGATCCGGCTCGGCGAGTCCGCGTCCCGGCTGCTCGGCACCTGGGCCCGCCCCTATCTGGCGCGCCTGGTCGAGGAGACCGGCGAGACGGCGAACATGGCGCTGCTCGACGGCGACGAGATCGTGTACGTGGCACAGGTGCCGTCCAAGCACTCGATGCGGATGTTCACCGAGGTGGGCCGGCGGGTGCTGCCGCACTCCACGGGCGTCGGCAAGGCCCTGCTCGCGCACGTCCCGGCGGACGAGGTGCGCGCCCTCCTGTCCCGTACGGGCATGCCCGCGGCGACAGAGAAGACGATCACGACCCCGGACGCGTTCCTCAGCGCGCTCGAAGAGGTACGGAGCGCCGGGTACGCGGTGGACGACAACGAGCAGGAGATCGGGGTCCGCTGCCTCGCCGTCTCCGTGCCCAACTCCCCCACCGCGGCGGCGATTTCGATCTCCGGTCCGGCCGGCCGTGTCACGGAGACGGCGACGGAGCGGATCGTGCCGGTGCTCCAGCAGGTGGCGGTGGAGCTGTCGGAGGCCCTGGCCAGCTCGGGATCGACGACCTGAGAGCCCGCGGGGCTCGGCGACCTGAACTCCCGTCCGGGATCGGCCACTTGACCGGTATCAGCGCCGGGGCGGCTCGCCGAAGAGTTCCACCGCGCTGCGTACGCCCGCGAGCCCGGCGGCCAGTGCGCTGACCGAGCCGATGGAACCGGCGATCAGAAGCAGTGAGCGGCGCAGGCGCGGCACTTCCGGCATCCCGGTGACGGCCATCGCGGCGAGCGCCGCGAGTTCGTCCTCCGCGATGCCGCGGTCCGGGAACTCGGCCGGATGCGCGGCGAGTTCGCGGCGCAGCCTGGACACCGCGGTCCGCAACTCCGCCACTCTCGGATCCTCGTCGCTGCCGGTCACTGGCCTCTGTCCCAAGCTCCGCAACACAGCTCTCCCCCCTCGCACGTCTTTGTGCGCGATACGTCGTGCCTGCTCCGCGCTCCCGTCGAAATCCACCCCGCGGCGTTGGTCAGGCGCCCAGGGACGCGGGACAGTAAACGCCACCCGATGCGGTGGGCGCCACCACGAGGACCGAAATTCAGTCCCCGGACACCGCGAGGCCCGCAGGGGTTCCGGGGCACGTCCGCCCCCGGTCGGGTATGCAAGGGGGATGACGGAGAACAACGAGCAGGTCGCCGGGCTGCTGCTGGCCGCCGGCGGGGGGCGCCGCCTCGGTGGGCGCCCCAAGGCGCTCCTGACCCACCAAGGACACCCTCTCGTCGAACACGCGGTCGGAACGCTGCGGGCGGGCGGCTGCACCCGGATCCATGTGGTGCTCGGCGCAGCGGCGGACGCCGTGCGCGAGCGGGCCCTGCTGTCCGGCTGCGTGCTCGTGGACAACCCCGAATGGGCGCAGGGCATGGGCTCCTCACTGCGGGCCGGCCTGGACTCGCTGGCCGGTACGGGCGTCCGGGCCGTCCTGGTGTCACTGGTGGACCAGCCGGGGATCGGACCGGAAGCCGTGGCCCGCGTACACGCCGCGTACGCGTCGGACGAAACGCTCGCGGCGGCCTCGTACGACGGGGAGAGAGGGCATCCGGTGCTGTTCGGCGCCCGGCACTGGGCGGGGATCGCCGCGACCGCGACCGGGGACCGGGGGGCGCGCGCCTATCTGAAGGCACACGAGGACGAGATCGTGCTCGTCGAGTGCGGGGACGTGGCACAGCCCTACGACATCGACACGGAGGGCGACCTGGTCCACCTTGAGTGAACGGGGTGGCACCGAGCGCCACGTTCCCTCGAAGCGGAGAATCTCGACGTCAACAAATTATTGAACTTCCACCATGAGGAAACTAGTATCCACTGTTCAGAAGCGTCCGACCCTCCTCCCGGTCCCGTCGGTCGCTTCAGGATCCGCCGGCACCCGGTGCCGCGGCGTACTCACGTCAGCTCGCTGAAGGAAGTGACAGTTCATGTCCGCACCAGCGCCGTCCCCGCTGGCCATCATCGACGCCGAGCCCCTGCCGCGGCAGGAGGAGGTCCTCACCGACGCGGCCCTCGCCTTCGTGGCCGAGCTGCACCGGCGGTTCACGCCCCGGCGTGACGAACTCCTCGCCCGCCGTGCCGAGCGCCGCGCCGAGATCGCCCGCACCTCCACCCTCGACTTCCTCCCGGAGACCGCCGCGATCCGCGCGGACGACTCCTGGAAGGTGGCCCCTTCGCCCGAGGCCCTGAACGACCGCCGCGTCGAGATCACCGGCCCCACCGACCGCAAGATGACCATCAACGCCCTCAACTCGGGCGCCAAGGTATGGCTCGCGGACTTCGAGGACGCCTCCGCGCCCACCTGGGAGAACGTGGTCACCGGCCAGGTGAACATGGCCGACGCGTACACCCGCAGCATCGACTTTACGGACGAGCGCACCGGCAAGTCGTACGCTCTCAAAGCCCCCGAGGAGCTGGCGACGGTCGTGATGCGCCCGCGCGGCTGGCATCTGAACGAGCGTCACCTCGTCGACGCCGAGGGCACTCCGGTCCCGGGCGCGCTCGTCGACTTCGGCCTGTACTTCTTCCACAACGCCCAGCGGCTGCTCGACCTCGGCAAGGGCCCGTACTTCTATCTCCCGAAGACGGAGTCGCACCTGGAGGCCCGCCTCTGGAACGACGTCTTCGTCTTCGCGCAGGACTACGTCGGCATCCCGCAGGGCACCGTCCGCGCAACCGTCCTGATCGAGACGATCACGGCGGCGTACGAGATGGAGGAGATCCTCTACGAACTCCGCGACCACGCCTCGGGGTTGAACGCGGGCCGCTGGGACTACCTCTTCTCCATCGTCAAGAACTTCCGTGACGGCGGGCAGAAGTTCGTCCTGCCGGACCGCAACGCGGTGACGATGACGGCCCCGTTCATGCGCGCGTACACCGAACTCCTCGTCCGCACCTGCCACAAGCGCGGCGCGCACGCGATCGGCGGCATGGCGGCGTTCATCCCCTCGCGGCGCGACGAGGAGGTCAACAAGGTCGCCTTCGAGAAGGTCAAGGCCGACAAGGACCGTGAGGCGGGCGACGGCTTCGACGGATCGTGGGTGGCCCACCCGGACCTCGTGCCGATCGCGATGGCGTCCTTCGACGCCGTGCTCGGCGACAGGCCGAACCAGAAGGACCGGCTGCGCGAGGACGTCGACGTGAAGGCCGCCGACCTCATCGCCGTCGACTCCCTCGACGCCAGGCCCACCTACGACGGACTCGTCAACGCCGTCCAGGTCGGCATCCGTTACATCGAGGCCTGGCTGCGCGGCCTCGGCGCGGTCGCCATCTTCAACCTGATGGAGGACGCGGCGACGGCCGAGATCTCCCGCTCGCAGATCTGGCAGTGGATCAACGCGGGAGTCGAGTTCGAGCACGACGGGAACATGGTGAAGGCCACGCCCGAGCTGGCCCGCGAGATCGCGGCCCGGGAGCTGGCCGACATCCGCGCCGAGATCGGCGAGGAGGCCTTCGCGGCCGGCCGCTGGCAGCAGGCCCACGACCTGCTGCTGACGGTCGCGCTCGACGAGGACTACGCGGACTTCCTGACCCTGCCCGCCTACGAGCAGCTGGCCGGCTGAACCCGCCGAGCCGCACGCGTCTCACTTCTCCGAGTGGCCCAGGGACTTGTCCGGGGCCACTCGGTCGCGTACGAGGCGCTTGACGGCAGTCGGCTCCGGGAAGCCCTGCTCGCGGCGGTCCCAGACCACCTCGTCGTCGACCCGTACGACGAAGACGCCGCCGGTGCCGGGCTTGAGCGCGAGCTCCGTCAGCTCCTGCTCGAAGGTGGTGAGGAGTTCCTGGGCGAGCCAGGCGGCGCGGGGCAGCCAGCGGCACTGGGTGCAGTACTCGATCTGGACGCGGTGCGTGTTCTCAGTGGTCACGTTCTCAGTTGTCACGTTCTCAGTAGTCACGTGACCATTCTCGGCGGTCATCCGAGGTGTACCGTCCCGTCGTGTTCCACGGCCGGCTTGCCGTGCAGGTCGGGGACCTGCTTGAGCCAGTCCGGCCGCCCCCTCCGGGTCTTCGCCGCGCGGTCCGCGTCCTCGGCGGCGAGCTGTTCGCGGGTGGGGAAGTCCGTGGGGAGCCAGGCCGCCGAGGCCCTGGCACGGGCGAGGAGGTGGCCCACGTACGCCTCCCGGGCCTCGTCCGGGGTCGCGAAACCGGGCTCGTCGGCTAGCCAGGCGTCGGGCACCTCCGCCGTGATCGCGCGCAGCAGTTCCTCCGTCACCCGGGGCGCGAGCTCGGCGTCCGCCGCGCGGGTGTCGGGGGTGTGGCCGCCGAGCGCGTGCCGCCGGAAGTCGTACGCCTTGTCCGGCTCCGACGCGTCCCAGCGGTGGTGGAAGACCAGGGCCGCGCCGTGGTCGATGAGCCACAGCCGCGGGGGCGCGACGCCGAGCGTCGGCCAGATCATCAGGTTCGAACTGTGCGTCGTACGGTCCACGTTGACCGTGAGGGCGTCCAGCCAGATGATCCTGCCCGCCTCCAGAGGGTCGACGGGGAACGTCTTCGCGACCTCAGGAGTGAAGTCCCTGGCACCGGACAGGTAGTCCATGCCGAGATTGAGGCCCGCGCTGGCCCGGAGCAGGTCCTGGACCTCCTGGTGGGGCTCGTGCGCGGCGATCGCCGGGTCGAAGTGCACCAGCACCAGCTCGGGGAACCGCAGTCCGAGGGCGCGCGCCAGCTCCCCCACGATCACCTCGGCGACCAGCGCCTTGCGTCCCTGCGCGGAGCCCGTGAACTTCACGACGTACGTCCCCAGGTCGTCGGCCTCGACGACTCCGGGCACGGAACCGCCTGCCCGGAGGGGTTCGATGTAGTGCGTCGCGCTAACTTCTCTCAGCATTCTCTCGGGCCACCTGCTTCATTGACCTTGCAATCCATGGACGACCTTGGAGGTGTCAACCAGCGGAAACCGCCCGTCATGAAGTGAGCATATTAATCGAGGGTGATCGCTTGGCCCCCGCACGGGCCAGTAAGTGGGGGGCGTTCCCCCATGTGCCTCCCGGGTCCGGCGGGCACTGTGGGCACGTCGATTCACCCGAGCGAGAGGGATCCCATGGGCAGAAAAGCGTTACTCCGGGTCATGGTGGTCGCGGGAGCGCCTGCCGCGAGCACCGGTTCCACCGCTCGCGCCAGGCGCTCCGGAGCCGCTCCTCGGCCGCGGTGCCGCGCGCTCGTCGCCCGGCTCGTGCCGATCGCCGGTCGAGACGGCCGGCGTCACTACCCGTCCGCGTACCGGCGTGCCAGGGTGATCAGGGCGGCCCGGCCGCTCCGATCGGTACGGTTCCGGAGACTCGCGAGGTGCTTCTCCACGGTGCGTGGCGAGAGGAAGAGCTGCTCGGCGATCTCCTGGTTGCCGAGCCCCCGGCCGAGCAGGAGCAGCACCTCGTACTCCCGGGCGGTCACCCCCGCCCGCCGCAGCTCCTGCGGAATCGTGTCGTGGCCCTCGCGGCGGCGGGCCACGGGAGAGCCCGCCTCCCGCAGCATGGCGCGGCAGGCGGCCGACACCCGTGTCGTGCCCCGGTCGTGGAAGAACTGCTCGGCGGAGCGCAGCCACTCGACAGGACGTCCCCAGCCGTCGGCGAGCGCCGCGGAGGCGCCCAGGCGCAGACACAGGTGGCGGGCCAGGGGGATGGCGTCGGTCCCGGCCAGTGCTTCCTCGGCCGCCTTGGCGGCCTCGGCGGCCCGGCCCTCGCGGCCCAGCAGCACGGCCCGGGACCACCCCGCGAACGGCCGGTCCCAGTGGACCTGAGTGAGCCGGTCCGCGACGGCCCCGTCCAGCTCCGCCCAGCCGGCCGCGCCCCGTGCGGTCCGCAGGAGCAGGTAGGGGCCCAGGAAGCCGGTGACCCCGCGGGTGCTGGGCAGCGCCCGCATGGCCCGGTCCGCCTCGGTGAACTCGGCCATCGCGCGGTCGGGTTCCTCCCGCAGGAGGGAGCAGATGCCCTGGGCCCAGCCCCACACGGAGGTGTCGGCGTAGCCCCAGAGGGCTCCGGCGCTCCGTCCGGCCAGCGCGCTCTCCATGACGTGCAGCGCGGCCTGGAGTTTCTGCCGGTCCCCGCGTGAGGCGGCGATGATGGCGTCCACTCCGACGCCGATCAGCTGCACCTCGCGCAGCCGCAGCCGGTGGGCCGTCGTCCGGAGCCGCCGGGCGGACTCCAGGGCGCTGTCGTGCTCGTCGCGCAGCAGGTGGGCCTGCGCGAGATGCATGTCGGCCCAGGCCGTCATGAGCACCGCGCCGGTCTCCTCGGCCGCCTTCCGTACGGCCAGCAGCCGATCGGTTCCGGTGGTCCGGATCCGGTCGAGGACGCCGAGTTCCAGCAGGCCGCGTATCCGCCAGACCGGCAGCGCGTGGGTCTCGGCCGTGGCCACCAGGCGTTCGAACACCTTCTCCGCCTCGGCCAGGTCCTGGGGCCGCAGGCAGTACCCGAGCATGTTCAGCGCCTTGCAGGTCACCTCCGGCAGTCCGACCGCCTCGGCGGTGGCCACGGCCCCTTCGGCCAGGGCCCTGGCGCTCTCCAGCCGGTCCGGGCGCTGCGAGTTGAGCACCAGGTGCGCGGCGACCGCGTCCAGGGCGGCGCGGGACGCGGGGTCGGGCTCGGCTCCGAGCAGTTCCCGTGCCCGCCGCACGGCGGCCAGGCCCTCCTCCCACTGCTGCGCGGTGGCGGCGGCTCTGGCCCGGGCCAGGAAACCCGCGGCGCGGCGGGCGGGCGGCGCGCCCCACACGGTCAGGACGCCGTCCAGCCGGTCGCCCAGCTCCGGTACGCGCTGGACGTCGCCGGTGAGGACGAGTGTCCCCAGTAACTCCTCCAGCAGTCCGGCCACCGCCTCGGGCGGTGCGTCCGCGGCACCGTCGGTCAACTCCAGGCCCCGGTCGAGGAGTTCCACCGCGGTCAGCAGAGCGCCCCGCAGGACCGCCTGCCGGCCGGCCCGGGTGAGCAGCACGGCCGCCCGTGCCCGCTGCCCGCCGGCGACGCACAGCTCCGCGGCCAGGCGGTACAGGTCGTCACCCGAGTCACCGCCGATCAGACCGTGCGGCTCCCCGGCCCGCCGGGGCTCCCCGACCCGCCGAAGGGCCCCGGCCCGCCGGGCGGGGCGGCCCGCGTCCCGTGGCTCCGGCCCTGCCGCGTCGGCGGACTCGGTGGCGCCAACGCACTCGATGGCCTCGGCGGACTCGATCGCGTCGGCCGCGGCGAGACAGAGCGCCGCCCGCTCCACGGGCAGCAGCCGGTGGGTGATGGCGTCGGCGGTCAGGGCGTGGCGGAACGTGTGCCAGCCGGGCTCCTCCGCGGTGGCGCCGTCGGTGACCAGCTGGGCACGTGCCGCATGGCGCAGCTGGCGCAGTGCCGTCGTCCTGTCGAGCCCGGCGACGCGGGCGGCGATGTCCACGGGGAAGCGCCTGCCCAGGACGGCCGCCGCTTCCAGGAGCGCGACACCGGGCGGTTCCAGGTGGTCCACGCGCTGGAGGACGGCGGCGGCGACCGTCGCGGGCACATGGGCGTTCAGCGAGCCGGTCACCGCCCAGCCGTCGCCCTGCCGCTGAACGAGGTTGCCGCTGTCGACCATGGCGGTCAGCAGTTCCTCCACGACGAAGGGGACGCCTTCGGAAACGGCGTGCAGACGGTCCAGTACCACTGCCGGTACGTTGCCCTGGTCGTCGTGGCCCAGACAGCGGGCGGCCAACTCGGCGGTGTGGGCGGGGCCCAGGCGGGCGAGGCGCAGGATGCGGGCCGCACGTCGGGACGCGGCGGCCTCGGCGAGGTCGAGGGCCGGTCCGGGCCCGCCGCGCAGGGTGGCCAGCAGGACGGCCCGCCGGCCGGGAAGGTTGTCCGTGAGGTAGTCGACGATGGTGAGCGTGTCGGCGTCCGCGTCGTGCAGGTCCTCCAGCACCAGGACACAGCCGCCGGCGCGTCCGAGTGTCCCCAGGAGCCGCAGCACCGCCTCGGCGTAGCCCACCAGCGGCGCACCGTCCTGCGGCGCCAGCCCGCACAGTCGCGAGAGCAGCGGCTCGTACGGGCCCAAGTCCCCTTCGGCGGGCGCCCCTTCGCCGCGCAGTCCGGAGAACACGGCCTCCGCCAGCGGGCGCAGCGGCACCGCGCGCCCGGCGGACGCGGCCCGCCCGCGCAGCACCCGTGCCCCGGTGCGTGCGGCGGCGTCCGCGGCCTCCTCGACGAGGCGTGACTTGCCGATGCCCGGCTCGCCCAGCACGAACACCGAGGAGCCCCGCCCCTCGCCCGCCGATCGGACGGCCGCGATCAGAAGATCCCGCTCCGGTTCTCTGCCGACCAGTACCGATGACGACAACGACGACACTCAGGCCCCCCTGCGCCCTCTTCCGGAATACCCCCCACCGGCATCCGTCGAAAGCTCCTTCGAGTCCGCACAGCGTAGTACCCACGAGTCACAGGGGCCGCACAACTACATGGGGGCACTTCCCCGATGTCCGCGGCGGCGGCGGGCGGCAAGCTCTCTTCCAGCAGGGCAGGGGGGACAGGGCATGACCCGGGGGACATGCCCTGCCTGCTGTTCGTTCTTCGATGGGGGTCGCCACATGTCTTCAACGCCGTCAGCGCCATCAATGCCGTCGACGCCGCGTGCTCGCGTATGGATCACCGCCGGGCTTCTGAGCGTGGCCCTGTGCGGGTGCTCGTCGCTCACCGGCGGCACGGGCGGAAGCTCGGGAGGCGACACCGGCGGTTCGCCGACGACGAGTTCGGCGGCGGACGGACCGGACGTACCGGCGACCGCGCTGGACCTGGAGCGGGTGTGCACGGACGGGCTCGGCTACTCGGGGATGCCCGCCTACGACCGTACGAAGAAGACCGTGCACCCGGCGATGCTCATGAACAACCCGGGCGACGACTGGTCGCAGTTCGAGCCGCCCGCCGGCGACTTCCCCAAGGGCTGGATCCTCGGCTACTCGGACAAGCCGGCCGACGCCGAGCTGGTCGTCTGTGTCGAGCGCACCAAGGCGAGCCCGACCGGCAGGAAGTGCGACATGGAGAGCGACGGCAAGCCGTTCACCGTCAGTACGTACAACACCTCGTACCGCCTGAAGGTCGTCGAGGCGCGCACGGGCGAGGAGTTGTACAAGCACACGGGCGAGGCCAAGTCCGACGAGTGCCCGATGTACATCTTCACCTCGGAGGGCGAGGACAAGGACAAGCACTACAACGAAGTCCGGCCGAAGGACTACCGCAAGCGCGTACAGCCCTTCATCGCGCCCTAGTCTTCACCTCGGCCGTCCCACCGTCGCCTTCGCCTCGGCCGTCCCCGTCGCCTCTCCCCCGGAGGACAGCATGCCCGACACGACCACCACCGCCGTCGATCTCACCGAGCTCAGCGTCGCCCGCGGTGGCTCCCGTCGGCTCACCGGCCATCTCACCCGGCCCGTGGGGGCGGGCCCCTGGCCCGGTGTCGTCGTGGTCCATGAGGCGCTGGGCGTCAACGACGTGATGCACCGTCAGGCGGAACGGCTGGCGAAAGCCGGCTATCTCGTCGTCATGCCGGACCTGTTCTCCGACGGAGGAGCCGTCCGCTGTCTGGTGCCGACCTTCCGGGCCGCCCTGTCCGGACACGGCCGCGCCTTCCGCGACATCGAGGCGGCCCGCACCCTCCTCGCCCATGATCCCGACTGCACCGGGCGGATCGGCATCATCGGCTTCTGCATGGGCGGTTCCTTCGCCCTCCTCGCCATGCACGACGGCGAGTTCGACGCCGCCTCCGTCAACTACGGCCGTCCGCCGAAGGAGCTCGACCGGGCGCTCGACGGTTCCTGCCCCGTCGTCGCGAGCTACGGGGCCCGCGACCGTACGCTGCCGGGCGCGGCCCGCAAGCTGGAGGCGTCCCTCGACCGGCTCGGCATCGTCCACGACGTCAAGGAGTACCCGGAGGCCGGGCATTCGTTCCTCAACGACGCCGAGATCGGGCCACGCGGGCTGCGTCCGCTGATGCGTGTCGCCGGAATCAGGCCGCACCCGGAGTCCGCCGCCGACGCCTGGCGGCGCATCGACGCCTTCTTCGCCACACATCTCAAGGCGGAAAGCCGGAAGGGCTGACTCGTCTTGGGAGTAGCTGCGCTGTCGGGGAGCGCGTGGGGGTCGCTCGGGCCGCCGATCGGCATTTATCGCCTGCTGGCCGTCGCGTCGGACGTGCGCAAGGGGTTCGGGACGGGCAGATAGCGTGCGTCGGCGCCGTCCGCGCCGGTCCAGCGCAGCAGCAGGTTCGTCTTGCCGGGCAGGGCCGGGGCCCGGAGCAGCTCGGCCGCCTCGGGCAGCTCCGCGCCGCACCGCGTCAGCTCTCGGCGTACGGCGTCCCATGGCTCCATGCCCGGGTACCGCTCCCCCAGCGCCTCCGCGATCTCCAGGAGGTTGTTGACGACCAGGCAGTACACCAGCCGCTCCCACCCGGCCGCGCGCGTCACCTCTGGGAGCAGTTTCACGCCCTCCGCGTCGCGGAACAGCGCCTGCACCGGCATCCCGTCCGCGTCCAGGGCGACCACCGTGTTCTGCAGATGCGCTTCGAGTACGACCCCGTGCCGGGCGAACAACTCCAGGGCGGGCGGGACGACTTGACGCAGATACGCCGACCACCAGGCGGTGGGGTCGGCGAGGCCGTCGAGAGGGTTGCCCTCGAAGGCCTCCGTCAGCGCGGCCGCCAGGACCGGGGTCGCGCCGGGGGTCACATGCGTGCCCAGACCGTCGCGTACGAGGACGGCGAGCTCCTCGAAGGCGAAGTCCGCGGTGCGGTAGCCGCGGTCGCTCAGCCAGGCCGCGGGGGTGCCCGCGGCAGCGAAGGCCGAGGTCACCGCCGCGTCCGTGCGGCGCAGCCGGAGGAGGTCGTGGCGCCAGAGGCGGCGGATGTCGTTGGTGATGCGGACGTCGAGGCTGAACTTCAGGAAGAGGTCGGTGCCGGGGACGTACAGCGTGCGGATGGCCGCCGTGGGCCAGGCCGTCCACGAGGAGGTCCCCAGCCGTACGAGGCGGCCGTCCGCGAAGGCCTCGCAGATCTCCGGCCGGGCGCCGACGAGGTCGAGCTGCCAGGGGTGGGCGGGCAGGAGGCGATAGCCGGGCGGGGCCTCGCCCAGCGCGTCGAGCACGCCCGTGTCACCGTCCTCCACGCACACGTCCTCCCTCAGCCCCAGGAGCACCAGGGGGAAGCGGGTGTACGCCTCGGGGGCGTACGGAATCCAGCCGGTGACCGGGCCGCCGCCGCGGGCCTTGGGGGCGGGATGGTAGGGATGTCCGGTGATCAGGGACTGTTCGGAACGCCGGTACAGGTCGTCGGGCGGGGGCGTCCCCTCCCGGGCGGTCAGGATCGCCGCCACCGCGTCCCGGCTGTCGATCATCTCGACGGGCAGTTCGGGATTGGACAGGCCGGTGTGCCCGCGGAGGACCTCGGCGGTGAGTTTGACCAGTTCAGCGTGGCTGAGGCGCTGCCAGGCACCGGCGGCGTACACCTCGGGTTCGGCGAGGCGGCGCCCTGCGCGCACCCGCAGGAGCCGTCCCCCGGCCGGCAGCCGGTACACGCGCCGGTCGCCGGACTCCCCGGGTCCCGGTGCGGGCTCGCCGAGCTCCCGAAGCAGACAATTGAGCAGCGGCGCCGCCGCGTACGCATCGGCTGCTTCGCCGATGCCGTCCCCGGTGTTCATGGGGTGCATGGGTGGCATGGGGTGCATGAGGTCCACGCGATCCGTTCGTTGCGTACGGTGCCCTGGCGCTCAGTATGTCCGGCGTTGTACCCGGCCGCGACGCCGTCCCCACACCCTAGGAGCCCTCTGTGCACCCTCCCCGCACCCCGGCCGAGACCGAGTCGGTTCTCGCCGCCGAGCTGCGCACCGCACGCCCCGCCCTGCTGTCCCCGTACACGGCGGAGCTCCCCGGTGCCCGCGCGGCCGTGCTGACCCGGCTGTGGCGCGGGCTCGTCCATGAGCCGCTGCCGTGGGTCGCGCGCCGGGAGGCGGCGGGGCGCGACGGGTTGGTGCTCCGGCTGGCCGACGGGCGTCGTCTGCGCGGCCCCGCCTCGGACGCGTACGCGACGGCCGCCACCGTCAGGGAGGTCGAGCTGGACGGGACGGCGTACGGCCACCCGGCCGAACTCATGGCCGCACTCGGACTGCCGCACGGGCATGCCTTCGCCGTCGAACTCGGCCACAGCGTCGCCTCGTTGGCCCTCTCCCGCGCCAACCAGCCCGCCCCGAGTTCCCCTTTCACGTCCTGGGGGTGGGAGCAGCGGGTCGTGGACGGGCATCCGTTCCATCCCAACTGCCGTTCACGGCCCGGTTTTTCGGTGGCCGAGCAGCTGGCGTACGCGCCGGAGCACCGGGCGGATGTCGAGCTGGGGCTGGTGGCCGTGCCGGAGGGTGGCTGCCTGGTGGGCGGGCAGTGGCCGTACCGGGAGGCGGGGCGGGTGCTGATCCCCGTACACCCGTGGCAGGCACGGCATGTGCTGAAGGACGAAAGGGCGGTCGGGGAAGGCGTCGCCGGGGAGAGTCTGGCCGCGCATCCCCTGATGTCCCTGCGCACCCTGGCCCTCCCGGACGGACCGCACGTCAAGACCGCGCTCAGCGCCCGGCTGACCTCGTCCGTGCGGGACATCTCGGTGTACTCGATCGAGTCGGCGGCGGCCGTATCGGCGTTCATGGAGGCGATGGCCGGGCGTCTGGACGGGATGCTGCACATCACCAGGACCCTCGGCGCGGTCACCGCCAACACCCCTGATCTGGCAGCGGTGTTGCGCGAGTCCCCCGACGTGTACGCGGGGGCGGGCGAGCGGGTCGTCCCGGTGGCCGCTCTCGCCTCGACCGTGCTGCCCCAGTCCCCGGCCTGGCTCGCCGAGTTCAGCCGGCTGGCGCTCGCCGTCGGGCTGCGACTGCTCGACCTGGGAGTGGCCCTGGAGGCGCACGGCCAGAACCTGCTGGTGGTGCTCTCGCCCGCGGGCGCCCCGCTGCGGCTCGTCTACCGCGATCTGGCCGACATCCGGATCAGCCCGGCGCGGCTGGCCCGCCACGGCATTCCGGTCCCGGACCTGACGGGCCGTATCGTCACGGACGACGAGTCCGTCCTGCGCAGCAAGCTGTTCGGTTCGCTCGTCGCGGGCGCACTGGCGGCGACGGCGGGTTCGGCGACCGCGTTGGGAGAGGCACTGTCGACGGCCGTACGGGATCTGCCGCGCACCCCGGATCTCGTGGCACTGCTCGAAGAGCCGCTGCCGGCCAAGGCGTTGACGACGATGCGGCTGTCGCCGGAGCGGCCGGGGGACATCTGGGCGCGGTTGCCGAACCCGCTCGTCGACCCGGACGTCACCCCGCCCCGCCCCTCGTTTTGATGCGTGACGCCATTGATCAATAGGATCCGGCGATGATCACAAGACAACGGCTGGCGGTGGGCGCCTGCGCCCTGCTCGCCGCCCTGACGGCCGGGATCGCCCTCCCGGCCGGAGCCGTCGCCGGCGAACCCACGGGTGACGCGGCGCCCAAGGTCGACCTCGTCCTCGACGTCAGCGGTTCGATGCGCGCGCGGGACATCGACGGACAGACGCGGATGGCCGCGGCGAAGCAGGCCTTCAACGAGGTCCTCGACGCGACCCCCGAGGAGGTCCGGCTCGGCATACGGACACTCGGCGCCAACTACCCCGGCGACGACCGCAAGACGGGCTGCAAGGACACCGAACAGCTCTACCCCGTCGGGCCGTTGGACCGCACGGAGGCGAAGACCGCCGTCGCGACCCTCGCACCCACCGGCTGGACCCCGATCGGCCCGGCGCTCCTCAAGGCGGCCGACGACCTGGAGGGCGGCGAGGGCTCCCGCCGTATCGTCCTCATCAGCGACGGCGAGGACACCTGCGCCCCGCTGGACCCGTGCGAGGTGGCGCGGGAGATCGCCGCCAAGGGGATCGGCCTCACCATCGACACGCTCGGCCTGGTGCCGAACACAAAACTCCGGCAGCAGCTGAGCTGTATCGCGGAGGCGACCGGCGGAACGTACACCTCGATCGAGCACACCGACGAACTCACCGACAAGGTCAACCAGTTGGTGGACCGGGCGGCCGACCCGGTGGTCACGCCGGTCGCCGTGGACGGCGCCGACGCGTGTGCGCAGGCGCCCACGCTCAAGTCCGGGCTCTACACCGACCGCGAGGAGTTCGGGCAGCACCGCTGGTACCGCGTGGACGTCCCGGCGGGCTTCGAGCTTCGCGCGTCGGTGAGCGTGGCGGCCGACCGTCAGGTCGACCGTGACTACGGAGTGTCGCTGCGGGCGGTGACCGCGAGCGGCCGCGAGATCGTGCGCGGCGAATCGACCGGCTCGGGCCGGACCGACGTCATGTCCGCAGGTCTGCGCTACCCGAAGGCGGAGAGCGAGGACGACGATTCCGACGACAAGCCCGCGGCCGAGGCCGTGTGTCTGCAGGTCGCCAACTCCTTCTCGGCGGCCTCCGGCGTCAAGACCACGCCCGGACTGCCGCTCGAACTGACCGTGGACGTCGTCGACGGTCCCGACACATCGAGCGACGTGGCCTCCTTCGGCCTCGGTCGCGGCTGGTGGCTGCTCGGCGCCCTGGTACTCACCGGCTTCCTCGCGGGTGTGCTGTGGGGCTGGGTTTCGCGCTGGCGGGTCGCGGTCTGGAGGACCAACTGATGCGTACTTCTCGTGTGTTGAGCCCCCGTGTGTCGAGCACTCGTCTGTTGGGCACCGGGCGGGCAGGCGGTGCAGGCCGTGTCGTCCGTGCGGTGGGGGCGGGTCTGCTGGTGCTGGGGGCCGCCGCGTCCCCCGCGGTCGCCGACTCCTCCCCCTCCGCGAGCCCGTCCGACGACGGCGCCGCGCCCACCTCGGCCGGTACGTCGTTCCGTACGGCGACCGAGGTCGACCAGGGTCAACAGGCCACGGCGAGCGCGTCCATGGGCGACTACCTGTACTGGTCGTTCCCCGCCGACGCCGGGCAGCGGCCCACCGTGAAGGCGACGGTGAAGCTGCCCGACGCGCATGCCTCGGCGACCTGGCAGGTCGACGTGTACGACGGACTGCGGCGCCGCCAGGCGTGCCAGTACGGGGCGCAGACGCGGACGGCCGCCCAGGACGCGGCCTCCGTTGACCTGTCCTGCACCCTGCGTACGGTCCGTGCCTGGTCCGAGCCGTGGGCCGACGACCCGTTGCCGGGCACCTACTACGTCCGGCTGACCACCGTCGGTCTCAAGGCGGCCGACCTCGGGCTGCCGGTGAGCACCGAGGTCCAGGTCGACTCGAAGGACGTCGGCGGGGCCGCGGCGGTGGACGGCTCGCTGGCCGAGCCGCTCGTTCCCGGGGTCGCCGTGGCGGCCAAGGGTGGCGACAGCGACGAGGAGTCCGAGACTTCGGTCGCCGTGCTGTCCAGCATCGAGCCCGATGACGGCTGGGCCTCCGGCTGGTGGTCCGACCGGTGGGTGTGGACCGCGGTGGGCGGCGTGCTGGCGGCGCTTGCGGGGGTTGGCGGGTACTCGTTGACCCGGGGAGTGGGGCGGCCTTCTCGGGTTCCGCCGGGCGCGTGAGCGCTGCGCCGGTCGGCAGTTCTTGTGTCTGCGGGCCGGCTGTGGCTGGTCGCGCGGTTCCCCGCGCCCCTTGAGGAGTGCTGTGCCGCAGCGAGTCCGAAACCGGTCCCGCTCAGGCCCTTCCACAAAGGCCCGTCGCGCCAACACCATGGTGCGGCGGGCCTCTTGGCGTCCCCGGGGTACGGCGTCACGCCTCCCGGAGCGTCTTTGCCAGGGGGCTTTCGCCTGTCACCGTGATGCGGCCGTCGCGAACCGCGTCGAGGAGGGCCAGGTCGCCTCTCGCGAGTGCCGTGCATGCCTCGGCGTCGAGGGAGAGACCGGCGTCGGGTTCCTCGGGGGCCGGGCCCTCCCCGTAGACCGGGCCGTCCTGCGCGCCGAGACGTACGTAGAACTCCCCCTCGTCCAGCCGGACGTGGACGACGCCGTCGCCGAGTCCCTCCAGGGACCGCAGCAACGGCAGCGCGAACCAGTGGGCGCGTACCGCGTCGGTGGGGCGGCGTTCCGCCAGCAAGGGTGCGCCCCACTCGCCGAGCGCCTGGAGGACGGGCAGCAACTCGCGCCCACGGGCGGTGAGTTCGTACACGTTCGCCGCCCCGGGCGGCGGCAGCCGTCGTCGGGTCGCCAGGCCGTCCCGCTCCATGTCCTTGAGCCGGGACGCCAGGACGTCCGTGCTCACGCCGGGCAGATCCGCGTGCAGGTCGGTGTAGCGGCGGGGACCGGCCAGCAGCTCGCGGACGATCAGGAGGGTCCAGCGGTCACCGAGGGCATCGAGGGCCCGGGCAGCGGAACAGTACTGGTCGTAGCTTCGGCGAGGTGACATGCGACGCAGTCTAGACAACTTGTTGGACTTTCCAAGCTCGAACTTGGTAAAACCAAGCAACACACGAAACCGGAGGGGCGAGCGCGCATGGAGTTCCGGCAGTCGAACAAGCTCAGCGAGGTCTGTTACGAGATCCGGGGCCCGGTGATCGAGCACGCCGACGCGCTGGAGAAGGCAGGCCACAGCGTGCTGCGCCTGAACACCGGCAACCCCGCGCTCTTCGGCTTCGAGGCGCCGGAGGAGATCCTCCAGGACATGATCCGGATGCTGCCCCAGGCGCACGGGTACACGGACTCGCGCGGCATCCTCTCGGCCCGCCGGGCCGTGGCGGGGCGCTACCAGACGCTGGGCCTGGAGGTCGGCGTCGACGACGTCTTCCTCGGCAACGGCATCTCCGAGCTGATCTCGATGGCCGTACAGGCACTGGTCGAGGACGGCGACGAAATCCTCATCCCGGCCCCCGACTTCCCCCTCTGGACGGCGGTCACGACCCTCGCGGGCGGCAAGGCGGTCCACTACCTCTGCGACGAACAGGCCGACTGGTACCCGGACCTGGACGACATGGCGTCGAAGATCACGGACCGCACCAAGGCCGTGGTCATCATCAACCCGAACAACCCCACCGGCGCGGTCTACCCGAAGGAGATCATCGAGGGCATCCTCGACCTCGCCCGCCGGCACGGCCTGATGGTCTTCGCCGACGAGATCTACGACCAGATCCTGTACGACGACGCCGTGCACCACTCGGTCGCCGCGCTCGCCCCCGACCTGGTCGTCCTGACCTTCTGCGGCCTGTCCAAGACGTACCGCGTCGCCGGCTTCCGCTCGGGCTGGCTGGTGATCACCGGTCCGAAGCAGCACGCGAAGAACTACATCGAGGGCCTCACCATGCTGGCCTCCATGCGGCTGTGCGCCAACGCGCCCGCGCAGTACGCCATCCAGGCCGCGCTCGGCGGCCGCCAGTCCATCCACGAGCTGACCGCTCCGGGCGGACGCCTGCACGAACAGCGCACCGTGGCCTGGGAGAAGCTCAACGAGATCCCCGGCGTGTCCTGCGTGAAGCCGAAGGGCTCGCTGTACGCGTTCCCGCGCCTGGATCCCAAGGTCCACAAGATCCACGACGACGAGAAGTTCGTCCTGGACCTGCTGCTCCGGGAGAAGATCCAGGTCGTCCAGGGCACCGGCTTCAACTGGCCCACTCCCGACCACTTCCGCATCCTCACCCTCCCGCACGCCGACGACCTGGACGCGGCGATCAGCCGGATCGGCCGGTTCCTGAGCGGCTACCGGCAGTAGGAGTTCCCGGCGGACGGGGCCCGGGGGCGGGCGGGGCTCTTCACGAGCCCGTGACGGGGCGATGTCAGACCCGGGTCGTAGTCTTCGAATGGGCCCGCCGATCGACCGGATCCTCGATCGGGGCCGCTCATCGACGGACCGGGAGGAGCGCGCCGTGACACGACCGCCGACCGCCGCCCAGCGGCGCGTCATCGACGCGGCCGACCCCGTGACCGGGCGGCTGAGAGGTACGGAGAGCCAGCTCGCGGCGCTGGTGAAGCGAGAGCTCGCGTTCCGGCATCCGCGTCCGCCGCACGATCACTTCCTGACGCCCGCCGGGCATCGGATCCGCGAGGAGACCGCCACCGCGGCGCCGAGCGCTCCGGAAGCGTCCGAGCACACCCGGGATCCTGCCCGGGAGTCCTCCGGGGTGTTCGCCGCGCGGGTCGGCGGCGAGGAGGCCATCGACTCCGGTCCCTCGCGCATACGCGAGGTGCACAGCGCCTGGCAGGGGCTGCTCGAACTGCGCCGCATGACCAATCCGCACGGGGCCGTGGACCGGCCGTGCGCGTGGGAGCGTACGCATCTGGTGCAGGCCGCCGCGCTCGCGCTGGAGGCGGCGGGGCACCGGCCGGCGGACGCGCACACGGACGCCGAGGGGTACCGGGTGCGGGCGACACCCCAGCCGGAGGCCGTCGCCGTGCGCGGGCCTGGCGCCGAGGCCCTGCGGGAGTGCGCGGCGACACTGGAGCAGGCAGGCTGGCAGGTGGGCGAGCACACGGAGCCGCGTACGGGCGCGCGGTATCTGCTGGCCTCGCCGCGACGGACGTGACAGCCCCCGAACGCCCTACGACATTCAATGGTTGACGGCCTTGAGCAACCGCTCAGTACGCTTGCGCCCATTCTGCTTGCCGTCGAACCCGCGGAAGTCGCTGCAGCCACTGAAGTCGCTGAAGGAGAAGTCATGACCGAACCGTTTTCCGTCCCGGTGACCGTGCGTGGGTACGAAACCGATGTCCAGGGACACCTGAACCAGGCCGTGTACGTGAACTACGCGGAGCACGCCCGCTGGTCGTTACTGCAGGCCGCCGGGATCACCCAGGCCGGTCTGGCGGCCAAGGGCGTGGGCCCGGTCTCCCTGGAGATGACCGTCCGCTACCGGCGGGAGCTGCGGGCCGGCGACGAGGTCGAGGTGACCTGCGACTTCATCTGGGGCGAGGGCAAGACGTTCCGGATCGAGCAGACGATCCTCAAGCCCGACGGCACCGTCGCCGCCGAGCTCACGGCGGTCGGCGGCCTGATGGACCTCAAGGAGCGAAAGCTGGTAGCGGACCCGAGGGACTACTTCCGAGCACTGGCCTCGGACCCCGGACGGTTCGGCCTCTGACGCAACTGGGGGGGCAGGCGCGCCCCCTTAGGGGCGCGGGGAACTGCGCAACCAGCCACGACGGCACCGCAGACGCCACACCACACCACGCACCCGGCTCACGGCGGAGCGCTCACGCATCGAGCAGCTCCGGTCGGTGCTTGGCGTCGTACGCCGCACGCGACTCTGCGATCGTGACCCGGTGCCGCTCCGCCCAGTCGGTCAGACCGAGCAGGCTGGCGTGCAACTCACGGGCCACCGGCGTGAGTTCGTACTCCACCTTCGGCGGGACCGTCGGGTGGACGGTCCGCGTGATGAGTCCGTCGCGCTCCAGATTGCGCAGGGTCAGCGTGAGCATGCGGCGGCTGATGCCCTCGATGCTGCGCTCCAGCTCGGTGAAGCGGATCGGGCCGTGCGCGGCGGCCACGATGATCATCACGCTCCATTTGCCCGCGACCCTGTCAAGAACCTCCCGGACCGGGCAGCCCTCCGCGTGCACGACCTGCGACGTAACACCGGTGTTCCCCTGGGACATTGAAGTGCCTCCTTACGCCGGTCTCCGTGGTCACCCACGATATCCCCCGTTACAAGTCGTGCACCTATGGAACAACCTGCAGCGATACGGAGGGCCAAGGCCATGTCGTCCCGGAACGGGTCACCCACAGAGCGAACCGCGCCGCGCCCGGAGCAGAGTCCGGCACAGCGAACGTACTCCCGTTGGGCGTCCCTCGTCGTGCTCTGCGCGGGCACGCTGATGACGATCCTGGACGGCAACATCGTGACCGTCGCGATGCCCGCGATCCAGAGCGACCTCGGCTTCTCGGCGCCGGGACTGGCCTGGGTCGTGAACGCTTACCTGATCCCGTTCGGCGGGCTGTTGCTGCTCGTGGGGCGGCTGGGTGATCTGGTCGGCCGGAAGCGGATGTTCGTGGCGGGGCTCGTCGTGTTCACCGTGGCGTCCGTGCTGTGCGGGGTCGCCACGAGCCAGGGCATGCTGATCGCGGCGCGGGCGGCGCAGGGCGTCGGCGGGGCTATGACCTCGGCCGTGGTGCTGGGCATGCTGGTCGCGCTCTTCCCCGAGCCGCGCGAACAGGCAAAGGCGATCGCCGTGTTCAGCGCGGTCGGCGCGGCGGGCGGCGCCCTCGGCACGTTCCTCGGCGGGGCCCTGACCCAGGCGCTCAACTGGCACTGGATCTTCCTGATCAACCTGCCGATCGGGATCGTCGCCTGGATCGCCGCCCTCCGCATCCTTGCCCCCGACCGTGGCGCCGGGCTCGGCAAGGGCGCCGACTACCCGGGTGCCGCGCTGGTCACCGGCGCGCTGATGCTCACGGTGTACGCGATCGTGGGCGCCGGCGAACGCGGGCTGGGCGCCACGCTCGTGCTGGGAGCCGTCTCCGTCGCCCTCTTCGGCGCCTTCACCCTGCGGCAGGCGCGGGCTGCCCGTCCGCTGCTGCGGCTGAGGTTGTTCCGCTCACGCCTGCTCACCGGCGCGAACGGGGTGCAGATCCTGATGGTCGCGGCGATGTTCGGCTTCCAGTACATCGGGGCGCTGTACCTCCAACGCGTGCTGGGCTTCAGCGAGTTGATGACCGGTACGGCGTTCCTGCCCGCGCCCGTCCTGATCGGGGTACTGATGCTGGGCCTGTCCGCGCGGACGATCGGCCGCTTCGGCCCCTACCGCGTGCTGCTCGCCGGGCTCGTACTCATCACGGCCGGGATGGCGCTCCTCGCCCGGGTGCCGGCCGACGGCTCGTACGTCGTCGACGTGCTGCCCGCGCTGCTGCTGCTCTCCACCGGGTTCGCGGCGGCGATGCCCGCGGTGACCGGGCTCGCGATGTCCGGCGCCCTGGAGGAGGACGCCGGCCTGGCGTCCGGGCTCTTCAGCACCACTCAGGTGGTGGGCGGTTCCCTGGGCCTCGCCGCCCTCACGACCCTCGCGGCGAGCCGCACGGACGGCCTCGTGGACGACGGCACGGCGCTCGCCACGGCCACCGCCGACGGATACCGGTTGGCGTTCGCGGTCGGTACGGGGATCGCGCTGGCGGGGCTGGCGCTCGCGGCGGGGGTGCTGCGGCCGGGGCGCGAGTCGGCCTCGGAACCGGTGAAGGCCGAGCCCGAATCGGAGGAACGCGTTGAGGTGTCCGGCTGAGGCACCGGGGGTGCGGCTGGGAGGAACGTTCCCCCAGCCGCGAGACGGCCGACTTCCGCACCCTCATGGGCGTCCCGCCGCGCTCCTTCTTCACCGGCCGCCTTCCGCTGGCCCAGCCCTGCCAGTCCCTGACCCGGCCCTGCCCCCAAGCCTCTTTCGCCCCCGCCGCCCCTACCCGTCCCATCCCTGGGGGCTGCCGCCCCCAGACCCCCGCTTCGGCCTGAACGGCCTCGTCCTCAAACGCCGGACGGGCTGGTAGTCAGCCCCTCCGGCGTTTGAGGAGCGGGGGTTCGGGGGCGGAGCCCCCGAGTAAGGGACGGGAATGGGTAGGGGCGGCGGGGGCGGAAAACCCCTCGGCCCATTCACCGTGGGTTCTCCCCCATGTGGCCCAACCGCCGTGCCCAGGTACCCCCACCGGGGGTATCCCTCCCACGGCGCCCCACCCCGCCCCGCGAACCGGAGACCCCCATGCCGCTGGCCCGTCGCGCGTTCCTGACCGCAGTCGCCGGCGCAGCCGGTACCGTCGCTTGTTCTCACGCACCCGCACACTCGGACGGCAAACCGGCCAAGGAGGCACCCGTGACCGAGGCGGCAGCAGCAGCGGCGACAAGGGCGGCCCGGCGGCTCCTCCCCCACCACTGGCGGCAGCTGAGGTTCGAAGCGGCGGGCACCAGGACGGACACGTTCACCGTCTCCGGCGACACCGGCCGCATCACCATCACCGGCGACACCGCGGCCACCCAACTCACCGGCCTCCGCTGGTACTTGAAGCACGTCACGCATGCCAACATCAGTTGGGCGGGCGAGCAGCTCGACCTCCCGGCCCAGCTGCCCGGCCTCGCCGACCCGGCCACCCGGACGGCAAACGTCCCGCACCGCTTCGCCCTCAACGACACGAACGACGGCTACACGGGCGCGTACAACGACTGGACGTACTGGGAGCGCGAGCTGGACGTGCTGGCGCTGCACGGCTACAACGAGGTGCTGGTGTACGCGGGCGCGGACGCGCTGTACCACCGGGTCCTCCGGGAGTTCGGGTACACGGACGAGGAGCTGCGGCGGTGGATCGCGGGGCCCGCCCACCAGCCGTGGTGGCTGATGCAGAATCTCGCCGCCTTCCCGGATCCCGTGTCGCAGCAGCTCCTCGACGCCCGCGCCGCGCTCGGGCGCCGAATCACCGACCGGGTAAGGGAATTGGGCATGACGCCGGTGCTCCCGGGCTACTTCGGCACGGTCCCGCCGGGCTTCGCCGGCCGGAACGAAGGGGCGCGCACCGTCCCCCAGGGCACCTGGATGGGGCTCAGGCGCCCCGACTGGCTCGACCCGCGCACCGAGCACTTCGCGCGCGTCGCGGCGGCCTTCTACCGGGCCCAGGACGAGATGTTCGGCGGGCCTTCGACGCTCTACAAGATGGACCTGCTGCACGAGGGCGGCGACGCGGGTGACGTTCCGGTCGCCGACGCGGCGAAGGGCGTCGAGAAGGCGCTGCTCACCGCGCACCCGGACGCGATCTGGGTCATCCTCGGCTGGCAGCGCAACCCGCCGCGGGCGATCGTCGACGCCGTGGACAAGTCCCGCATGCTCGTCGTCGACGGCCTCTCCGACCGCTTCCCGAAGGTCGAGGACCGCGAGGCCGACTGGGGCGACACCCCTTACGCCTTCGGCTCGATCTGGAACTTCGGCGGCCACACGACCCTGGGCGCCAACACCCCCGACTGGGCAGCGCTGTTCAACCAGTGGCGCACCAAGCAGGGCAGCACCCTGCGCGGCGTCGCCCTGCTCCCCGAGGCGGCCGACAACAACCCCGCCGCCTTCGATCTGTTCTCCGAACTCGCCTGGGAAGAGGGCGAGTTGGATCTCACGGTGTGGTTCAGGGAGTGGGCGCTCGCCCGCTACGGCGCCCGCGATCCGCACGCCGAGGCCGCCTGGGACATCCTGCGCCGCACCGCGTACGGCACGACACGCGCCGACTCGTGGAGCGAGGGCGCCGACGGACTGTTCGGCGCCCGCCCTTCACTCACGGCGAAGTCGGCCGCCAAGTGGTCACCGAAGCAACTTCGGTACGACGCGGAGGAGTTCGAGCCCGCACTCGGCGAACTGCTCCGGGTGCGCGCGAGCCTCCGGAACTCCTCCGCGTACCGCCGCGACCTCCTCGACGTGGCCCGCCAGGCCGTCTCCAACCGCAGCCGCGCCCTTCTCCCCCGCATCAGGAAGGCGTACGAGGCCGGGGACACGCCCGGCTTCGACCGGACGACCGGGGACTGGCTCGACCTGATGGACGTACTGGAGACCCTGCTGGCCACCGACTCCGGGCATCTGCTGGGGCGTTGGGTCGCCGACGCGCGGGCCTGGGGCGCGGACGCGGCGGAGCGGGACCGGCTGGCGTACGACAATCTGTCGCTGCTGACGGTGTGGGGCACCCGGCAGGGCGCGGACGCCGGACTGCGCGACTACGCCAACCGTGAGTGGGCGGGTCTGGTCGGCGGGCTCTACCGGCTGCGGTGGTCGACGTACTTCACCGAACTGCGGGCCGCGATGGCCGAGAATCGCGCGCCGGAAGTCGTCGACTGGTTCGCCGTGGAGGAGCGCTGGACCCGTCGGCCGGGGCACCTCGCCACCCGGCCCACCGGTGACACGTACGACGCCGCCGTCCGCGTACGAGAACTGCTGGTCACGACCCGCTAGCCGGTCCCGCACCGCCGCCCGGCCCCGCCCTACGGCCTCGACTCCTCCACAACACGCACCTCCTTGACGGGTATACGTCACTCCGAATCTCTGGTAGGAAACTTTCCTAACAGTACGGAAGAGCGACTCCCACCCCCACTGGAGGTCCCGTGCACACCCCCCACATACGCTCCTCGCGACGAACTCTTCTCGCGTTGATCGGAGCATCCCTGGTGGCAGGTCCCGTCATCGCCACCAAGTCCGCGAGCGCCGCGCCGGCCGGACTCGACGACCCGGCGAAGAAGGAGATCGCCATGCAGCTGGTCTCCAGCGCGGAGAACTCCTCGCTGGACTGGAAGGCGCAGTACCAGTACATCGAGGACATCGGCGACGGCCGCGGCTACACGGCCGGGATCATCGGCTTCTGCTCCGGTACGGGCGACATGCTCGACCTCGTCGAGCTGTACGCGCAGCGCAGGCCGGGCAACGTACTGGCCGGGTATCTGCCGGCCCTGCGTCGCGTCGACGGCACCGACTCCCACGAGGGCCTCGACCCCGGATACCCGGACGCCTGGCGCCGGGCCGCCCAGGACGAGGCGTTCCGGCAGGCACAGAACGACGAGCGTGACCGCGTCTACTTCAACCCCGCGGTCGGGCGGGGCAAGGCCGACGGCATCGGCACGCTCGGCCAGTTCGCGTACTACGACGCCATCGTGATGCACGGCGACGGCGGCGACAGTACGAGTTTCAGCAGCATCCGCGGGCGGGCGCTCGAACAGGCGAGGCCTCCGGCGCAGGGCGGCGACGAGGTGACGTACCTCAACGCCTTCCTCGACGCCCGGGTGTGGGCGATGAAGCAGGAGGAGGCCCACGAGGACACCAGCCGGGTGGACACCGCCCAGCGCGTCTTCCTCAGGAACCGGAACCTGAACCTGGATCCGCCCCTGGACTGGCAGGTCTACGGGGACAGCTACCACATCGGCTGACCACCGGCTGAGCACCTGGCCGAACACCCAAGGGCGCGGCACGTGTGACGCGCCGCGCCCTGCCCTCCGTACGGGAAGTCCCGTACCGATGTGGCCTGTGGGATCAGTGGACCGAGGCCGGCTGTGGATCCATCGGGGACGTCACCTCGTCGTCGGCCACGCGTCCCCCGCCGAGGTGGTTGAAGACGAGGTTCAGGGCGACCGCCGCCACGCACCCCGTCGAGATCCCCGAGTCCAGGATGATCTTCGCGGTCTCCGGGAACGCGTGGTAGAACTCCGGCGCCGTGATCGGGATGATGCCGACGGCCAGTGAGACCGCCACGATCAGGACGTTGTTGTCCTTCTCCAGTCCCGCCTTGACGAGGGTCTGGATGCCGCTCGCGGCGACCGAGCCGAACAGCACCACGCCCGCGCCGCCGAGCACGGGGCGGGGTACGACGGCGATGAGCGAGGCGGCCATCGGGCACAGGCCCATCAGGACGAGGAAACCGCCGCCCGTGGCGACGACGTACCGGCTGCGGATCCTCGTCATGGCGACCAGGCCGATGTTCTGGGCGAAGGCACTGCACATGAAGCCGTTGAAGACCGGGCTGAGGGCGGAGCCGAGGGTGTCGGCGCGCAGGCCCGCCGCGATGGTCCTCTCGTCGGCGGGGCGCTCGACGATCTCCCCCAACGCCAGCATGTCCGCGGTCGATTCGGTCATCGAGACCACCATCACGACGCACATCGAGAGGATCGCGGCGAGCTGGAACTGCGGGGCGCCGAAGTGGAACGGCGTGGGGAAGCCGACGACGGCCGCGTCGGCCACCGGGCCGAAGTCGGTGGCGCCGAAGGGGATCGCGACGAGTGTGCCGACGACCAGGCCGAGCAGCACGGCGATCTGTTTGACGAAGCCGCGGGTGAAGCGGCGCAGGAGCAGGACGATGACGAGGGTCGCGCCCGCCAGGCCCAGGTTGGTGGTGGATCCGTAGTCGTCCGCCGTGGGGTCGGGGCCCTGCGCCCAGCCGAAGGCGACCGGCATCAGGGATATGCCGATGAGCGTGATGACCGTGCCGGTGACGACGGGCGGGAAGAAGCGGACCGCCTTGCTGAAGAACGGGGCGGCGAAGAAGCCGAGTACGCCGGCGACGATGACCGCGCCGAAGATGACCGGCAGCGCGTCGCTCTTGTCGTCGGTGGAGTTGACGACCGCGATCATCGGGGCGACCCCGGCGAAGGTGACGCCGTTGACGAAGGGCAGCCGGGCGCCGATCTTCCAGACGCCGAGGGTCTGGAGGAAGGTGGCGAGGCCCGCGGTGAACAGGCAGGCGCCGGTGAGGAAGGTCAGTTCGGTCGCGGTCAGACCTACGGCGGCGCCGACGATCAGGGGCGGGGCGACGACGCCCGCGTACATGGCGGCCACGTGCTGCAGACCGCTGGTGGCCATCTTCAGGGCGGGGAGTTTCTCGTCAACTGGGTGCTTGTGCGGGCGTGTTGGGTCTGCGTCCGTACTGCTGGACGTGGGCTGGGCGGCCACGGCGGCTCCTCCGGTCGGGTACACGTCGGCGTTGACGCGGGTGTCAGGGAGGTGGGGCGCGGTCGTGCGGGACCGGGACGATGCCCGTCACGGGGGCGTGGCGGGGAGACCGTTCCGGGGCGCGCGCACGTCCATGCGCGTGCCCCGGAGACGGTCGCCGTGGGCCCCGCTCGGGTCCCACGGCCACCGGCAAAGGGCCGTCCCCCTCAGCCGGAGATCTAGGGGGTGTTGTGAAAGTCCCTTGTCAGGCCCGCGCGGCGATCCGCGCGAGGCGCTGGGCCTCGTCCCGGGTGGAGCGGGCGATGGCGTCCTCGTCGACGTGCAGCAGTCGGCCGTTCTCGACGATCTGCTCGCCGTTGACGAAGGAGGCGGTGACCGGCGCCGCGGCGCCGAAGACGAGGGCGGTGACCGGGTCGGCGATCGACGCGTGGGCCAGGGTGTCCAGGTTCCACAGCACGAGGTCGGCGAGCTTGCCGGCCTCAAGGGAGCCGATCTCCCCTGCCCTGCCCAGGACTTGGGCGCCGCCGTACGTGCCGAGCCGCAGCGCCTGCCGTGCGTTGAGCGCGGCCTCGCGATGGGCGCCGAGGCGGTTGATGAGCAGGGCGTTGCGCAGTTCGGTGTGGAGTTCGCCCGACTCGTTCGAGGCGGTTCCGTCGACGCCGAGTCCGACCGGGACGCCGGCCGCCAGCATGTCGGGGACGCGCGCGATTCCGGCCGCCAGACGGGCGTTGGAGGACGGGCAGTGGGCCACACCGGTCCTCGTACGGGCGAAGGCGGCGATGTCGGAGTCGTTCATGTGGACGCAGTGCGCCATCCACACGTCCTCGCCGAGCCAGCCGGTCGACTCGAAGTAGTCGGTCGGGCCCATCCCGAACAGCTCCTTGCAGAACTGCTCCTCCTCGACCGTCTCCGAGCCGTGGGTGTGCAGACGTACGCCCTTGCGGCGCGCCAACTCGGCGCCCTGCTTGAGGAGTTCGGTCGACACGGAGAAGGGCGAGCAGGGGGCCACGGCCACCTGTGTCATCGCGCCGAAGGACGCGTCGTGGTGTGCGTCGACCGTCGCCTCGGTGGCGGCGAGGGCCCCTTCGAGGGTCTCGACCGCGAAGTCCGGGGGCAGCCCGCCGTCCTTCTCGCTGCGGTCCATGGAGCCGCGGGCGAGGGTGAAGCGGACGCCCATCTCGCGCGCGGCCCGGATGATCGAGCCGGACAGGTCGCCGGACCCCTGCGGGAAGACGTAGTGGTGGTCCATGGCGGTGGTGACTCCGCCGCGGGCCATCATGCCGAGCGAGCCCTGGGCGGCCGCGTACGTCATGCGCTCGTCGATGCGCGCCCAGGTCGGGTACAGGGCGACGAGCCAGTTGAAGAGGTTGTGGTCCGTGGCGAGGCCGCGGGTGATCCACTGGTAGAAGTGGTGGTGCGTGTTGACCAGGCCCGGGGTCACGAGGTGGCCGGTCGCGTCGATACGGCGTACGACGTTCTCCAGGCCCTCGGGGGCCCTGCCCGTGCCGAGCGACTCGATGCGGTTGCCCGCCAGGACCAGGTGACCGGACGCGTACTCGGTGTCGTCCGCGTCCACGGTCGCGATCGCGCAGTTCTCGATGACGATGCGCGGGTCTGCTGCCATGGTTCGTCCTTCTTCGCTGAGGAATCGCTGAGTTGGAGTGGGCACGGCAGGACCCTGGGAGGTTTGAGTGCCGCGGCCCGGCCGGACGGGTGGGCCGCGGGTGCCGAAATGGGGGCGTCAGAGGTTGGTGCAGAGGGCGGTTCAGAGGTTGGTGAGGTCCACCGGGATCTTCGGCTCGCAGCCGTCCCGCAGGATCGTGGCCTCGATCAGGCCGTACGGCCGGTCGGCCGCGAAGTACACCTCGTTGTCGTTCTTGAGGCCGAACGGCTCCAGGTCGACGAGGAAGTGGTGCTTGTTCGGCAGCGAGAAGCGGACCTCGTCGATCTCGCCGCGGTTCTCGATGATCCGCGAACCCATCTGGTACAGCGTCTGCTGGAGCGACAGCGAGTACGTCTCGGCGAAGGCCTGGAGCATGTGCTTCCTCACCTGCTCGTAGGACTTCTCCCAGTTGGGCGCCTTCTGCTCGTCGTCGGTCCAGTTGAAGCGCCAGCGGGCGGAGACCTGGGTGGCCAGGATGCGGTCGTACGCCTCGGGGAGCGTCGTGTACTTGTCCTTGACGTAGCCCCAGAACTCGGAGTTGGTCGAGTTCATCACGACGAGGTCCTTGAGGCCCGAGACGACCTCCCAGGACTCACCGTCGTACGTGATCTGCGTGACGCGGGTCTCCTGGCCCTGGCGGACGAAGGAGTGCTTGACCTCGTCGGCGCCGATGAACCTGGAGTTGGCGTCCGAGGTCGCGATCCGCTCCCAGGCGTACTCCTCGATGCGGATCCGGGCCGTCCTGATCGGCTCCTGGCTCGTCACGAAGTGCCGGGCGAGGTGGATGCCGAACTGTTCGGCGGACTCGATGCCGTGTTCCTTGGCGAAGGCGTACACCGTGTTCTTGGTGGTGTCCGTCGGCAGCACGTTGGCGTTCGAGCCGGAGAGGTGGACCTCGCCCATGTCGCCGGAGAGCGCGACGGAGACGTTCAGGTCCTTGATGTGGTGGGTGGCGCCGTCCCGCGTGATCTTTACGACTCGGTTCTCGGCCTTGCCGTACTGGTTCTGTCCCAGGATCGTTGGCATGTGTCTGCTAGCTCCCTCGGTATACGGAGTAGCCGAACGGGTTGAGCAGCAGCGGTACGTGGAAGTGCTCGCCCGGCACGACGGCGAACGTGATCGCCACCTCCGGGAAGAACGCTCCTACGCTGCCGCTGTCCCGGTTCGCGGGGGCGTCCTGCTGCGCATCGGCTTGCTTCTTCTCGAACTTCAAGAAATACGCCTCGACCGCGAAGTCGAGCCGTACGTGTGTGGTGCCCTCCGGCAGCGCCGGCAGGTCCTTGCACCGGCCGTCCGCGTCGGTCGCGGAGCCGCCGAGTGCCTGCCAGTCACCCCCTTGCCCGTAATGGGCGGACCGGCCGCTGCGGGCCGCGAGGCTGACGGCGACACCCTCGGCGGGGCGGCCGACGCTGGTGTCCAGGATGTGCGTGGACACGGAAGCGGTGGTCTCGGTGCTCATGCGGGTGCGTCCTCTTCGACGAGTCGGGCGAGCCGGATGCGGTTGATCTTTCCCAGTTCGGTGCGCACGATCTCGCGCTCCCGCCCGGATGCGTTGCCGATCCGTTCCCTGACCGCGTCACGCATCTGCTCGCCGGTACGGCCCGTCGCACAGATCAGGAAGACATGGCCGAACTTCTCCTGGTAGGCCAGGTTCAGTTCGAGCATCTCCGCCTTCAGTTCCTCGGAGGCGCCGGCCATGCCGCGCTGTTCGCGCGAGGAGGTCGGGTCTCCGGGCTTCGGGCGTCCGATCGGCGGGTGGCCCGCCATCGCCTCGTCGAGGTCCGTGTCGGTCAGGCCGGCCGTGGCGGCGTCGCTCTCCGTGAAGAGGTCGTCGGTGGTGGTGTAGGGGCGGCGGGTGAGCAGCCGGTGCGCCCAGGCCGCCGAGGCGCAGACCTCGTGGAGGGCGGCGTAGGCGGCGTGCTCCTCCAGGGCGTTGAATCGGGCGAGGCCGCCGGATGTCGTACTCGAAGTCACGGGAAGCCTCCGTGGCCTTGTGCTGGACGGGCTGCGGATTAGCTAACGCCCTCGGAAACATCACGTCAACACTTTGTTGAAAAATCCGGGTAACAAATCCGGGAAGCGGAAACCGCCGCCCGTATGCCGGACGGCGATGGATCGCGGGCACCTGCGGGCCGCCCATCCGGAGCCGCGTCATACCTGGTCAGAGGCCTGACGGCGACCCATCGTCGGCGGGTGGCGGGTCGAGCGCCGGTTGGCAACGGGGTCGAGCGCCGGTCGACGACGGGCCAGGCGCCCGTCGTCGGCGGATCAGGCGCCGGCCGGCGACGGGCCAGGCACCGGGTCAGGCGCTCGTCGGCGGCGACCAGGCAACCAGCCGCCGCTCAGGCGTCCTTCTCGCGGTTCAAGTAGTTGTAGACGGTGAACCGGCTGACGCCGAGCGCGCCCGCGACGGTCTCCACACCGTGCCGCACGGAGAAGGCGCCGCGCGCCTCGAGTATCCGTACGACCTCCTGCTTGGCCTTGCGGTCCAGCTCCGCCAGCGGCTTGCCGCGCTTGCGCTCCAGGGCGGCCAGGATGTGGTCCAGCGAGTCGGCGAGCTGGGGCAGCCGTACGGCGACGACGTCGGCACCCCCCCAGGAGAGCACGACGTCGTCGGGTCCCGCCTGGCCGGGCGGCAGCATCTCGCCGCCCATGGCGTCGACCAGCGGCTTCACGGCCGTGACGAAGGGGTCGTCCCCGATGCCGGTCACTCGCCGCCCTCCCCGATCACGTTGACCTGGAGCGAGACCCGGGTGGCGCCGGCCTCCAGGGCCTGGCGCAGCAGCGCGTCGACCGCGGTGAGCACCGAGTCCGCGCCACCCTCCGCGGTGTTGCCGAACGGGCCGACGTCCACGGCGTCCAGCTCCGCCGCCTCGATGACCTCGCGGGCGACCAGCGCGTGCCGCGGCGCCTCGTCGAGATCGAAGGGCTCGGTCGTGAACTCCACTCTCAATCGCACTGTGCCCCCATGGCATCGGCTCCGACCTGCTCGTTCCCCCGGCCCACGTGATGCGGGGACTGTCGGACGCGCAAGCGACCCTAGCCGACCCGCACGCCACCCGTGAGGAACACCCGATCGAACGGTGAAGGTGCCGCCCGGGCGAATCCGCCGGGACCCCCCGCGCCCCGGCGGCTTTTCCGGGCAACCCCTCTTGACAAGGTTCCCCGACGCGGGCAGCCTTTCCATCAAGCAGAAACTAACTTCCGCAATACGGAACTACTCGATACGGAAGGGAGCGCCGACCCACATGCCCGGTTTCTCGATGGATGCAGCCGCTGAGCAGCGCTTCAACGTCAACCTGTCGATCCTCTTCACGGAGCTCCCGCTCCTGGAGCGCCCCGCGGCCGCCGCCGCGGCGGGCTTCACCGCGGTCGAGCTGTGGTGGCCCTGGGTCGACTCTCCCACCCCCGAGCGCGCCGAGCTCGACGCCCTCAAGAAGGCGATCGAGGACGCGGGCGTACAGCTCACGGGGCTGAACTTCTACGCCGGACAGCTGCCGGGCCCGGACCGGGGCGCGCTGTCGATCCCCGGCGAGGAGTCGGAGCGGTTCCGCGCGAACATCGATGTGGCCGCGGACTTCGCGCAGTCGCTGGGCTGCACGGCGCTCAACGCGCTGTACGGCAACCGCGTCGAGGGCGTGGACCCGGCCGTCCAGGACGAACTCGCCCTGGAGAACCTGGTGTTGGCGGCCCGCGCGGCCGACCGCATCGGTGCGGTCCTGCTGGTCGAGACCCTCAACAAGCCGGAGTCGCCGCTCTATCCGCTGGTTACCGCCCCGGCCGGGGTCGCCGTCGTGGACAAGGTCAACGAGGCGACCGGGCTCGGCAACGCCAAGTTCCTGATGGACCTCTACCACCTGTCCATGAACGGCGAGGACCTGCCGTCGGTGATCGACCGGTACGCGGCGAGGACCGGCCACGTCCAGATCGCCGACAACCCGGGCCGCGGCGCCCCCGGCACCGGCTCGCTCCCCCTGGAGGAGCTGCTCGGCCGGCTCCGCAAGCAGGGGTACGAGGGCTGGGTCGGCCTGGAGTACAAGCCGGGCGACCGCCCCAGCGCCGAGGCCTTCGAGTGGCTGCCCGCCGAGGCCCGCGCGGCGCGCTGAGCGCCAACTCATCGACGTACGAAAGTTTCCAGAGAGGCACCCTCATGAGCAGCACACCCGCAGACTCCTCCCGCCCGACCCGCCCTGCGGTCGCCTGGATCGGCCTCGGCATCATGGGCTCCCCCATGTCCGAGAACCTGATCAAGGCCGGTTACGACGTCACCGGGTTCACCCTGGAGCAGGACAAGCTGGACCGGCTGACCGCCGCCGGCGGCACCGCGGCCGGCTCGATCGCCGAGGCCGTGCGGGACGCCGACGTGGTGATCACGATGGTGCCCGCCTCCCCGCAGGTCGAGGCCATCGCGTACGGGCCCGACGGCATCCTGGAGAACGCGCGGTCCGGCGCGCTCCTGATCGACATGTCCTCCATCACCCCGCAGACCTCCGTGGACCTGGCGAAGGCCGCGAAGGACAAGGGCATACGGGTCCTGGACGCACCGGTGTCCGGCGGCGAGGCCGGGGCGGTCGAGGCCGTGCTGTCCATCATGGTCGGCGGCGAGCAGGCCGACTTCGACCAGGCCGAGCCGATCTTCGAGGCCCTCGGCAGGACCATCGTGCTGTGCGGTCCGCACGGCTCCGGTCAGACCGTGAAGGCCGCGAACCAGCTGATCGTCGCCGTGAACATCCAGGCGTGCGCCGAGGCCGTGGTCTTCCTGGAGAAGTCGGGCGTCGACCTGAAGGCGGCCCTCGACGTACTGAACGGCGGCCTCGCGGGCTCCACCGTCCTGACGCGCAAGAAGGACAACTTCCTGAACCGCGACTTCAAGCCGGGCTTCCGTATCGACCTGCACCACAAGGACATGGGCATCGTCACGGACGCCGCCCGCAACGTCGGTGCCGCGCTGCCCGTCGGTGCCGTGGTCGCCCAGCTCGTCGCCTCGCTGCGGACCCAGGGCGACGGCGGCCTGGACCACTCCGCCCTGCTGCGCGCGGTCGAGCGCCTCTCCGGCGCGCAGGTCTGACGGCCCGGCCCCCATAGATCTCCGGGCGGCGCCGCCGCTGACACCTGTCCTGTCGCGCCCAAGCGGTGGCGCCGCCCGGAACCCATCACCCATCCCTCCATCCCCCACCGGATCCCCCACCGGCGAACTTCAACAAACTGTTGACGTCCGGATCGCCCCAAACCTAGGCTCCACAAAGCGGAAAACGACTTCCGAAGAATTCCGCTGCCCCTCGTACGGAAGGTCACGATGTCGAAGCGCGTGCTCACGACAGAGTCCGGCGCCCCGGTCGCCGACAACCAGAACTCCGCCTCCGCCGGCGCCGGCGGCCCGCTCCTCCTCCAGGACCAGCACCTGCTTGAGAAGCTCGCCCGGTTCAACCGCGAGCGCATTCCGGAGCGCGTGGTGCACGCCCGCGGCTCGGGCGCGTACGGCCACTTCGAGGTGACCGACGACGTCACCGGCTTCACGCACGCGGACTTCCTGAGCACGGTCGGCAGGCGCACCGAGGTCTTCCTCCGCTTCTCGACGGTGGCCGACAACCTGGGTGGCGCGGACGCGGTGCGCGACCCGCGCGGCTTCGCGGTCAAGTTCTATACGGAGCAGGGGAATTACGACCTCGTCGGGAACAACACCCCGGTGTTCTTCATCAAGGACCCGATCAAGTTCCCCGACTTCATCCACTCGCAGAAGCGCGACCCGTTCACGGGCAGGCAGGAGCCGGACAACGTCTGGGACTTCTGGGCGCACGCCCCCGAGGCCACGCACCAGATCACCTGGCTGATGGGCGACCGCGGCATCCCGGCCTCGTACCGCCACATGAACGGGTACGGCTCGCACACCTACCAGTGGACGAACGCCGAGGGCGAGGCCTTCTTCGTCAAGTACCACTTCAAGACGAACCAGGGCATCCGCTCCCTGTCCTCCGAGCAGGCGGCCGAGATCGCGGGCAAGGACCCCAACTCGCACCAGACGGACCTGCTCCAGGCCGTCGAGCGCGGGGTGCGCCCGTCGTGGACGCTGTACGTCCAGGTCATGCCGGCGGCCGAGGCGGACGGCTACCGCTTCAACCCGTTCGACCTGACGAAGGTCTGGCCGCACGAGGACCATCCGCTCCAGCGGGTGGGCCGGCTGGTCCTGGACCGCAACCCGGACAACGTGTTCGCGGAGGTCGAGCAGGCCTCGTTCTCCCCGAACAACTTCGTTCCCGGTATCGGTCCTTCGCCGGACAGGATGCTCCAGGGCCGCCTGTTCGCGTACGCGGACGCGCACCGCTACCGGCTGGGCGTCAACCACACCCTCCTGGCCGTCAACGCCCCCAGGGCCACGGTGGCGAGCAACTACGGCCGGGACGGCCTGATGGCCGCCAACTCCCAGGGCCGCGCGGCGAGGAACTACGAGCCGAACTCGTACGGCGGGCCGACGGAGACCGGCCGCCCCCTGTCGGCGCCGCTCGTGGTGAACGGCCACACCGGCACGTACGAGACCCCGCTCCACACCAAGGACGACCACTTCTTCCAGGCGGGCGAGCTGTACCGCCTGATGTCGGAGGAGGAGAGGTCCCGACTGGTCGCCAACATCGCCGGCGGCCTCTCCCAGGTCTCCCGCGACGACGTGATCGAGAAGAACCTCGCCCATTTCCACGCCGCCGACCCCGAGTACGGCAGGCGCGTGGAGGAGGCGGTCCTCGCCCTGCGCGAGGACTGATCCCCTCAACTCCCGAGCTGCGCCCCGGGTCTGACGGGAGGTCGGACCCCGGGCGCGTCGCCCCGCGAAGCCCGTGGACCCGGATGAGGGGTTGTCGACGGGCGGAGCGGGCCGGCCGAGGACCGCGGCGGTACGTGAGCCAGTGCGGTGGTGAAGGTCCCGGAGCCCCCTTCTCGACATGAGGGAAGGAAGGCCCCGGCCCGTCGCGACCGCCGCGGTCCTCGGACGACACCTTGCACGACACCTTGATCGACACACTCCTGATCGAGACGGCGAAGAGCGCCGGGTACGGACGGTCCCGTACCCGGCGCTCTTCGCCGTCCGTGCTCGGCTCTCCCGGCCGTTCGCGCCGGGCGCTCTTGGCCGTCCGCGGAGACACCCGTCGCCTTCGGGGTGCGGATTCCCCGGCCGCGCAGCAGCCTGGAGGCATGGACCTTCCCAGCATCGTCGTGCACCCCCCGGCGCTGGACGGCTCGCGCCGGGTCACCGCGGGCAGCGAAACCCTCGGCATCGCCTACCACCTCGACGACGTCGTCGAGATCCTGCGCCTCGCGGACCTGGACGAGATCGAGGTGGAGGAGAGCGACATCATCGACTGGCAGGGCGGCGGCCCCGACGACTGGCCGGGATTGTCGGAGCACCACACGGCCGAGTGACGTCGTACGTACGTCCGGCGTACGGCTGGGGCGTACGTCTGTGTGTGTACGTCTGTGTGCGTGCCTCGACTACGGAACCCTCAAATCAACCTCTGAACATGCCCCCAGGGGCTTCAACTCACTGTGCTTCAGGGCACATTCTCAGCACATGGGGCCCGCCGGCACGGGGGCGGCGGGCCCCGAACGGGGAACAGTGGGCTTGGCCTGAGACGGAGGTGAGACGCATGAGCAGAGTGATGACGACGATTCGGCGAGAGCCGTTCGCGTCGGCGCTGCTCCGGGGCGTCTCATGGTCCGGCCGGTCCGGCACGGTGCTGCGGACGTCGGGGGCGTCCGGAGACGGGGGGAAGCACGGGGGCGGCGCGTTCCGTTCGGGTGGCGGCGGGGGCTGCTCGAACTGAACACGCCGAGAGGCCCCCGTCCTGGATCCTCAGGACGGGGGCCTCGCTTTTCCCCCTTGAGCCCGACGTGATGACGCCGGACGACTGGTCAGCCGGACCTTCAGAGTCCTGTCAGACCTTCAGGGTCTTGATGGACGTGGGCGCGTGGCCCGGCTCGGTCGCGATCTCCTCGAACTCCACGACGTTGCTGATGTCGTTGGTCGTGGACATCGAGATGTTGGTGACGCGCTCCAGGATCGCCTCGACGACCACCGGGACCCGGAACTCGACGGCGAGCTTCTTCGCCTGTTCGAGGGCGGCACCCAGCTCGCTCGGGTCGGTGACACGGATCGCCTTGCAGCCGAGGCCCTCGACGACCTTGACGTGGTCGACACCGTAGACGCCCAGCTCGGGCGAGTTGAGGTTCTCGAACTCCAGGTTGACCTGGAAGTCGATGTCGAACGCCCGCTGCGCCTGACGGATCAGGCCCAGATAGGAGTTGTTCACCAGCACATGGATGTACGGGATCCGGTGCTGGGCCCCGACGGCCAGCTCCTCGATCATGAACTGGAAGTCGTAGTCGCCGGAGAGCGCGACCACCTGCGCCTCCGGGTCGGCCTTGGCGACGCCCAGCGCGGCCGGGACGGTCCAGCCGAGGGGGCCCGCCTGACCGCAGTTGATCCAGTGCCGCGGCCGGTAGACGTGCAGCATCTGGGCGCCGGCGATCTGTGAGAGGCCGATGGTGGTGACGTACCGGGTCTCGGGGCCGAAGGCCTTGTTCATCTCCTCGTAGACGCGCTGCGGCTTGATGGGGATGTCGTCGAAGTGCGTACGCCGCTGGAGGGTCGCCTTCCTGTCCTGGGCGGCCTGGGCCCACCCGGAGCGGTCGGGCAGCCTGCCCGAGGCCTTCAACTCCCGTGCCACCTCGACGAACAGCTCAAGGGCGGCCTTCGCGTCGGAGGCGATCCCGTAGTCCGGGGCGAAGATCTTGCCGATCTGCGTCGGCTCGATGTCGACGTGCACGAACTTCCGGCCCGCCGTGTAGACGTCCAGCTTGCCGGTGTGGCGGTTGGCCCAGCGGTTGCCGATGCCGAGGACGAAGTCGGACTCCAGAAAGGTCGCGTTGCCGTAGCGGTGCGAGGTCTGCAGGCCGACCATGCCCGCGTTCAGCTCGTGGTCATCCGGCAGGATGCCCCAGCCCATGAGGGTGGGGACGACCGGTGTACCGGTCAACTCGGCGAACTCCACGAGGAGTTCGGAGGCGTCGGCGTTGATGATGCCGCCGCCCGCGACGATCAGCGGCCGCTCCGACTCGTTGAGGAGCGTGATCGCCTTCTCGACCTGGGCGCGGGTCGCGGACGGCTTGTAGACCGGCAGCGGCTCGTACGTCTGAGGGTCGAACTCGATCTCCGTCAGCTGGACGTCGATGGGGAGGTCGATGAGGACCGGGCCCGGGCGGGCCGAGCGCATCAGATGGAAGGCCTGCTGGAAGACACCCGGGACCTGGGCGGCCTCCAGCACGGTGACCGCCATCTTGGCGACCGGCTTGGCGATCGAGGCGATGTCGACGGCCTGGAAGTCCTCCTTGTGGATCACGGCGGTCGGCGCCTGGCCCGTGATGCACAGGATCGGGATCGAGTCGCCGGTCGCGGAGTACAGACCGGTGATCATGTCGGTGCCCGCGGGCCCTGACGTACCGATGCAGACGCCGATGTTGCCCGGTGCGGTGCGGGTGTAGCCCTCCGCCATGTGGGAGGCACCCTCGACATGGCGGGCAAGGGTGTGGCTGATGCCGCCGGCGGCCTTGAGCGCCGCGTAGAAGGGGTTGATCGCCGCGCCCGGGACACCGAACGCGCTGGTGACGCCCTCACGCTTGAGGATCTCAACTGCCGCGCGGGCAGCGGTCATACGTGCCATTGCGTACTCCTGCTTCGGCCGTGGGATTCGGGCTCCCGTCGCGCCCCGCGGAGAGCTTCAAATTCCGTATTACGGAAACCAACTTCTACTATCTGGAAGCAATGTAAGTGGACGGCCAGAAGGCGTCAAGGGTCGGAGGACAGCCGGAGGGCGGTCGGCGGGCAGTCTGCGACCGGCCGGCCGGCGGGGGAATCACGGGACGTCGGATCGTTTCGCTGCCGGAGGAAGGGGTTCCGGAGGACGATGGAGGCGCTGTCCCCATATGACGTTGTGGTGTCGCGGTGTTCTGGAGAGGGTCATGTCCGAGAGCGTGCCGGTGAGGTGTCCGGCCTGTCGGCGCGAGCATGTCTATGCGGCGCCGTCGTACCCGTGCGCGTGCGGAGCGCCTGTCGCGCCCGCCCTCGACCGGAGTGCGCTCCCGGAACCCGTCACGCACCACACCTGGGACGAGGGCTGGGTGACGATCCGCTGCGAGGCCTGCGGGCGGGCGGACCACTGGCCCCGGCCGGAGCTGGGGTGCCCCTGCGGGGTGCTGTTACGGGTGCCGGTGACGGAACCGGGAGCCGACGACGAGGCGGCAGCCCCGGGCGCCTACGCATCGCACTCCTCGGGCGCTGACACCAGTGCGGACACCAGTGCGGACACCGGCGAGAGCCCCGAGGGTGGCCCCCATACGGACTCGCACGGGGGTTCCTATGAGGCCTCGCACGAGGGCTCGCACGAAGGTTCACATGAGGGCTCACGCGAGGGCTCGCCCGAAGGCTCACGCGAGCACTCCGGCCGGCCGCCCCGGAAGCCCCGGTCCGGCCGGGCCAACCGTCTCCCCGCCGCCGCCATCCCCCTCCCCCGTACCGCACCGGCTCCGCGCCCCGCGTTCCAGCCGGTGGTCATCCGCACGGCACGGGACGCGGTGACCGCCGCCGCGCTGTATCTGCGCTGGCTCGGCTACCGGGACATCCGGCGGGCCGACCAGCGGCCACCCTCCGGGATAGGCCTGGCGGCCCGGGGGATCCTGGCCCAGGTCGACCCGACCGTGCGACCGGCCTCCCTGCGGGACGTGGAGTGCCTGTGGCTGACGGCGATGACGGAGTCGGCGGGCTGCGTGTACTTCTCGCTGGCCGGCTACGAGGAGGACGCCCGCGTCTGCGCCGACTCCCTCGGCATCCCCCTGTTCGTACTGGACCTCACCGGCACCCCACAGCCGGTGAACGGCCTCGCTGACGACCTGATAGCCACGGGAGACTGAGCGGCCCAACTCCCGGAAACGACCGCATACTTGACGACATGCGCATCAGACCGGCAACCCCCGCCGACCTCCCGCTGCTCCAGGACATCGAGCGGGCCGCGGGCGAGCCCTTCCGCACCCTGGGCATGACGGAGATCGCCGACGACGAGCCGCCCGCGCTGGAACTGCTGGAGCGCTTCAGCAAGGCGGGCCACGCCTGGGTCGCCGAGGGTGACGAGACCGAGAGTGACGGGGCCGAGGGTGACGGCGGCACCGCCCGCCCCGTCGCGTATCTGATCGGCGAGCCCGTGGACGGCGCCTTCCACATCGAGCAGGTCTCCGTCCACCCGGACGCCGCACACCGGGGCGTGGGCCGGACCCTGATCGCGTACGCCGCCGAGCGCGCACGCGACCAGGGCCTGACCGGTCTCACCCTGACCACCTTCGCGGAGGTCCCCTGGAACGCGCCCTACTACGAGCGCATCGGCTTCCGCACCCTGACCGAACCCGAACTCACCCCGGGACTGCGCAAGATCCGCGCAACCGAGGCCGAACACGGCCTCGACCGCTGGCCCCGGGTGTGCATGTACAGGACCACGACCTGAGTACCCCGTAAGGGGCGCGGGGCTGTGACATGTGCGGCTCCGCCGCGTGGGCGCGACAAGCCCCCACCGGCCCGCAGTCATCACACGCTCCCAGTGAACTGCTCCCGCAGCTCGATCTTCCGCACCTTCCCGGACACCGTCATCGGGAAGGCCTCCATGACCCGCACCCGACTCGGCACCTTGTAGTGCGCCAACCGCCCCTCGCAGAACGCCCGCACATCCTCAAGCGTCGGTGGATCCCCCGCATCGCGCGGAATGACACAGGCGAGCACCTCCTCGCCGTACCGTTCGTGCGGCACACCCACCACCTGCACGTCGGCGATCTTCGGATGCGCGTACAGGAACTCCTCGATCTCGCGCGGGTAGATGTTCTCGCCACCCCGGATGATCATGTCCTTGATCCGGCCGACGATCTGTACGTATCCGTCGTCGAGCATCACGGCCAGGTCCCCGGTGTGCATCCACCGCCCGGCGTCGACGGCCTCGGCGGTCTTCTCGGGCTCGTCCCAGTAGCCGAGCATCACGCTGTAGCCGCGGGTGCACAGCTCGCCCGCCGAGCCGCGCGGCAGGGTCGTGCCGGTCGCCGGGTCGACGACCTTGACCTCGATGTGCGGCAGGACGCGTCCGACCGTGCCGGTGCGGTGCTCCAGGTCGTCGTCGCGGCGGGTCTGGAGGGACACGGGCGAGGTCTCGGTCATGCCGTAACAGATGGAGACCTCCGCCATGTGCATCTCGGAGACCACCCGTTTCATCACCTCGACCGGGCAGGGCGAGCCCGCCATGATCCCGGTCCGCAGGGAGGACAGGTCGTACGTCGCGAAGTCCGCCAGGCCCAACTCCGCGATGAACATGGTCGGTACGCCGTAGAGGGACGTACAACGCTCGTCTTGGACGGCACGCAGGGTCGCCGTCGGGTCGAAGGACGGGGCCGGGATCACGATGCACGCGCCGTGCGAGGTCGCGGCGAGGTTGCCCATGACCATGCCGAAGCAGTGGTAGAAGGGCACCGGGACGCAGATCCGGTCCTGCTCGCTGTAGGCGATCAACTCCCCCACGAAATAGCCGTTGTTGAGGATGTTGTGGTGGGAGAGGGTCGCACCCTTGGGGAATCCCGTGGTGCCCGAGGTGTACTGGATGTTGATCGGGTCGTCGCAGGACAGCTCGCTCCGGCGCGTCCGGAACTCCTCGTCCAGGTCGGGAGTGCCCCGGTCGATCAGCGCGTCCCAGCTCGGGTCGCCGATGTGGACGGTCTTCCTCAACTGCGGGCAGTTGCCCCGCACTTGCTCGACCATGGCCCGGTAGTCGCTCGATTTGTGGCTGAGCGAGGCGAACAGGACCGAGATACCCGCCTGCTTGAGGACGTACTCGACCTCGTGGGTGCGGTAGGCCGGGTTGATGTTCACCATGACCGCGCCGATGCGGGCGGTGGCGTACTGGACGAGCACCCACTCCGGGCAGTTGACCGCCCAGATGCCCACCCGGTCGCCCTTGGCGACCCCCTCGGCGAGCAGCGCGCGAGCCAACCGGTCGACGTCCGCGGCGAATTGGGCGTACGTCCAGCGCCGCCCGGACGGTACGTCGACGAGTGCCTCGCGGTCCGGCCAGGCCGCGACGGCCCGGTCCAGGTTGGCGCCGATGGTGTCGCCGACCAGTGACGTCCCACTCGTCCCGTGCGCGTACGACAGTTCACCCATCCCGCCCACGTCACCGGTCTCGCCCGCCTCGCTCATCTCACTCACTTCACTCACCGGAAGTCCTCCTCGCGGTACTCGGCGTCCGACCCCGCCGCCGTCGCCTCGCGCAGCTCGATCCGGCGGATCTTGCCGGACACCGTCTTGGGCAGGTCGGCGAACTCCAGTCGACGGATGCGCTTGTACGGGGCGAGGGCCGTGCGCGAGTGCTCGAAGAGGGCCTTCGCGGTGTCGGGCCCCGGCTCCCAGCCCTCCGCCAGCACGACGTACGCCTTCGGGACCGCGAGCCGCAGTTCGTCCGGGGCGGGCACGACGGCCGCCTCGGCGACGGCCTCGTGCTCCAGGAGCGCGCTCTCCAGCTCGAAGGGGCTGATCTTGTAGTCGCTGGCCTTGAAGACGTCGTCGCTGCGGCCCACGTACGTGATGTAGCCGTCGGCGTCGCGCGAACCGATGTCGCCGGTGCGGTAGTAGCCGTCCGCCATCGCCTCGGCCGTACGGTCGGGGTCGCCGTGGTAGCCGGTCATCAGGCCGACGGGCCGGGCGGACAGGTCGAGCGCGATCTCGCCCTCCGTGGCGCCGGGCGCGCCCGTGACGGGGTCGAGGAGTTCGACCTCGAAGCCGGGGCTCGGCCGTCCCATGGAGCCCGTCTTGAGCGGCTGACCGGGGCTGTTGGACACCTGCACGGCTGTCTCGGTCTGTCCGAAGCCGTCGCGGATCGTGACGCCCCAGGCGCGCCGCACCTGCTCGATGACCTCGGGATTCAGCGGCTCACCCGCGGCGACGGCCTCGCGCGGGGGCGTACGCAACTGGGTCAGGTCGGCCTGGATGAGCATGCGCCAGACGGTGGGCGGGGCGCAGAACGTGGTGACGCCCGCGCGGTCCATCTCGGCCATCAGGCGGACCGCGTCGAAGCGCGTGTAGTTGTGGAGGAAGACGGTCGCCTCGGCGTTCCAGGGCGCGAAGAGGTTCGACCAGGCGTGCTTGGCCCAGCCGGGTGAGGAGATGTTCAGGTGCACGTCACCCGGCTTGAGGCCGATCCAGTACATGGTCGCCAGGTGGCCGATCGGGTACGACGCGTGGGTGTGCTCGACGAGCTTGGGGCGGGCGGTGGTGCCCGAGGTGAAGTAGAGCATCAGCGGGTCGTCGGCCCGGGTTGGGCCGTCGGGCAGGAAGAGGCCGGGCTCGCGGTCGTACACGTCCTCGTACGACTGCCAGCCCGGGTGTTCGCCGCCGACCACGACACGGGTGTAGTCACCGGGCACCTCGTCGAACTTGCCGGTGTCCTCGGCGCGCACGATCACGTGCCGGACCCGCCCCCGTTCGACGCGGTCGCGCAGGTCGGCGGGGCCGAGCAGCGGGGTGGCCGGGATGACCACGGCGCGCAGTTTCATCGCGGCGAGCGCCGTCACCCACAGCTCGGCCTGGTTGCCGAGCATGACGAGGATGCGGTCCCCGGCGCGTACGCCCAGCTCGCGCAGCCGGCCCGCGAGCTGGTCCGAGCGCACGGACAGCTCGCCGAAGGACAGCTTGGTCTCGCGGCCGTCCTCCTCGACGATGTGCAGCGCGGTCCTGGCGTTGCCGTGGGCGATGGGGTCGAACCAGTCGAGGGCCCAGTTGAAGTGCTCGGGGCGGGGCCAGACGAAACCCTCGTAGGCCGTGGCGTAGTCCTCCCGGTGCTCCAGCAGGAAGTCCCGCGCGCTGCGGAAGCTCTCCGTCGGCGTCGTCGGCGTCGTAGTCATCTGTCCTCCTCGGCCCCGGACCATTGCCGGGCGGCTCACTCACATCGTGTAATCCGTGATGCGGGTCTCACCACCCCCGAACGGGGGTGCGCTGTGGTGAAGGGACGAGCACGTGGCAACTGGCGCGACCGAAGCGGTGGAGCTGCGCGGTGCGCTGATGCGGCTGCGCCGGACGACGGGGCTGCCCGTGGCCTTCGGCGGTCTGGTGGAGCCGGGCCGCCATCAGGTGCGGATCAGCGAGCTCAACGGTACGGCGACGGCGGCGCTCAGCGCGCTCGCGGTGTCGTCGGGCAACGGCCTCGGCGGCAAGGCGGTCGCCCTCGCCCGGCCGTGCGCGGTCATGGACTACCCGTCGTCCCGGCAGATCAGCCACGAGTACGACGCCGCGGTCGCCGCGGAGGGGCTGCGGGCCATCCTCGCGGTGCCGGTCGTCGTACGCCGCCGGGTGCGCGGTGTCCTGTACGGCGCCCTGCGCACGGCCCAGCCCCTCGGCGACCGGACGCTGACCGCGGCCGTGGAGGCGGCGCGGGACGTGGAGCAGTCACTGGTCGTGCGGGACGAGGCGCAGGGCCTGCTGACGGCGGTGCGCGAGCCGGAGATGACGCCGGATGTGACCGAGGGCGCGGCGTGGGAGCGGGTCCGGGAGGCGCACGGGGCGCTGCGCGCGCTGGCCCCTCGTGTCGTGGACCCGGCGCTGCGGGCGGAGCTGCTGGCGGTCTGCGCCACGCTGGCCGCCTCGCCCGGCCCGGTGCCGGCGGCCCTGCGGGTCCGGCTCACCCCGCGTGAGCTGGACGTTCTTGCCTGTGTGTCGGTGGGTACGACCAACGCGGCCGCCGGGGACCGGCTCGGGCTGCGTCCGGAGACGGTGAAGGCCTATCTGCGCTCGGCGATGCGCAAGCTGGGCACGCACACGCGGCTGGAGGCGGTGGCGGCGGCGCGGCGGGCGGGGCTGCTGCCCTGAGATCCGCCCCTGACGGCCGTCCTGAAGGTCCATGTCCCGCCGGGGCCACGGCCCTGAAGGTCCATACCTCGCTCCGCGCTCTATACATGCACGGGCACACTGAAATCCCGTATACCGGATCTCTGTTATTTCCCTCACGGCGCAACCCTCCGAAATTCAAGGGCTCTTTGCTTAATATTGAGCCGAACACGACATGAGGGGAGCGGTGCGCGTGCGACGGGATTTCGAGGAGCCTGTCAGACCCCGTTCCGAGCAGGTCGTCGGGCGGGACGAGGTGCTCAGACGAGCCCGTGAGCAGCTCTCCCGAGGGGGCAGCCTTCTCTTGCACGGTCCGCCCGGAATAGGAAAGTCGACCGTCCTGCGGGCAATGGCTGCGGAATACGCCGAATCGACCCGGACTGTGTTGCGTTGTTCCGCGACCGAGTCCGAATCCCATCTCCCGTTCCTCGCCCTGGTGGATCTGCTCGGCCTGGTCGCCGACGAGGTCGCCGACGCGCTGCCCGCCCCGCAGCAGGCCGCGCTCGAAGCGGCTCTCACCGGCCGCGCCGAATCGTCCCTGCACCAGGACGGTCTCGCGCTGCGGCTCGCGGTGCTGTCGGTGCTGCGCGCACTGGCGGCCAAGGGTCCCGTCCTCCTCGTCGCCGACGATCTGCAGTGGCTGGACGCGCCCAGCGCCGAGCTGCTCGGTTTCGCGGCCCGCCGCCTCGGTGGGATGCCGGTGCGGATGCTCGGCGCGGTGCGTACCGGCACCGAACCGAAGGAGCAAGAACACGACCCGTATCTACGCGCGTATCCGCCGGAGGCGCTGGCCCTGCGGGTGACCCCGTTGTCCCGGCCGCAGGTGTCCGAGCTGCTGGTCGCCCGCGGTTACACGGGGCTGCGCCGCTCCACGCTGCGGGACATCCACCACACCAGCGGCGGCAACCCGCTGTTCGCGCTGGAGCTCGCCCGCGCCCTGGCCGAGAGCCCGACGCCGCCCCGCCCCGGCGAGCCGCTGCCGGTGCCGACCTCACTGCGTGCCCTCGTCCTCAGCCGCCTGGAACTGCTGTCCACCGAGGCCCGGCAAACACTGCTGGTCGCGAGCGCGGGAGCCCGTCCCACGCCAACCCTGCTGGGGTCCGCGGGCCGAACCAACGCGGAGGCGGAGATCGCGCTCGCGGCCTCGCTCGGCCTCGTGGCGGCCCAGGGTCCCGACGGCCAGGGCCCGGACGGGCAGGAGGGCGCGGTCCGTTTCGCGCACCCGCTCGTCTCGGCCGCGCTGTACGCACAGGCGACGCCCCAGGAGCGGCGGGCCGCCCACGCCGCGCTGTCCACGGTGGCCTCCGACCCGATCGAGCGGGCCCGCCATCTCGCGCTGGCCACCACCGGCACCGACGAGCAGGTCGCCGCGCGGCTCTCCGAGGCGGCGGCACTGGCCCGGGACCGTGGCGCGCCCTCGGTCGCGGCCCAGCTCGGGCTGCTCGCCGCCCGGCACACCCCGCCGGACAGCCTGCCCGGTGCGGACGAGCGACGGTTGAGGTCCGCCGAGGACGCGCTGACCTCGGGCGAGATCGACCTCGCCCGCGAGGTGGCCCGCGACGTGCTGGACCGGGCGACCGACCCGGCGGTCCGGGTACGGGCCTGGATGGTCGTGATCGACTCGGCGGGGCAGGCGATGGCCGACGTCGAGTCCGTGTTCCCGCAGGCCCTCGCGGACGCGGGCGAGGACCCGCGGCTGCTCGCCCTGGTCCGCTACCAACTGGCGTGGCGGGCGCTGCTCGTGGAGGGCGAGATGGCCAGGGGCCGCGAGGAGGCCGCGCACGCGGCCCGGCTCGCCGCCACCGCCGGCGACCGGAGCACCGAGCTGATGGCCCTGTCCTTCCAGGCCCAGATGGAGACCCTGATGGGTCACCCGGCAGCCCCGGCAACCCTTGAGAAGGCCCTCGCGGAACCGCAGGACCTGCGGGTGGCCTGCGACCACAACGGGGCGGGCGCCACCCGGTTCCGCTGGCAGATCATGAGCGACCAGCTCACCGACGCCCGTACGACGATCACCCGGCTCCTCGGCGAGGTGCGGCGGCGCGGCATGGTCGAGAGCGAGGTGCACTTCCTGCGCGGGCTCGCCGAGACCGAACTGCGCTCCGGACACTGCGCCCGCGCCCTCGACCTCGCCCACGAGAGCCTGCGGCTCGCCCGGGACACCGGCATCGGCGAGGCCGCGGGCAACATGTTCACCTCGCTCGCCGAGGCCGCGGGCGGGGACGTGCACCGGGCGCTCGTACTGGCCGGCGACGCGGTGCGCCGCGCCGAGGACGACGGCGACCTGATCTACCTCTCCCGTGCGCTGGGCGCGCTCGGGCATGCCCAGCTCGTCGCCGGAGACGCGGCCGGGACGGTCCAGTCGCTGCGCAGGGCACGGGAGTTGGAGCAGGGGCTCGGCATCTTCGACCCCGCGCGGGGCCGCTGGCACGGCGACCTCGCCGAGGCGCTCGTCCTGGTCGGAGAACCGGCGGAGGCGCAGGACGTCATCACCGCCACACGCGAACACGCCGTACGGCTCCGGCGGGCGAGCGTCCTCGCCGTACTGGACCGCGCCGAGGCCCTGGTGAAGGCCGCGGCCGGTCAGTACGAGGCGGCCGCCCAGCAGTTGACCTCGGCACAGGACCGACTGGCGCAGCTCGGCTACGGGCTGGAGGAGGCCCGGGCCGCCCTCGCGCTGGCCCGGCTGCGGGCGGAGCAGTCGGGGCGGGTCTCCTACGACGAGGCGGCACGACTCTTCCGACGCTGCAAGGCGGTGCCCTGGCTACGGCAGTTGGAGTCGGCCTCCGCGACCGCCCCCGCTCCCGCCGACCCTGCCGCGATGGCTCCCGAGTCCCTCCTGCCGCACCTCGACCGACTGGCCTCCACGGAACGCCAGGTCGCGGGGCTCGTCCTGGAGGGCGCCACGAATCGCGAGATCGCCGCGCGCCTGTTCATCAGCGTGAAGACGGTCGAGGCGACGCTCACGCGGGTGTACCGGAAGTTGGGTATCCGGTCGCGAGTCGACATCGTGCGGTTGGCTGCGGGGCAGCGGCGGGGGGAGTGAACTCGCTGGTCGTGTGCGGGGGTTGGATCGGCCGTCGGTTGTCGGTTGTCGGCCGTCGGTTGTCGGCCGTCGGGGTTGAGGTCGGTGGCCTGATCCGGGCGGGGATGGTTGCCGGGGTGTGAGCGGTCGGTCCTATGGTTGCCGGGTGTGAGCGGTCGGTTCCACAGGTGGCCACCGGGATGTGGGCGGTCGCACGGATGGCCGCCGGGATGTGGGCTGTCGCTGGGAAGCGGTGACGGTCGGGTGTGGGCGGCCTCTGGGAGGCGGTGGCCACCCCCACCTGTTCACCGCCGTCCGCCAGCTCGCCCCCCGCCTCACGGGGCATGGGCGGGCCCCTGGGAAGCGGTGCCCACCAGGTACGGGCGGCCTCCGGGAAGCGGTGGCCACCAGGTGCAGGCGGCCCCTGGGAAGGGGTGCCCGTCGGGCGGCGGATGCCGCCCGCAGGTACTCGCCCGGGCGGGGAGGACCGTCGCCGGGAGGCTGAGGCCGGCAGATGCCCGACGGTGGAGGGAAGCCGGGAGGCGCTCGCCAGGCGGCCAGGCGCGGGCACCGGGCACCGGGCACGCGGGAGACGCTCGCCAGGCGGCCGGGGGCGGGGCGCGGGCACGAGGCACTGGGGCGCCCAGCGCGGGCGCCAGGGGCCGGGGCACAGGGCACCGAGGCACCGAGGCACCGAGGCACCGAGGGTCAGGGCGCCAAGCGCCCCCCGTCCCGCTTCGTCGGCGCGCCGCGCCCCGCCAATCGCCCCCGATCCGCGGCCCGGAGGGGCGGGCCGGGTCGTGACCGAGGGTTTTCCCTCGTCAACTCCCGCAGGGAGTTCCCTCATTGGGGAGAGAGCAGGTCCGCTTCTAGCGTGGGACATGCCCCGCAGGCTGTCGCTCCACCCCCACAGTGCACCCCCCACCGGCACTCCTGAGGAGAACCATGTTCGGGCTCACCCTTGCCAAGAAGGCCGCCGCCGTCACCGCGGCGGTCGCCGCCGCCGCGACGACCTGTCTGCTCGGCGCGACCACAGCGAGCGCCGCTCCCCAGCCCATCGTCGGCGGCTCGACCACCACGGCGGCCGCGTACCCGTACGTCATGCAGATCACCGACTCCTCGCAGAGCCAGTTCTGCGGCGGCACCCTGGTGTCGGCGACCAAGGTCGTCACCGCCGCCCACTGCATGGTCGGCGAGACCACGAGCAGCGTCAGAGTCGTCGGCGGCCGCACCTACCGCAACGGCACCAACGGCACGGTCAGCCGGGTCAGCAAGATATGGATCAACCCGAGCTACGTGGACGCCGAGCAGGGTGACGACGTCGCCGTCCTGACCCTGTCGACCTCCATGCCGTACACGCCGATCAGCTACGTCTCCTCCTCCGAGACCAGCGTGTACGCGGCCGGCACCACCGCCCGCATCCTCGGCTGGGGCACCACCAGCTCGGGCGGCTCCTCCTCCAACCAGCTGCGCACCGCCACGGTCCCGACCGTCTCGAACGCCACCTGCTCCTCGGCGTACGGCTCGTCCTACATCTCCTCCGACATGGTCTGCGCCGGCTACACCTCCGGCGGCGTGGACACCTGCCAGGGCGACAGCGGCGGCCCGCTCATCATCGGCGGCAAGCTCGCCGGCATCACCTCGTGGGGCTACGGCTGCGCGGACGCCGAGTACCCCGGCGTCTACACCCGCCTGACCACCTTCTCCAGCCTGGTGACGACCCAGGTCAACTCCTAGCACTCATGTAGTGCCGTCCCGATGACTTCCTGAGCCCGACTCAGGTTGAGCCAGGGGGCGTTGCGGGCCTCCACGAGCGGCCCGCAACGCCCCCTTTCCATGTGCCCGGACCGTCCCGGGGTGCGTTTGTGCCCGGACCGGTCCGGGCGCGTTGTCGGTGGCGCCTGTTTCAATGGATTCCGGTGCGTGTGACGGGTGGCGGGTGAGAGGGGACGGGCGTGGTGTCGACGGATCGCTTCCTGGCCTTCGCGGCGATGTCGCTGCTGGTGGTCATGATCCCGGGGCCGAGCGTGCTGTTCGTGATCGGCAGGGCACTGGCCCACGGCCGGCGCACGGCGGTGGCGACGGCGCTGGGGAACGTCTTCGGTTCGTATCTGCTGGTCGTGGCGGTGGCCGTGGGCGTCGGCTCGATAGTGGAGCGATCGGTCACCGTCTACATGGCGGTGAAGCTGGCGGGGGCCGCCTATCTGGTCTTCCTCGGTGTCCAGGCGTTCCGGCACCGCAAGGAGATGCGGGCCTCGGACATCACGGAGCGGGCCGACGCGCCCGCCCGCGGCGATCTGCGGACGGTCCTGGACGGCGCCCTCGTCGGCGTCACCAACCCGAAGGGCATCGTCTTCTTCGCCGCGGTCCTCCCCCAGTTCGTCGATCACTCGGCCGGTCAAGTGCCCCTGCAGATGCTGGTGTTGGGCCTGATCCCGATAACCATCGGCCTGGTCACCGACACCTTGTGGGGCCTGACCGCGGCCACGGCCCGCAGCTGGTTCGCCCGTTCGGACCGCCGGCTGTCGATGATCGGCGGCGCGGGCGGCCTCACGATGGTCGGCCTCGGGGTGACGGTCGCGACGACGGGCCGAGCGGACTGACCACCGACCGCTCCCACCCGGTCCGGCCACGCCCCCTCCCCCGCACCGGTCTCATCCCGGCCGGCCCCGTCTCCGTATCGGCCGCGTCCCGTCTCCGTATCGGTCGCGTCCCGTCTCCGCGGTCAGCCCCGTACGACGGTCCCGAACCGGATGTCGTACGAGGACGCCGTGCTCAGCACCGACAGCATCCGCGTCGCTTCCTCGACCACTTCCTCCCGCTGCCTCCTGCTGAGCGTGCCGAAGGGCTCGATGGTGATCACGGCCTCGTCGGGGGACTCCTCCAGCCGCCACACGCCCTCCAGGAAACCGTCGACGAGAAGCGTGCAGAAGGCCTGGTTGCCCTGCCAGGAACGGCCCTTGTGGTCGGCGGACACCACCCTGGAACGGTCGGCGTGCGAGAGGAGCAGATTGTCGAACTCGGGCAGCAGCCGCGGCGGGGCCGGTGTGTCCGCGTCCGGGCGGGGCGCGTCCGGCAGGTCGAAGAGCTCGACGCCGTGCTCGTCGCGGAAGGTGACCAGTTGCGGCCGCAGTCGTTCGAAGACCTCGCGCAGCCGGGTCAGACCGGCCCAGGTCTGCATGTCCTTCACGGAGGCGGGACCGAAGGCGGCGAGATAGCGCAGAACGGTGGCGTCGGGAGCGGGCGCGGGCTCCGCGGGCCGGCCGAGCCAGTGCTCGGCGGTGGTGAGCGCGACCTGTCCGCTGCGGCCCCACAGGCCGCGGGGGGTGACCTGGACGAGGGGCAGCCGGCAACGGGCCGCGATGGCGAGGGCCGGCGGATCGGCGTCAGGCCATTCGACGAGCAGTGCCTCACGCAGCTGCTTCAGGGTGCGCGGCTCGGTCTCGACGAGTTCCCGGCTGATCGCGGTGAGCCGGTCGAGGTCCACACCGGCGAGCCCGTGGCGGAAGCCGTACAGCTCCCGCTCGCGTGCGGCCTGCACGAGCGGCCGCAGGGTGAGGCAGTCGTCGGCGGTGTGGGTGTGGATGGTGGAACGCATGGTCACGATGCGTACGACTTCGCGCGACTCCATGGCGGCCGAGAGTTCCTCGGGCGCGAATCCCTCCAGCCGGGCGGCGAGGGCGTAGTACGGGGGCTTCACGTTCTGCGCCTGGAGGCCGACGAGGTGTTCGACGGCGTCCTTCGCGGACAGGGTGGCCCGGCGCAGGAGCAGCTGCCGGTCGAGGGTCGCGCGGTTCAGCTCACGGACGCTCAGCACGGGGGCGGTCGAGGTCGTCTTCGTCATGCTCCGCACGTTAGCGGGACTTGCGGACAAGTTCTGTCCGCATCCCTTGTCGATCCCCTACCCCGCGCACCCGCTCACGCCATTTGACCCGTATATCCTGCTCGGTGATCGCCTAGACGCACGTTCGAGATGCTCGACTTTGCTCGACATGCTCGGCAGACGCGACACATCAACAGGGAGGCTGCCGCGATGTCAGACCGCCGAGCCCGCCGCCCCGTGCCGCCTTCGGGGGGCGGCCGGAAGCCGGTGTGGCGGCGCGCCGTGCCCGAGACGACGCCACCGCCGGCGGATCCCCCGGCGCCGAGTCCGGCCCCGGCCGAGCCGGCTTCTGCGGAGTCCGGCAGCGTCGTACAGGCGGCGCTCTATCGCGACGGGACGCGGGTCGCGAACCCCGCCACCCTCGCGGACACGTTCCGTGAGCTGCGCGAGCAGCCGGACGGCATGGCATGGATCGGTCTGGCCCGTCCGACGGAGGAGGAGATCCTTTCCCTGGCGGCCGAGTTCGACCTCCACCCGCTCGCGGTCGAGGACGCGATGGAGGCCCATCAGCGGCCGAAGCTGGAGCGTTACGGCGAGACGCTCTTCGTCGTGCTGCGTGCCGCCCGGTACCTCGACGCGTCGGAGGAGGTCGACTTCGGCGAGCTGCACGTCTTCATCGGCCCCGACTTCCTGATCACGGTCCGGCACGGTGCCGCCCCCGACCTCTCGGCCGTGCGCCGCCGCATGGAGGAGACGCCGGAGCTGTTGAAGCTCGGCCCCGAGGCGGTCCTGTACGCGATCCTCGACGCCGTAGTGGACGGTTACGCACCGGTCGTCGCCGGTGTCCAGAACGACATCGACGAGATCGAGACCGAGGTCTTCGGCGGCGACCCCTGGGTCTCCCGCCGTATCTACGAACTCTCGCGCGAAATGGTCGAGTTCCAGCGCGCCACCCGCCCCCTGGTCGGCATGCTGCACGGCCTGATGGCCGGCTTCGCCAAGTACGGCACCGACGAGGAGCTCCAGCGTTACCTCCGCGACGTCGCCGACCACGTCACCCACACCAGCGAACGCGTGGACGGCTTCCGCCAGGCCCTCACGGACATCCTCACGGTGAACGCGACCCTGGTCACCCAGCAGCAGAACGCGGAGATGCGGGCCCTGGCCGAGGCGGGCTTCGAACAGAACGAGGAGATCAAGAAGATCTCCTCCTGGGCCGCCATCCTCTTCGCCCCCACCCTGGTCGGGACGATCTACGGCATGAACTTCGATCACATGCCGGAGTTGCACTGGGCGCTCGGGTACCCCTTCGCAGTCGCCCTCATGGCGGTTGTATGCACCAGTTTGTACGTCATCTTCAAGCGGCGGGACTGGCTCTGAGTAATCGACTCACAAACGCGGGTACACCGGGCTCGGGGACGCGAACACAGCTGCCACAGGCACCGTTCAAACCGCTGGGGAGAAGCTGGGGAGAAGCTGGGGAGAATGAAACGCGTTCCGCTTCGACCGGCCTCCCACATCGCGAGGCCCCTGAGTGGATCGTTACCTCCGCGCCATTAGCCACCCGGAGCGTTGAACGACACGGAGAGTGAGCAACCGGCAGGCAGCGAAACGTCGAGGAGGGGCGCAGCAGTGCTGCGCCCCTCCTGTTCCCACACGATAGGGAATCGATGATTCCATGCGGCTGCGGGAGGCCGGTTCTTGCCGCCCTTCGGGAGCGTGAAGTACAAGCGCCCGTGCAGGAGTTGAATCTGCCGACGGATGCGCAGAAGTCCGAGGCGGAAGTCGACGTCCTCCAGTGACAGTCCGAACACTTCGCCCTGACGCAGTCCGCAGCCCAGAGCGACCACGGCGGCGATGCGGTAGCGCGAGTTGATCGAGTCCCGGACCCGCAGCGCGGTCTCCAGCGGCCAGGCTTCCCGCTGGTCGTCAGGCGCCTTGGGCCAGCGCACCGACTTGGCCCGCAGCGGGTTGCGCACCAGACGCTTGTCGTCGATGGCTGTCTCGAAATTTTCGCGGGAGCGCCGAGAGGATCTGCCGTGCCTACCGCGGAGAGAGCTCCCTCAACAGCGTGGCGATGTAGCCCCGCAGTACCGTCGGAGTGATGTCGCGGAGGGACACCGCGCCGAGGTGAGGCCGGATGTGGAGGCGGACCCGCTCGTCGATGCGCTTCACGGTGCCGGAGACGCCCTGGACTCCCGCTTGCCAGTAGCGGACGACGTAGTCCTCCAGGGCAATGGAGCCGTCGCGCGGGTCGACGAATTCGCCGCGTTCGCTATCGGTGCCCGCCTGGCGCAGCCACGTCTTGGCGTCTTCGAGCGTGTCGAAGGACTTGTCCCGGACGCCGGGGATGCCTGCGACTCGTAGCGGGAGCCCTTCCCATAGCGGGTCGTGCGTTCGCGCTTGCCGGTGACGGGGGCTTTCTTCTTCTTGATCCAACGGTCTTCGACGTAGCCGGCCAAGCGAACCCTTCGGGTTGGGTGATGTGCGGTGGATCAGGTGCGTGTTAGGCGCTGGGCTCGTAGTGCGAGCGCGTTTGTGGTGCCGTGTTGAGGGGGTTCAGAGCCGCGTTCGAGCGTGAGTCGGCCTGCTCCTGTTCACGGACCCGGGCACCCAGGGCCTGTACGCGGTACACGACACGGCCGCGCGGGCCCATCCGGAAGCTCGGCGGCCCTTGGCGCCGGTGCCGCCTAGATCGTCGAAGACTACGGACAAACGGAACTTCAGGACCACGACCGCTCAATTGCAACGTCATATCGCGTGGCGGGACCGTCTCCGACCGACGGAGCTCGCCGGCTGGCGGCCATGTCCGGGGTGTCAGAACACCAACCCAGGGTATGCATGAGTCATGCATGGAGAACTGCGTACGGCGAATCTACTCGGGGCGATGTCGTTGGCGTTGAGTGACCTTCTCGTGGTCGGCGCCACCGCAGCAGCGGGCACCAGTAGCAGCGGAGCCGCAGCCCTGGTGGTACTCACTAACGATCCGGGACTGAGCGTCACCGAACTGGGGCGGCGCGTCGGGCTCAGCCAGTCCGCAGCCGCTCGCATGGTCGACAGCCTGGAAAAGCAGGGGTTGGTGCGCCGTGAGCCGAGCCTCGGTCGGTGGGTCTGCATCCACCCCACCGATCGGGGGCTTCAGGCGGCACACAACCTCCTGGCATCACGAGGCGAACCGCTGCGCGAAGCTGTCCGACACCTGAACGACCAGGAGCAGGGGCAGCTGGAAGTCTTGCTGACCAAGATTCTCACGGGCCTGTACAGCGGGCCTGGCGACGCCGAGCGTCTCTGTCGCCTGTGCGACCGAGGCGCCTGCGTCGCGCCCGGCGCACCCTGCCCCGTCGGGCAGGCAGAGCGCGATCGCAGTGAACGAGAGCACCGCACAGAAGCGGAATCGGGAGCTGAGGGCACGTGAGTCCGGTTGTGCGGCCGTTCTCCTCGAAGGTGCGCCAGGCGCGGTCTCCGCCGCATGCGTTCACGTTGCGGAATGGAAGATCCCGGGCGAGGCTCTTCTCCCAGCCGGGCACTGCTTTACAAAAGGTATTTCTTCCCAGTACCTGACAAGCTGAGGAGGAATTTCCACCAAGCCCGTCAGTCTTGGCATCAGTCCTCTTTCTTCTCCATTTTCCAGGGAGGGGGCGGGGCCCTGTCATTGCGGAAAAATTTCCACTCCGCAACTTCCGGGCACTGCGTTGGCCGCGAAAAGCAAACTCATGCACACCTTGTGAGAGGTCATATGGGACTCGCGCTATCGGCAGCTGCCGCTCTCTTCTACGGCTTGACCCACTTCCTCAACGGGACAATTTCGCGCTCCCACTCGGGATTTTCCGTCGCAGCGGTGGCACAGATCGGCGGCACGCTGATCATCCTACTTCCCACACCCTTTTACCCTGCCTCTGAAGTTACTCTCTCCTCTCTCATGTGGGGCGCCATATCTGGAGTCGGATCCGCGAGCCTGGCTTACCTTTACCGAGGGATGAGCAAGGGAAAAATCAGCATCGTGGCACCGGTCAGTGAAGTATCTGCCTCAGGATTTTCGGTGCTTTTTGGTATTGCTATGGGAGAGCGCCTGGGACCACTCAGGTCTCTGGGTGTTCTACTTAGCTTCCCGGCCATCTGGTTGGCATCTCGCACCCCTCCGGTCGCGAGAGGAAAGAAACCAGCGAAAGGAAAACAGCCACTCGAAGAAGAAATCCAACCAAAATACCGTGGCATGCATCTTCTGCGAGCCAATGGCGTAATCGACGGTCTCATCGGTGGGGCGGGTGTAGCAGTGACCTGGATCGCCTTGAGCCGCGTACCCGAAGAAGCCGGCCTGTGGCCGATGGCCGTCAGCAGGTTGGTCTCTCTGGTTTCTCTGTGCCTCCTGGCCCATGGCATGGGGGTCTCCCTCCACATGCCCCTGCGCGTTGCGCTGCTCGCCGGAGTGAGCGGCGCGCTTGGAACGGTCGCGACAACCCTGTACATGTACGCAACCCAGCACCAGTTGATGACACTTGCTTCAGTCGTAACCGCTCTTTACCCGGCGGTCACCGTGCTGCTCGCTCTCTCTTTCCTCAAAGAGCGACTCAACGCTGTTCAGGTGACCGGACTCGTACTGGCCGGCGCTTCCCTCACGGTCATCGCAGCCGCTTGACGCATCCGCCACCGCGCTCAAAACCAACCCGTGGAGTTCCCGTGGAGCACATCAGTAGTCACTACAAGAATGCTCGCGATCAACACACCTAGGGAGCAGATTCGGTTGTGATCAAGGGGAAGCTCGCGCCCTGGACGGTCCAGGCGATGACCTGAAGTGGGACGGATCGTTGAGTCTGGCATGAAGCACACCAAGCGGACCCTTGCCGGGCTGGCGAGCACAGTGGCGGCCCTGAGCATGGCGTCGGTCTCCCCTGCCTACGCGGCTGACGGGTACGACCGATGCCCTGACGGCTACTACTGCATGTTCTCGGGTCTCGACGGCACCGGAGACATGATCAAGTTGAGGGCGAGCACGCCGGACCTCACGGCACTCGGCATGAACGAGCGGGCCAAATCCGATTGGAACCGGACCGCTTCGACCGTCCACCTGTGGTCCGACTCGCACTACACCGGGTGCACGGCTGTTATGTCCGCCGGCCCGACCGGCAAGGGCAACTACTTCCCGACCTATCGGGACTTCTTCAGCTCGGTGCAGTTCGACGGACCGGGCGGCCCGAGCTGTGGCACACCGCCCGGCGAACACGGCTAGGGAGCGTATTCGGTCGTATTCAAACGTCATCTCTAAGGCCCGTGCGTGGCGGTTCCGTCCGCACATGAGCACCCGCCAAAGACTGGCCGGGCATCGGGGGACTCCACCCGCCGCACAGAGGACAGCGCAGGACTGCCGTCACTCGGTGCAGGTATGTCCGATGTCCGCGTGAACAGCAGCCGTACCATCAGGCGCCCCTGTCCTGGTGCACAGTAGTCAGTGGCGGCTCCGTTGCCGCGGTGATGGTCGCCAGATCGTTGAAGCCGACGACCACCACGTCCTCGGGTACGCGGCGCACGCGTTCGCGGAGTACGTGCAGGGCGCTGGAAGCCATGAGGTCCGAGACGACGAAGACCGTGTCCAGGTCGGGGTGCCGGTCGAGAAGCATGGCCGTGACGTCGGCGCCACCCTGCATCGCGAAGTCGCCCTCAGCGATGAGTTGGGTGCGGCATCGAGGAGTACGTCCCGCAACCCCCACCATCGTCGAGCGCGGCTGGTGTCACGGTCCGGCCGTTCGTGGTGCGCGAGTAGGCGGCCGTGGATCGTGGACGACAGCGTTTGCTGCGGGCAAGCCGCTCCTGCGGCTGAGCGCCGCGTGATGCGCGCCGCGTGATGCGCGCCGGGCGGGACGTCCGGGTGAACAGGACTTGGGCCGCCGAAAACGAGATCATGAAGGAGCTGATCGGACGGGATTCTGGGCCGTGACCGGCTCTGGGGTCCCCTCTCCCCGTGCAGCGATCAGCGGCCCCAGTAGCTGCGTGCCCGGTCCCACCCGCCCGCCGGGGCCGGGCAGTTGGGTCGTGTCGGCTACCGTGAGCGGCTGCCGGCAGGCGTCGCAGGCCACGACCGGCGTGGCCAGGTGCCCGCAGGCGTCGTGCCGGATCCGGGCAGGTGGCCCGGCGGGCTCCGCGTACCACTTGTCGCCCCAGGCCATCAGCGCCAGCAGGACGGGGTAGAACTCCCGGCCCTTCTCCGTGGCCACATACTCCTCGCGCGGCGGAGCGGCCTGGTACCGCTCGCGCGTCAGTACGCCCTCCTCGACCAGCCGGGCCAGCCGCGCGGCGAGGGTCTTGCGGGACAGGCCGAGGTCCTCCGCCAGCTCGTCGAAGCGGCGGATGCCGACGAGGACGTCGCGCATGATCAGGGCCGTCCAGGCATCGCCGAACAGATCGGTCGCGCGGGCGATCGAGCACGCGACGCCGGAGAGGGGGGTACGGGTCACGGGCCCATCGTATCGCCGTTGAGTTCCCTCAGGGAACTTACGGATGTTAGGTTTACTCAGGGAACCTGACCTGACTTGTCGAGGGAGCCTGCCATGGCCACCGCCCCGCACATCGCACTCGACACGGCCGGGCCCACGGTCGTCGACGGCCGCCACATCCGGGCCCTGACCTTTCAGTCCGTACGTCTTGAGTACCTGCGGCACGTGCTCTCGGAGGCGGGCCTCGCGGCGGCAGGCAGCCGGGCGCTCGTCGTCGGCAGCGGGCGCGGCCTGCTGGCCCGCGGCCTCGCCCAGCTCGGTTTCGAGGTCGTCGCCGCCGATCCGTCCTCCGCCGCGACGGCCCTCGCCCAGGAAGCGGACGACGGGCTGGGCGTCACCTACCTGACGACGCCCGCGGAGGAACTCGACCTCCCGGACGGCTCCTTCGACCTCCTGTACTGCGCCGACACCCTTGAGATCACCGAACGGCCGGACGCGGTCCTCGCGGAGGCGGCGCGCGCGCTGCGTCCCGGCGGGGCCTTCGTCTACGACACGGTGAACCGCACCCCCATCTCCCGCCTCATCTACCTCGGCGCCTTCCAAGCCTTCCCGGGTACACGGATCATGCCCCGCGGCCGTTACGCCGCACACCGGCTGCGCCGCCCGGCAGAGCTCGCCGAATCCCTCGACCAGGCAGGGCTGTCCGCAAAAGACGTCTCGGCGTTCAAGCCGCGCGATGTACGCAGCCTGGTGCGCGCGACGCGTGGGCGCAGGCGCGGCACGCTGACCGACGATCAGCTGCCGGAGCTGGTCGACATGGTGCTCGAGCCGGAGGGCAGCCCGGTGGTGACGTATCTGGGGTACGCGATCCGCCAGGCATGAGCCCCACCCCCGGCCCCGGACCGGCTGTCTCAGACGCACCTCGATGTAGCGTCGGTAGTTTTCTGCCCAGCCGGCCTTGCCATGAGGCCGGAACGCGATGACGAAACAGCTTTCCTCAGGCGCCGCCAGCAGATGAGGCTGCAGGCCAACGACAAGAAGGCTTTGTGGAGTTCGAGGCGACGTTCCCAGCGCACAGCCAGGCGCTTGAACCGGTGGAGCAGGGCGAAGAGGTCTGCTCGACGACACAGACGAGATAGACGACATAGCGGAGTCTGCCCAGGCCCTTGATGCTGGGGGGCGCCCTTGCGGAAGATCACCGGCAGGCTCCGGCGGCGTCGCGGCTCACGCCGCACCGCCCGGGAGTCATAGGCCCTGTCACCCAGGACGGTCGCGGCTCCCCTTTACGCTTGTCACTGAAAGGCGAGGCACGTAGCAGACCGTGCCTTGTGTGGTGAGTTGCACCTCCTTGGCTGCGAGCCACTTCACCGGGATCAAAGCCTTCGCAACGGCAGGCCGCGGTGATCACCAGCTGAGAACTGACGCCGTTCGCGTGCGCCGCTCTGCCGGTCGTCGAATTCCGCCCTCGGCTTCCCGGTGAAGAAGAGTCTGTGCAGTCCAGTGGCGTTACGCCCCCTGCTGATGTGGAGGCCGAGTGCGACTGTGGCGAGCGTGGCCGAAAGGGCGCTCGTACAGGGGGCGCAACCTGGCTTCCCACACCGTCCAGGCATCGTGGACGAGCGTGCCGAGGACGAAGACGCCGACGTCCCCGAGGCGGAGTCCGTACCCGCCGCTCCGGCGCCATCCTGGTGGCCCGCAGACAAACCGCACCTCCGCTGCTGCGAGGGCTTCCACGACGCCGACCCGGAGCACGCGGACCGAATCTGTTTCGGCCCCGGGTGGGAGGTGCCGACGTCGCTGCCATGCGCCTCGACGCACTCCCCCAATCAGCGTCGCCGTCGAGAACGGAACAGTCACCCCCGTCGGGCAGCAGGCCTTCGACCAGATAGCCAAGGACCTGGCCACCGTCGGCAGTCGCTCCCAAAACCCGCAGGCAGCCTTCCGCCTGCTCCTGGAGCTCCTCCTCAAACACTTCGCCCAAAACCGCTCTCAACTACCTGATCGCCACGCACAACCTGCGCATCAAGGAGGCGAACGCCCCCAAGCTATGGTGAGGCCTCGATCGCCACGGAACCGATTCAAGGCAGGAGCTCACGGGTGGGAGATACTGACCGGCTACCGTTGCCTCTCAAGACGGACTCACAGCATTGGATGACCGTCTCGCCACAGCGGAAGGTCCTCGGCGTCGTTCACAACATAGCGTCGGCCACTCGACTCGTGGACCTACTCGCAGTCTTCGAAGGCGACACGCGGATCCAGGTCATCTTCTCCTGCACGGAATCCTCCGCACTCGACGGAGGGATATCCGAATTCCTGCACCACCGGGGAATGCTGACGGTTCCTTGGCAGATCGCCGTCACGGAGGAGTTCGACCTTGCTCTCGCCACGAATCGAGGCGGAGACCTGCACAAGCTTCATTTCCCGCTTATTGGAACACCGCACGGGGCTGGCTACAATAAACAATTG
>NZ_JBVIPT010000019.1:63026-71053 GCF_055577685.1 Streptomyces sp. NPDC033178
AGCCGGGAGCCGGGAGCCGGGAGCCGGGAGCCGGGAGCCGGGAGCCGGGAGCCGGGAGCCGGGAGCCGGGAGCCGGGAGCCGGGAGCCGGGAGCCGGGAGCCTTCGGGCTCACGGAGGAGTGGCTTATGCACGACGGGGTTGTCGTCCCGTCAGCAATTGTGCTGTCCCATAAGGAACAGCTCGATCGACTTGCCGTGAGCTGTCCGCAGGCACTGCCCGCCGCCGTCGTGGCAGGTGACCCCTGTATCGACCAGCTGCGCGCCAGCCTTCCCTTTCGCGAGACCTACCGCCAGGCCCTGGGTCTGCTGCCGGACCAGCGTCTCGTGGTCGTGTCTTCAACGTGGGGAGGCGGTTCGGTGCTCGGCTCGCCGCACGCCGACGTTCTCCGCCGCGCGCTGGCCGAACTCCCGGCCGATGAATTCCGCGTGCTCGCAGCTATCCATCCAAATGCCTGGCACGGCCACGGATCCTGGCAGGTACACAGCTGGCTCGCCCCTTTCCTGAATTCCGGCCTTCTCCTGCCCGCCCCCGAAACCAACACATGGAAAGCGGCCCTTTGCGCCGCCGACTTCCTCCTGGGGGACCATGGATCATTGACGATGTACGGAGTTTCACTAGGAATTCCATGCATTCTCGGCGCGTTTGGGGAATCGAACGTGGCGCCGGGGTCCCCCATGGAGAGGCTTGGCCGGCTACTGCCCGGGCTGTCCGCCACACGCCCCCTGCAAGACCAACTCGCCGCCACGAACGGGCAGCAGGACGACCCGGAACTCCAAGCGGTCGGGCGCACCGTCACGTCGGAACCAGGCCGCTCCACCGAGCTGCTGCGCAGGCTGTTCTACTCCTGGCTGCACCTGGACGAACCTGAGCATCCCGCGTCCGTGTCGGCGCTATCCGTACCGGCGCAGCTGTCCGGACACGGTATCCGGCCTGTTCCCCATGAGGCGCCCATGTTCGTCACCGCTTCCGTGACGGACGACCGCACGGGATCGACCGACGCCGAGGTGACCGTCCGCCGCTACCCCGCCGCGCGGCAGCACGGGCACGGTCGGCACATTGTCTCCGCACACCTGGTCGCCGACCGCGACGATCCGGATCGCCGCTGGCCTCGTACCGCCGACGTACTCCTGGTACCGCGGGGGCGCACCGCCTGCCCGGAGAACGACCTGTGGTGCGCTTACGCTGCGGAGTTCTCGGGCTGCGGGCTGGTGGCCGCGGAGACGGAGGAGGGCGGGTGCCTGGCGCTGTTCCCCGATGGCAGCCGGATGCGGGTGGCCTGGCGGGAGCCTCCTGCCTGGGCGACCTTCGCCCTGGCAGCGTCTGCGGTCTACGCGTGGTCGGCACGGGGAGGCACCGCGGAGACAGCCCGCTTTCGCCGGACGACGCCCGAGCGGATCGTCGTTCGCGCGGGCGACCTACCCAACCCAGGGCTGCTGGACCTGACCATCGTCTGAGCCCGCTCCGGACAAGGGCAGCCGGGTCTTCCGCGTGTTCGTATTCTTACGCCTGCTCGCCGTGTTCCCTTTCCAGGCGCCGTCGTGCCTCGTCCTCGCGGCTGCTGCCCACTTCTTCGTAGAGCGCGAGAGCAAACGTCCAGTCGTCGACGGCGCGGCTGTGCTCGCGCAGTTCGAGATGGATGTCGCCCCGCAGCAGGAGGGCCTCTGCGGCGTAGTACGCGGAGCCAGCGTTCTTCATACCGTCCACCGCGGAATCCAGCGCTGCGACGGCTTCGCGCAGTCGGCCGCACGCGTGGCGGTCCTCGGCGAGGCGCAGCTGGGTCTTGGCGATGTTGAAGTGGTCCGGTCCAGTGGGGAGCGCCTCGAACTCCTGGACAGCTCGGAGAAGTTCGCGTTCGGCGTCGTTGTGACGCTTCAACGCCGTGTACGCGCCTCCCAGGTGGGCGGCAAGGAGGGCTTGGCCACGCGGATGTTCGATGCCCGCCAGCGCGGCTCGGGCCCGGGCGAACAGGTCCCTGGCGTGGTCCGGGCGCTTCAGCTTCCGTTCGAGCAGTCCCAGGCCCTCAAGGACGCTCGACTCCGTGCGCCACTCGCCCTCGCTCCGGTCGGGCAAGCCCGGGGCCACCAGACTCAGCGCCTGTTCGAAGTGCTCCCGGGCCAGGCGCGCGTCGCCCTCCTCGGCATTCCAGCGGTCAAGGTATGCAAAGCCCAGCTCGTAGGACATTCGGGCCACCGCCATCGTGTCACCGGTCTCCAGCGCGGAGGCGAGGCCGATCCTGCGTGACTCAATCCACTGGGTGTGGCTGCCCGTCCTGAGGCAGAACGTCCATGTCGCCTGGCTCAGCCGCCACGCCTCCGTGTGAAGCCCGGCTCCGGCGGCCAGGTCTACGGCGGCGAATATGCTCGCCCGGCGCCGTGTCAGCTCGCGCAGAGTGGCTGCCTGTTCGTCCAGCGTGGGGACCGTGTCCGCCGTGCGGACGTTCATGGGGTCGTAGCGCCAGCGCGTGGACAGGATCTCCTCACCCTGCTCGGCGATCTGCAGGAGGTGATGTACAACTCGTTGCCGCACCGCCTCGTGCTCGCTCTCGTCGCGCTCCGCGACCATCAACGCGTGGTCGTGAATGAGTACGGACAAGCGGTACGTGTCCAGTTCCCGGCGCTCGACCAGACCACCCGAGACGAGGGCATTCAACGCCGTGCGGACCTCGGATGGGTCCCAGGACGGAGCCAGCGCGTACACGGTGTCGAGCTGGAAGTCCTCCCTCATCAGCAGACCCAGGCGACGGTAGAGCTGCGCCGTCTGCGGGGCCATGCGCCCGTAGGCAAGGTCGAGGGCTGGGGGCAGCGGATTCATGTCGCCCACATCCAGCAGCTCCTGGCGTGTCGTGCGGTCGGCAAGCCTGGCGGTGATGTCCTCGAGAACGCCCGGGACCGGCGCTTTCAGGTGTCCGGCGATAAGACGTAATGCCAGCGGCAAGCCTCCCAAGTACCGGACAATAGGCTCGAGCCGTGCTGGTTCCTCGGTGGTACGGCTCACCTTGACGAGCAGTTGCAAGGCATGTTCGTCCAGCAGGGGCTTGACCGGGAGCGGTAGAAAGTCCACGACGCTGTGGAGGCCATGCGGGGCCGCCTGACCGGTCATCAGGACGACCCCATACGGCTGGTCCGTCAGCAGGTCACGGACCTGGCGGGTCGTCGTGACGTTCTCCAGAAGGAAGACCACCGGCCGGTCACGTAACCGATGGCGCACCAGCCGGGCCATGGCAGCTGCTTCGGCCGGTCGGTCCGCTCGCGGCACACCGAGCTCGTCAAGCCACCGTTCCAGGACACCCGCCGGGTCGGTGATCCGGCCGCCCTGCATCCCGAGGTCAGCCTGGAGGAGATCTTCCGCGAAGACGTCCCGGTGAGAGTGGATCCACTGGCGTGCAGTGCTGCGTTTGCCCACTCCCGGTACGCCGCTGAGGAAAACAGCGGTCACAGCGCCGGCCTCGCGGCACGCGTGCCAGTGGCTGTCCATGTCCCGGAAGAGGGCAGCGTTGTTGACGTAGTGCAGAAGGGCCGAGGAGGCGCCTGCGCGCGTTCCGCTCCTCAGTGCCTCTCCGACGATTTCCCGCACCGCCGGGACGGCGCCGGGGCGTTCGGCGAGCAGGTCCTGCAGGCGGCCGGCCCACTCGTCCGTGATCGCATCGACCGCGTCCGCGTCACCGTCCGCCCGGGCCTCCATCACCCGATGGCGGGCCTGCTCCAGCTCGTCCCCGACGTCCGGCCCGTCCTCGGCAGTTCCCCGGCCGAACAGCGTCACCGCCTTGTCCTTCGCCCACGTCCAGAAGTCCTGGACGACGGCCCCGACCAGACTGCTGGCTGCGACACCCGCGAGAGCGGCGATCTCCGGCTCCACTGCACTCCCCACGAACCATCTCGAACTGTCGTCTCTTCACCGTAGGGATCACGCATGCGCATCCGCAGCCGTTCGAGGCAACCCGGCGTGTGGTCCTCATACACAACTCCCTGGTCGCAGCGCCCTGGCAGCACGGAGCAACCACCTTCCCCCAGAAAGGGCGTCCGATTCGTGAGACAGATATCGTGCCAAGTCACGGGGCCGGGACCGGCGGTGCGGGAAGGCCGTGCTGAAACACAGCGGGCGTAGACACCAAGGCTGTTGTGGCGCTGCGGCGCGGTCCGGCTTCGTGGGAGCTCACGAACATGCTGCTCGTCGATGCTGTCATCGATCCGTACGACAACTCCCGTGCTCTTTCCCGCAGGTTCGGCACGATCCACCATCGCGGCGATCATCGCGATCTTCCGGTACAGGGCCCTGCCGAGCGATCCGCGGGCGAGGACGTCGGACCGAGCGGCGGTGTGCAGGCTGTCGAGCATCCTCACCAGGTTGTGGCCGGAGACGAGGCGATTGCGGAGCCCAGGCAGCCAGCCTCGAACAGGACGGGTCCGTCGGCTTGCGGCCATGCTGGCCGCGCCGCGGGGAGAACGGGGCCGACTCAGCGCTCCGGGGTCCATCGGTGGATCAGCTCGTGCTGCGCCAGGTCCTTGAAGTAGCGGTGTCGCGACCAGGCATCGAAGTCGCCGATGACGATGAGGCGCCGACGGGCGCGGGTGACCGCGACATTGAGGAGGTTGGGCTTCTGAGCGGCCCAGTTCCGAGATCCCACCTGGCCGGCGCCGGTGCCCAGGACCAGGATCACGATGTCCGCTTCCTTGCCTTGCGTGGTGTGCACCGTGCCGTAGCGCTTGGAGGTGAGAGTCCTGCCAACCACCTTGCCGAGGCCATGGACAACGTCGCGGAACGGGCTGATGACGAAGACGGAATCGCTCAGCCGGCGCTTTCGCTCCGCGGCAAAGTCGCCTCCCACCGCGTCACCGGGGAACAGCTCGCCGCGGTTCAGGCGTTCCTGCCGGATCGCCTCGTCGATGCGGGTGCGGATCCGGTCGAGAGTGGCTTCCAGAGCCCTTCCTTCCTCGGGGTTCCACTTCTCCTCGCCCGGGAGGGCGCGGACGTCCCACCACACGCTGCGCTGTGCCAGTGGGAAGTCGTCCTGGTCCCGATCGACTCCGTAGACCATCATCCCGTCGTAGGCGATCTTGTTGCTGATGTCGAACATCAGGCGATCGCAGCGGCGGTGTACCCGCAAGGGCGAGCCGAGCCAGATGTCCTCGCCGTCCTGGTCCTTCAGCCAGGTGCCGTACGGGTTGAGGCGATCGGCGAGGGACTGGACGGATGCAGCGGCCGGGGCCCACTGGCGGTCCACCGCGAAGTGTCCGGCCAGGCGCCGCTGGCCGGTCCACGGGAGGGTGACCACGGGTTCGAGCTGCAGCGGGTCGCCGACAACGACGGCGCGGCGGGCTCGCCACAGAGCGCCGACCACCTCCTGGGGGGCGGCTTGGCCGGCCTCGTCGACGAACAGCCAGCCCAGGGCCTCGCTGCCCAGCTGGGCGAACATGCGGCCCATCGACGCGAAGGTCGTCGAAACCACAGGGACGACCAGGAACAGCAACTGCCAGGCGGCCAGCACTGTTTCAGCGTCCAGGTCCGCCGGCGCCTGGCCTTTGACCACCTCCATCACGGCCTGCAGATTCCTGCGCATGCGCTCGGGCGCGGCGGCCAGCAGCGCACGGTGCAGATCCAGGGCCGCGAGGAAGAGTTCCGAGCGTGCCTCGGCGAACGCGGCGTCCATCCAGGGCGCTGACTGCTCGCGCGTCTCCATCGCCTGCCGGTCATCGAGGGCCGCCTGCCATTCGACTCCGGGCACGCAGTCGCCCCACCGCTCCTTGGCCTCGGCCAGCCGGCGTTGCTCGGCTTCCTGCTCGCGGCGTCGGCGGGCCACGTGTTGTCCGGCCTCGGCGGTGGTCGTGACCTGCCGCTCACGTGCCTGCTCGCACGCGGTCAGCCGGGCCTCGGTGCGCATGATCGCGGCCAGCGACTGATCCAGTCCCCCCTGGGCGGAGCGCAAGGCGGCGTGCCGTGCGGCCCGGGCAGATTCCGCCCCGGCGAGACGGACGTCCGCAGCCTCCACATCCGCCTGGAACGGGAGGCGCCCGGTCTCCCAGCGCCGCATGGGCTCGCGGGTGACCAGCCTCTTGATCAGGCCGGGTTTGCCCGCGTCGTAGGCGTGGAGTGCCGACTCCGCTGTCCTGACGCCTTCCTCGCCGTAGCGGACCGCGGCTTCGGCCAGATCGAGCCGCGCTCGCTCGGCGGACATCGCGTCCTGGCGCCGGGCGTGTTCCTCCCGGTGGCCGGCGAGTTCGACTTCGGCGCGGCGCTGCTCCTGTTGCAGGAGCAGCAGCGTGTCACGGGCCCCGGACTCCCGGGCCACCAACTCGTCCAGGAGGGCATCGGGGCCAGCGAGCCGAGTGAGCAGATCCGCGATCTCCTGCCGCTCTGCGGCCAACGCGCGCACGTGGCCGCGGGCCTGGGTGAAGCGCTGGACCGCCTGCGTCCAGGTCTCCTGCCCCAGCGGCGCCGCCGCGTCGGCATCACGGCTCGTGTTCTGGGCGGTCTGTGCGGAGGCAGAAAGGTGGCTTCCCTGCAGTTGCAGGATCTTGTGCAGGCCCAGGAGCGGGCGGTCCTCGCTCGCTTCCGGCCTTGGCCTGCTGTTTGTCGCCGGAGGGCGGCTCGTCGACGTGCTTGTCGCGGTAGGTGTTGTCCTTGCCGCCGAAGTTGTAGATGGTCGCGGGCTCCCACATCTGCTGCGTCAGCTTCAGCGCGTCGAGGTGGAGGTCGACGGCAGCGTCGGCGCGGAGCGCGGCGAGCTGGGCGACGCGGTGTCGGGTCGCGTCCTCGGTCATCGAGGCGTCGAAGACGAGGCCTTCCTCGGCGCAGATGACGGAGACGGTGCGCTGCGCGCGGGCGTTGTGACGCGCAGGTGACGTACGGCCGGGTACGCGAACAGCCCCCCGAGTGTCGGAGGGCTGCTGGGGGTCTGTTGCGTCCGGGCACGCCGGACGTGAGGTCACGATGCGACAAGATCGCGCGGAATGCAACTACGGGCGTAGTCACCCGAACCGGTCGCGCCTACGCTCCCAACGCCGGCGATTCCACCAGGGGATCCCGAATTCCCACACAGCTCAGCCGGCGCAAGCCACGGCAGCCGCTCCGATGAGGACCGCGGCGACAGAGGCTGCCGGGCCGTAGTCGTCACGCTCCCAAGCCTCCGTGACCCAGGCGGAGATGACGCAGACGAACCCGAAGCCGAAGATGACTCCGTAGAACGCCAGGATGCTGCCGCAGCCGCTCTTTTGGTTTGGCTACCCGTATCCTCACGTCCCAGTTGGAGGCCGCATCGTGACGGGGGATGCACGGCGGGGTCACCTGCCGGGCATTACCCGGCGTGAGCCTTCAGTGTGGCAGGCGCATCACTGGCGCGGGCAGTTCTTGACCCACCAGCCGCACTCGGCACAGTACTCATGCGCGCGGGCCAACAGGCGTGTGATCACGTCTCGTTCACCTCCTCCACGATGTGCAGGTGGGTGTGGCCGGGCCGTCTGGTGAGGTCGCCATCCCCCGTCTCGGCCCTCAGCCGCTCGATCTCCTCCGCCAGGCCGCCGCCAGGCGGGCATTACCCTGCACCACCGACAGCATGGAGGCAGCGAGTGATGGATCCTGGTCGGCGGTCTCCCAGTGCGGCATCGTCTCGTACAGCCGTCGTCCCAACAGATGGGGAAAACCCTCGCGGCTTCTGTATCCCGCAGTGCCTTCCACCAGACCGCTTCCTGCCGATCACAACTGCACCTTCAACGAGAGCCTCCATCGGGCCGTTCCCCTGCAATCACTTGCCGTTCAGCCTGGTGACGCCGTCATCGTTCTCCACCCTCCGCCACGATCACGGAACAGCGGCTCTCAGAGAGCAGCCCCTCCCTCCTCCTGCTTGACCGTCACGCCCGCCGCGTCCTGTCCACAAGCCTCTCCTGTGTCCCGGCGCTGTTGCTGTGACCGATGCCTACATTGCGGTCGACGTGATTCGTCACCGTGTACGAGTAAACGCGTCCGTCCACCCGTCACGAACCCTCCTGAAAGATTGCCAACCGGCTTGAAATGAGATAGACACCCTCGCCGC
>NZ_JBVIPT010000019.1:71152-252869 GCF_055577685.1 Streptomyces sp. NPDC033178
CGAGCCGCGAGCCGCGAGCCGCGAGCCGCGAGCCGCGAGCCGCGAGCCGCGAGCCGCGAGCCGCGAGCCGCGAGCCGCGAGCCGCGAGCCGCGAGCCGCGAGTTCTCGGTCCGGCACGTCGCCGCCCTCCCCGGACCGTCCTCCGCCACGAGCCGCCCGAAGACCTCCCGGGCCAGAAGGAAATGACGGGGCAGGGAGAAACAGAGGAGAAGCCTCCCGCCCCAGGACCCGAGGGCGCACGTGCCGTCGTCGTCCGTAGTACGAACCCGGCCCAAGGATCAAGGGAACCACTGGGAGGTCAAGGTCACAGCGGGTCCCTCTGCTGCTCACCTGTGGATCTGACCTAGCATCCGAGCATGACGGTCCTGCCTGACGACGGGCTCTCGCTGGCCGCCGAGTTCCCTGACGCGACCCATGAGCAGTGGCAACGCCTCGTGGCGGGCGTACTGCGCAAGTCGGGCAAGGAAGTCTCGGACGACGCAGCTGAGGACGCCCTGTCCACCACGCTCGAGGACGGGCTGCGCGCCCGGCCCCTCTACAGCGCACACGACTCCGCGCCGGATCCCGGCCTGCCCGGTTTCGCCCCCTTCGTGCGGGGCGGCCGTGCCGAGGGCAACACCCTCGGCGGCTGGGACGTACGGCAGCGGCACACGGCCGCCGACAACGCCGCGGTCCTCGCCGACCTGGAGAACGGGGTCGCCTCGCTGTGGCTGGCCGTCGGCGAAGGCGGCTTCCCCGTGTCGTCGCTCGGCCGGGTCCTCGACGGCGTCTACCTCGATCTGGCACCGGTCGTCCTGGAGGCGGGGCGTGAAGTGGAGCCCGCCGCACGGGAGTTGCTGCGACTGTACGAGGAGCGGGGGGTCGCGCGCGACGCCGCCCGTGGCAATCTCGGCGCAGATCCCCTGGGCCATGCGGCCCGTACGGGAGAGGACGGGTTCGACTTCGCGCCCGTCGCCGCTCTCGCGCGGCTGTGCGCCGAGGAGTACCCGGGGCTGCGGGCGCTGACGGTCGACGCGTTGCCGTACCACGAGGCCGGTGGGTCCGCCGCGCAGGAGCTGGGCTGCTCGCTGGCGACCGGTGTCGCCTATCTGCGGGAGCTGACCGGGGCGGGGCTGAGCGTCGAACAGGCCTGTGCGCAGCTGGAGTTCCGGTACGCGGCCACCGCGGACCAGTTCCTGACCATCGCCAAGCTGCGTGCGGCGCGCAGGCTCTGGGCTCGGGTCGCCGAGGTCTGCGGGGCGCCGGGCGGGCAGGTGCAGCACGCGGTGACCTCGCCGGTGATGATGAGCCGCCGGGACCCGTGGGTGAACATGCTGCGTGCGACGGTCGCCACGCTGGCCGCCGGAGTGGGCGGCGCCGAGTCCGTCACCGTGCTGCCCTTCGACCACGCCCTCGGCCTGCCGGACGCGTTCGCCCGCCGGATCGCCCGCAACACCTCGACGATCCTGGTCGAGGAGTCGCATCTGTCCCGGGTGATCGACCCGGCGGGCGGCTCCTGGTACGTGGAACGCCTCACCGACGAACTCGCCCACGCGGGCTGGGAGTTCTTCCAGTCCGTCGAGCGGTCGGGTGGACAGGCGGCCGCCCTGCGGTCGGGCCTCGTCGGCGAGGAGCTGGCCGCCACCTGGGCGGCGCGCAGCGCGAAGCTGGCCAAGCGGCGCGAACCCGTCACCGGGGTCAGCGAGTTCCCGCACCTCGCCGAGCGGTTGGTGGCACGCGAGCCCGCGCCCGAGCCGCCGTCCGGCGGACTCCCCCGGGTGCGCCGCGACGAGGCGTACGAGAACCTGCGTGCCCGCTCCGACACCCACCTGGCGGCGACCGGCACCCGGCCGCGGATCTTCCTGGCCGCACTCGGTCCGGCAGCCGCCCACACCGCCCGCCTCACCTTCGCCTCCAACCTGTTCCAGGCGGGCGGCATCGAACCCGTCACGGAAGGCGCGTTCGAGGACAGCGGGGCCACCGAGGCCTGTCTGTGCTCCAGTGACGCGCTGTACGAGGAGCAGGCCGCCGAGGTCACCGCGTCCCTCAAGTCGGCGGGCGCCGCGCATGTGTTCCTCGCCGGGCGTCCCGGGCAGTACCCCGGTGTCGACGACTACGTCTTCGCGGACTGTGACGCCGTAGCCGTGCTCTCCGCCACCCTCGACCGCATGGGAGTGTCCTGATGAAACCGACGGGACCGATCCCCGATTTCTCCGGGATCGAGCTGGGGGTCCCGGCCGTGGACGGCGGCCCCGACGAGTGGCGCGACGCCGTCAAGAAGGCGGCCGGCGGCGACGACCTCCTCTGGGAGACCCCGGAGGGCATCGCGGTCAAGCCGCTCTACACCGGGCAGGACCTGGAGGGCCTGGACTTCCTGGGTACGTACCCGGGCGTCGCCCCGTATCTGCGCGGCCCGTACCCGACGATGTACGTCAACCAGCCCTGGACGATCCGGCAGTACGCGGGCTTCTCCACGGCCGAGGAGTCCAACGCCTTCTACCGCCGCAACCTCGCGGCCGGCCAGAAGGGTCTGTCCGTCGCCTTCGACCTGCCCACGCACCGGGGTTACGACAGCGACCACCCTCGGGTGACCGGTGACGTCGGCATGGCGGGGGTCGCCATCGACTCCATCTACGACATGCGGCAGTTGTTCGACGGGATCCCGCTGGACAAGATGACCGTGTCGATGACGATGAACGGCGCCGTGCTGCCGGTGCTCGCGCTCTACATCGTCGCGGCGGAGGAACAGGGCGTACCGCCCGAGAAGTTGGCCGGGACCATCCAGAACGACATCCTCAAGGAGTTCATGGTCCGCAACACCTACATCTATCCGCCGAAGCCGTCGATGCGGATCATCTCCGACATCTTCTCCTTCACCTCGCAGCGGATGCCCCGCTACAACTCCATCTCCATCTCCGGCTACCACATCCAAGAGGCGGGCGCGACGGCCGACTTGGAGCTGGCGTACACGCTCGCGGACGGGGTGGAGTACATCCGGGCGGGCCGGGACGCAGGGATGGACGTGGACGCGTTCGCGCCCCGGCTGTCCTTCTTCTGGGCGATCGGCATGAACTTCTTCATGGAGATCGCCAAGATGCGGGCCGCGCGGCTGCTCTGGGCCAAGCTGGTCAAGCAGTTCGACCCGCAGAACGCCAAGTCCCTCTCCCTGCGCACCCATTCGCAGACCTCGGGCTGGTCGCTGACCGCGCAGGACGTGTTCAACAACGTCACGCGTACGTGCGTGGAGGCGATGGCGGCCACCCAGGGCCACACCCAGTCGCTGCACACCAACGCCCTCGACGAGGCGCTCGCGCTGCCCACCGACTTCTCGGCGCGCATCGCCCGCAACACGCAGCTGCTGATCCAACAGGAGTCCGGCACGACCCGGGTGATCGACCCGTGGGGCGGCAGCGCGTACATCGAGAAGCTGACGTACGACCTCGCGCGGCGGGCCTGGCAGCACATCGAGGAGGTCGAGGCGGCGGGCGGCATGGCCAAGGCCATCGACGCGGGCATCCCCAAGCTGCGCATCGAGGAGGCCGCGGCCCGCACCCAGGCCCGGATCGACTCCGGACGTCAGCCGGTGATCGGCGTGAACAAGTACCGCGTGGAGACCGACGAGCAGATCGACGTCCTCAAGGTCGACAACTCCTCCGTACGCACCCAGCAGATCGAGAAGCTGCGGCGGCTGCGCGCGGAGCGCGACGAGCGGGCCTGCCAGGACTCGCTGGACGCCCTGACCCGGGCGGCGGGCGGTGAGGGCAACCTGCTGGAGCTGGCGGTGAACGCGGCCCGTGCGAAGGCCACTGTCGGCGAGATCTCCGACGCCCTGGAGAAGGTGTACGGGCGGCACGCGAGCCAGATCCGTACGATCTCCGGTGTGTACCGCACCGAAGCCGGCGAGTCCCCGTCCGTCGAGCGCACCCGTACGCTGGTGAACTCCTTCGAGGAGGCCGAGGGCCGTCGCCCGCGCATCCTGGTCGCCAAGATGGGCCAGGACGGCCACGACCGCGGCCAGAAGGTGATCGCGACCGCCTTCGCCGACCTCGGCTTCGACGTGGACGTCGGCCCGCTGTTCCAGACGCCGGGTGAAGTGGCCCGCCAGGCCGTCGAGGCGGACGTGCACATCGTCGGGGTGTCCTCGCTGGCCGCCGGGCACCTGACCCTCGTACCGGCGTTGCGGGAGCAGCTCGCGGAGGAGGGGCGCGAGGACATCATGATCGTGGTCGGTGGGGTGATTCCGCCGCAGGACGTGCCCACGCTCGTGGAGATGGGCGCGGCGGCCGTCTTCCCGCCCGGGACCGTGATCCCGGACGCGGCGTACGACCTGGTCGAGCGTCTGGCCACCGACCTCGGCCACGACCTCTGAGCCCCATGGCGATCGACCTCGACACCTATGTGAAGGGCGTACTCGACGGGAAGCGGGCGCTGGTGGCGCGCGCCATCACGCTCGTCGAGTCGACGAGGCCCCAACACCGGGCGATGGCACAGGAGTTGCTGACCGAGCTGCTGCCACACAGCGGGAGGGCGCGGCGGATCGGCATCAGCGGCGTCCCGGGCGTGGGCAAGTCGACGTTCATCGACGCGTTCGGCACGCTGCTCACCTCGCTCGGGTACCGGGTCGCCGTGCTCGCCGTCGACCCGTCGTCGAGCCGGACGGGCGGGTCCATCCTGGGCGACAAGACGCGCATGGAACGCCTGGCCGTCGACCCGGCGGCCTTCATTCGCCCCTCCCCCACCGCCGGGACGCTCGGCGGGGTCGCCAAGGCGACCCGGGAGTCGATCGTGGTGATGGAGGCGGCCGGTTACGACGTCGTCCTCGTCGAAACGGTCGGCGTCGGCCAGTCCGAGACCGCCGTCGCGAACATGGTCGACTCGTTCCTGCTCCTCACCCTCGCCCGGACCGGGGACCAGTTGCAGGGCATCAAGAAGGGTGTCCTGGAGCTGGCCGACGTGATCGCCGTCAACAAGGCGGACGGACCGCACGAGCGGGAAGCCCGGGGCGCGGCAAGGGAGTTGGCGGGCGCGCTGCGGTTGATGCACCCCGCAGACGCCGCCTGGACGCCACCGGTGCTGAGTTGCAGCGCCCGTGAGTCGACCGGCCTGGACACGGTCTGGGAGCGTCTCGAACAGCACCGTACGCTGCTCGACTCGACCGGCCGCCTCGCCGCCAAACGCCGTGACCAGCAGGTCGACTGGACTTGGACGATGGTGCGCGACGAACTCCTCGGCCGCCTGCACTCCGATCCCGCCGTACGCGCCCTCGGGCCCGGTCTCGAACAGCGGGTCAGGGACGGCGAGTTGACGGCCACACTCGCCGCCGAGCGCATCCTGCGGGCGTTCGGCGGCGAGACGGACTGAGCGGGACCGGGTCGGACCGGGCAGGACCGGAGTGAGCGGGACCGCGTAGGACGGGCCGCGGGTTCCCCGTGTATGCCCAGGGCTGAGGGGCCCGGCCCGTCACCGGTTGAGGGGCCGGTGGCAGTGGGGGACCGGGGCGGGCGGCGCCACAGGAGTGGGGCGGCGCCCGTCCAGTTGGCCTGGGCGGTGTCTCGTACGACCCGGTGTCTCGTACAGCCGTCCGGCATATGGGCAATGTTCCACGTCGTGAGGCCGCGACCCCTAGGCTGACCGGTGCAGCTGGTTCGCCCCGTCCGCCAGGCGGGATGCGTCGCAAGAGGGAACCCGGTGGGAATCCGGGACTGCCCCGCAGCGGTGAGCGGGAACGACCGCCGTCATACGCACTGGGCCCCGAGAAGCGGGGGCCTGGGAAGCGACGGCCAGTAGGTGTCCTCCGTACGGAGGGCGTGCTCGCGAGTCCGAAGACCTGCCATCTGCCCGTACGTGACCGATCGCGTACGGACAATCCCGGTGACCTCGTGGGCGGGTCAGGCGTACATATCCGGCGGACGACCGCGCCTTGCCGCGCGAGAGGTGTCTCTGCCGGGTTCGTCACCCCTTCGCGCCCACGTCCCGTCCCGGGATCTCAGGGAGACATCTCGCGAAGGAGAGTTCCGTGACATCGAAGTCCGCAGCCGCGGCGGCACGGGCCACCGTGTACGGCTACCCCCGTCAGGGCAGGGGCCGGGAACTGAAGAAGGCGATCGAGGGGTACTGGAAGGGCCGCGTCGACGCCGACGCCCTCCGGGCCACCGCCGCCGAACTGCGCCGCACCAACTGGCGGCAGCTGGCCGAGGCCGGCATCCACGAGGTGCCGACCGGCGACTTCTCGTACTACGACCATGTCCTGGACACCAGCGTCATGGTCGGCGCGATCCCCGGGCGCCACCGCGCCTCGGTCGAGGCCGACGCGCTCGACGGCTACTTCGCGATGGCCCGCGGCACCCAGGACGTGGCGCCGCTGGAGATGACGAAGTGGTTCGACACCAACTACCACTACCTGGTCCCGGAGTTGGGCCCTGACAGCGTCTTCACCGCCGATTCCGCCAAGCAGGTCGCCGAGCTCCGCGAAGCACTCGCGCTCGGTCTCACCGCCCGCCCGGTCCTCGTCGGACCCGTCACCTATCTCCTGCTCGCCAAGCCCGCGCCCGGTGTGGCCGCGGACTTCGACCCGGTGACCCTGCTGGACCGGCTGCTGCCGGTGTACGCCGAGGTCCTCTCCGATCTGCGGGCGGCGGGCGCGGAGTGGGTGCAGCTCGACGAACCGGCCCTGGTCCAGGACCGTACGCCCGCCGAACTGAACGCGGCCACGCGCGCCTACCGCGACCTCGGCGCGCTCACCGACCGTCCGAAGCTGCTGGTCGCCTCCTACTTCGACCGGCTCGGCGACGCCCTGCCGGTGCTGGCCAAGGCCCCGGTCGACGGCCTCGCCCTCGACTTCACCGAGGCGGCCGCCGGCAACCTGGACGCGCTCGCCGCCGTGGGCGGACTGCCCGGCAAGCGCCTGGTCGCGGGCGTGGTCAACGGGCGCAACATCTGGGTCAACGACCTCACCAAGTCCCTCGCCACGCTCGGCACCCTGCTGGGGCTGGCCGACCGGGTCGACGTGGCCACGTCCTGCTCACTGCTCCACGTGCCCCTCGACGCCACCGCCGAACGGGACATCGAGCCGCAGATCCTGCGCTGGCTCGCCTTCGCCCGGCAGAAGACGGCCGAGGTCGTCACCCTCGCCAGGGGGCTCGCCCAGGGGACGGGCACGATCACCGGCGAACTCGCCGCCAACCGGGCCGCCCTGGCCTCCCGCGCGAACTCGCCCATCACCCGCGACCCGGCCGTACGGGCGCGGGTCGGTGCGGTCACGGACACCGACGCCCGCCGCTCCCAGCCGTACGGCGAACGAGCCGCCGCACAGCGCGCCCACCTGAGTCTGCCCCTCCTCCCGACCACCACCATCGGCTCCTTCCCGCAGACCGCCGAACTGCGCGTCGCCCGCGCCGACCTGCGCGCCGGGCGCATCGACACGGCCGGCTACGAGGAGCGCATCAAGGCCGAGATCCAGGAGGTGATCTCCTTCCAGGAGAAGACCGGCCTGGACGTCCTCGTGCACGGCGAGGCCGAACGCAACGACATGGTCCAGTACTTCGCCGAGCAGCTCACCGGCTACCTCGCCACGCAGCACGGCTGGGTGCAGTCCTACGGCACCCGTTACGTCCGTCCGCCGATCCTGGCCGGCGACATCTCCCGCCCCGAGCCGATGACGGTGCGCTGGACGACGTACGCCCAGTCCCTGACCCAGCGCCCCGTCAAGGGCATGCTCACAGGGCCGGTCACCATGCTCGCCTGGTCCTTCGTCCGCGACGACCAGCCGCTCGGCGACACCGCCCGCCAGGTCGCCCTCGCCCTGCGCGACGAGGTCGACGACCTTGAGACGGCCGGGACTTCGGTCATCCAGGTCGACGAACCCGCGCTGCGCGAGACCCTGCCGCTGCGTGCCGCCGACCGCCCCGGCTATCTGGCGTGGGCCACCGAGGCGTTCCGGCTCACCACCGCAGGGGTCCGGCCGGCCACCCAGATCCACACCCACATGTGCTACGCCGAGTTCGGCGACATCGTCCAGGCGATCGACGACCTCGACGCGGACGTCATCAGCCTGGAGGCCGCCCGGTCCCACATGCAGGTTGCCCGCGAACTGGCCGCGCACGGCTATCCGCGGGAGGCCGGGCCCGGCGTCTACGACATCCACTCCCCGCGCGTGCCCAGCGCGGACGAGGCAGCCGCCCTGCTGCGCAAGGGGCTTGAGGCCATCCCGGCCGAACGGCTCTGGGTCAACCCCGACTGCGGCCTGAAGACCCGCGGCTGGCCCGAGACCCGGGCGTCCCTGGACAACCTGGTCGCGGCCGCCCATGCGGTACGGGCCGAACTGCCCACCGCCGACTGATCCGATACCTCCGACGTGGCGGCCGGGGACACGGATGTCCCCGGGCGCTGTGTCGGAGGCGCCCTGTCTCGTCAGGTGAGTTCCGCCGCCACCAGCGCTGCCGCCCTGGCGACCAGCGAGTTCTCCGTGGGCCCGTCGGCGGCGTACTTGGTCGACAGAACGGCCAGCACCAGGGGCGGCCGCCCGGGAGGCCATACGACGCCCACGTCGTTGGCGACCCCGTACGACGAGCCGCCCCCGGTCTTGTCCGCGAGGGTCCAGTCGCTGGGCAGGCCCGCGCGGAAGCGCTCGGTGTTGGTGGTGTTGGCGATCAGCCACCCGGTCAGCCGTTCGCGGTCCTCGGCCGGGAGCGCCCTGCCGATCACGAGCCGCGCGCCGGTCTGCCCGATGGCGCGCGGGCTGGTGGTGTCGGTCTTCCGCCAGGGTTCCGCCGAGTTCAGCTCGGGCTCCCACCGGTCGAGCCGGGTGATCCTGTCCCCGGTCGAGCGGGCGAACCGGGTGATCGCGGTCGGTCCGCCCAGCTCGCGCAGGAGGAGGTTGGCGGCGCCGTTGTCGCTCTGGGAGACAGCGGCGGAGCACAGCTCCTCGACCGTCATGCCGTTCGCGACGTTCTCGTCCGTGCCCGTGATCGGGGCGTAGCCCGCGGCCGTGACGTACTCCTTGGTGTACCGGATGCGCCGGGCCAGGAACTCGCCGTCACGGTCGAGGTCCCTCAGCACCGCCGCGGCCGTGAGCATCTTGAACACCGAGCACATCGGGAAGCGTTCGTCGGCGCGGTAGGCCACGGTCCGGCCGGTGGCCGTGTCGTGGGCGAAGATCCCCAGGCGCGCGGAGTACTCCCGCTCCAGGTCACCCAGCTGTCCCGCGAGGCTCTCTCCGCCGGGGGCCGAGGCGTGCGCCGCCGTCGGCACGGTGACCGCCAGCGCCGCTCCGGCGCCCAGGGCCAGCGCCGTACGACGGCTCGGGCGCGAGCTGAAGCGGGCGGCACGAGAGCCGGGACCGAAACCGGAACCGAAACTGGAACTGGAGGTGGTGCTGGAGGTGGTGCTGGAACTGGGACCGGAGCGGGATCCTGAGGTGTCCAAGGCCGTACTTCCTGTTCGTGCGGGCGTGACGTTCCTTCCGATGATCAAGACGCCACGACACGACGAACCGGTTGCCTAGCATCCCATACGCCATATACACCCTATGTGTCACATACGCCTCTACGCGTCGGCGGCCTCGGCGCGTTCCTCCGACGCCACGCTCTCGACGACCGCGGACGCCTCCTTCTCCGATACTCCCGCCGCGACCAGCGTGGCGATGGCGGTCCGTGTCCCGTCGTCCTCCCATGCCCCCGTGTTGACGCTTTCGAGCAGGGAGATGGCCAGGGCCTCCAGGCCGGAGCTGAGGACCACCGCCGGCAGGTGCTCGTGGAACACACCCGCGCGCTGCCCTCGTTCGAGGACGGCCGTCGCCACGTCCCGGGCCGGGGCCAGCACCTCGGACACCCTCTCCACGCCCAGATCCTGGCGGGCGAGTGCCAGGAGCAGCCGGTACCGGTCCCCCACCGACCAGATCGACAGGACGAACCGCGCGAACGCACGATCGGGTGCCTCGGCCTCGTCCGGCAAACGGGCCACGACGCCGCGCAGGGCCTCGGACGCCTCCTCGGCGAGAGCGTCCAGCAGGGCCGCGCGCCCCGGGAAGTGCCCGAAGAGCGTACGGCGGACCACGCCGGCCGCCCGGGCGATCTCCTCCAGGGTGACGTCGGGGTTCCGTCCGAGCTCCTGTCGGGCGGTGGCGAGGATGCGGGCCCGGTTGGAACGCGAATTGCTTCGCAACGGCTCACGGACCACGGGCTTGGGCACGGCACGTCCTCGCGGATGCAGGGGGTGGAAATGGCTATCCGATTCTCCCACGGAGGCGGACTACGGCTCCTGGGCCTGCCCGGACCCGTTCGTCAGCCGAGGTCGGGGAGTGGCCGCCGGGCGACGTCGTGGGCGTCGTCGGCCGGGACGCCCAGCATGCGCAGGACCATCTCGGCCAGGTTCACGGCGGCCTCGTCGCCGTCCATGTCCGGGCGGGTGAACCTCAGCTCCACCAGGGACAGCAGGGTCCCGCCCAGCGCGGTCAGCGCGACGGTCGGATCGACGGGGGAGAACCGGCCGGACGCGACACCGACCTCCAGGTCGCGCAGGGCACGGGGAGCGAGCCCGCGGTCGGAGTGGAGGGGCTCAAGGCCCCGGCGGCGCAGGACCTGCATCAGCTCCGGATGCGAATCGGCCATTCTGGCGCTGAGCCTGAAGCCCGCCGCCACGAGTTCCGCCGGGTCGTCGATCCCGCTCAGGCGCTCGTCGAAGGTCTGGCCGAACTCCTCCAGGGCGTCCGCGACGGCCGCGTCGAACAGCTCCGCCTTCGACGCGAAGTGGTTGTAGAAGGAGCCGAACCCCACGTCGGCGCGCTCCGCAATCGCCTGGATGCTCACGCCGGTGTCACCGTTCTCGGCGAGAATCCGCCGGGCCGCGCGCACGAGCGCCTGGCGTGTCTCGGCCGCCCCGCGCGGGGGCTCCGGCTGCTGGACGCCTGGCACCGGGTGATGGCCGAGTTCCCGCGCGCGGAACAAGGGGCACACGGCTTCCCGCAGACCAGCATGTTCGACTAGCCGGAGCTGGAGCGGCTGCTGCGCGACGCCCTGGCCCGCCGCCCGGAGTGCGATCTGCGGACCGGGGTGGAGGTCGTCGGCATGGGTGTCGGCACGGGTGTCGGCCCGGGCGTGGGCATTGGCGGGGGCGTCGGCGGGGCGTGGGCCAGGACGGGAACGGCCCCGTCCGGGTGACCTTCCGCCGGGACGGCGTCGAGGAACACCTGTGGGCGGACGCCGTCCTCGGCTGCGACGGCGCGGGCAGCCTCACCCGCGACACGGTCGGCGTCGGATGGCAGGACCTGCGTTTCGAGGAGCGCTGGAGGGGTGTGACCGAGATACGCGCCAAATGGGCAACGGGATGATCTTGAAGCCCTGATCTGCTCGGATTTACGTGCGGCGGCGTGCAGCGGGGTCTCGTTCGGCGACGTGCCGGGCGTACCGCTCCAGGGAGCGGACGGATGCGTGGCGGGAGCGGGCCAGCAGCATCGGGGTAGAGGTGCCGTCCTCCGCGTCGTGTGTCAGGGCACTGTGTCGTAGCCGGTGAAGCGTCCAGCCGTCCAGGTCCTCGATGCCGTCGGGTGAGGCGAGGGGGTCGGCCAGCAGCCGGGTGTTCTCCTCGAAGATCTCCTCAGCCCGGCGATAGGAAAGCCGGGCCCGGCCGGTCTCCGGGCACACGTCGAGTGTCGGGGTTCCGGCCGGGGCCTTGCGGTCGGTGAGGAACAGCGGGCCGCGGGTGCGGCGGGCGATGAGGCAGGGCAGCAGCTGGGCGGTGAAGGACTGCCAGTGAATCCACTCGGTCGCCCCGCCCTTGGCGGTGATCCTTCCGCGCTTGTCCTTGTGGGTAGAGGTCTCCACGTTGAGGCACAACACCTCGTCGGCCCGTGCGGCGGATTCGAAGAGCATCTACCCCTGCGTCTTCTCCCGCAGCGCGACGTCGAGGCGCCACAGGGCGGCGATCTGGTTCTCCGCGAGAGCCTTGGTGCGGTCCGGCGGTGCCGGCCGCCGCTCGATGCCGATCGTGGGATCGCCTTCGATCCAGCCCTGGCGCTGCCACCAGCCGATCGCCTTGCGCGCGATGGGCAGCTCCCGGTTGACGATGTCAGCGTCCATCTCGTCCGCCCGCGCGGCGGCCAGCTCGGCCAGGACCTCCGGCAGTGCCATGTCGTCGATCACGGCGACAGGGAAGACGGGCGGCTTCGCGCCTCGGCGGGCAGGTCCGGTCGGCGCGGGTTCGCCGGTGAGCATCCATCCTCACGTCGTCAGCGAGATCCGGTAGATCCGCGCGGAGGACTTCGCGATGCCCGCCCGTGAGGTATCGGAAGGCGCGTGCCAGTACTCGGCAACGGCGGGACAGGGCCGCAACCTGCGCCCGTAGCCAGCGCTTTTGTCCCGCGCCTCGGACGAGCAGCACACGGCGTCTTACCGATCGGCACCGAGCCGCTGCCCGAAGCCATGCCACCTCCGCGCGGTAGATGGCATCCGACTGGCCGGGCGCCGGAACCAGCTACGCGCTCTGGGTCAGCAGACCGGCGTCGATGACCTCAGCGATAAGGGTGGCGCCGCGGCTGTTCTGGTGGATGTGGTCGGTCGTGAGCACGAGACGTCGCCGCCGCGAGATCGTGTCGAGGCTGCGGCGCAGCACTGCGTGCTGGACGAGGACGCCGACGCCCGCTGCGGGCGTCACCTCCCGGTATGGAATCGGCGGCGGGTCCGCTTGGCGCAGTTCCTCGATCTGGCGTTCGTGGAGCGGAAGGTAGGCCACGTCATTGGTGGCGGCGACCTCGGCGATCATCCGGCTGTACGCCTGCGATGCCTGTGCCGCTGCTCCGTCGAGTTGTTGGCCGAGTACCGGTGGCGACAGCAGACCGATCGTCGCGTCGGTCTCCGCTCTCAGCCGTGCGACGACGGCTCCCAGGCACTGTTGGAACCAGCCGGCCGACGGGCGATCGGGGAGCTGTTTGCGCTTCATGGCCTGCTCGACGGGGTAGCCGGCGAGGCTTGCTCGGGCGTCGTTGGTCCCGATCAACACGGTGATCACATCGGGTGGGTTCGTGGCGACAGCATCGAGGCGCTGCAAGAGGTTGTAGGCGAAGTCGCCGTTGGCGCCGAAACGGGCAAGCTGCACGTCACCGGGAGGGCGGCGTCGTCCGAGAAGATCCAGGTAGTCGACGCTGAACTGCGCGCGGGTGAGGCTGTCGCCGAGGCACGCGATGCGTGTCGTCACGGCGCTTCCTCCGGGCTGGGCGTGCCGATGCGTTCGGTCGGGCGGGTGTCGGTCCGAGGACGGTGGTCGGTGCCGAGGGTCGCAGTGATGGCCAGGATGGACGTCGGCCCCTCCACGTCGACCACGTGCCATACCCCGGCCGGGTTGATGGTGGCCTCGCCCGGCCCGAGCAGAACGTGGTCGGGCACCCCGTCCACGTCGCGGGTGACCGTCACGGACCCACTGAGGCAAACGACCAGTTCGTCGCCTGCAGGGTGGCTCTCCCAATGGTCGCCAAGCCCGTCGCCGTCGAAGATCGTCACCATCCGGCCCTCGGCGCCGTCTGCCGCGACCGCGGCGCTGTAGGCCTGGAGCACCTCCGGGTCCCAGGTGAAACCTTCGACGGGTTTCGCTCTCGATCCCAGTCCGAGGTGCACGGGGGTGGTCCGCAGGTTCATGGCATTGCGTTCGTGGTTGACGAGTCTCATGCCGACGATCGTCCACGACAGCGATCGGGCGGTCTTGAAGAAAAGGGAACAGAAGCCGACGCGAAGGGCAGACGGTTGGCGGCTACCCGGCTCCGAGGAGGACTTCGCTGCGACGCCAGGCCGTCGGCGATCGGCCCGTGAACTCGCGCCAGTCCCGAACGAGATGGGCCTGGTCGGCATAGCCAGAGACGGTTGCCACATCGCCCCACGGGAGCGGGTCCTGCGCCGCCGCCAGTTCGTGCGCGTGCTCGAAGCGCAAGACTCGGGCGAAGGTCTTCGGCGACAGGCCCACCTCACCGCGAAACCGCTCTGTGAGGTACCGACGGCTCCAGCCGAGTTCCGCGGCGACCGCACCAACCTGGACGCAACCCCGCGCGGCGACGAGGCGGCGCCATGCCTCGGCTACCTCGGGGCGCACCCAACGCACATGGTCGCCGCAGGCGCCACGGCCGACAGCTCGGAGGAGCAATTCGTCCAGCGCGGTGAACCGCGCCGCCCATGTTGTCGCCGATCGGAGCCGGTCGACCAGCTCGACGGCAAGCGCTCCGAGAAGCTCGTCAAGTGGGACCAGTCGGTGGGCGAGCTCGGCGGACGGCATGCCGTAGATGGCCCGGGCCCCGAGCGGTGTCAGCGATACCTGAACACCTTGCTGGCGTCCGTCGTGGTGAATCGCGACGGACCGGCACATCAGACCGCCGGCCACGCTGCCGAATCGGATGACCGGTGACCCGTCGTCAACGCCCGCCGCCACCTCCAAAGGATCTGACAGGCTGATCACCGCAGTGAGCGCGCGGCTCGGCGGGCCGCAGTGCACCCCCGTCGGGAGCCCGCGGAGGTCGAAGCCGACATACGAGTCGACGTACTCCCGCAAGACGGGCGCCGGACGTGCACCGATGGTGGCCGTGTGGTCCTCCATTTTCGTCAGTGTACGAGCCGCCCAGCCCAGGAAGATCACAGTCCAAGGACTGATCACCACCGTTTGCGGCTGGTGACGCGGTTCTTACCGGCACCCCGTGGACGGTCGTCGACGTGCGCACGAGCGCCCCGGTCCGCTACTGGGAAGGCGTCGAGCAGATCTGTGATCCCGACCGGTCGGCGACCTTCATGCGCGTCGGCGAGGACCGCTACCGCTGGGAGTTCCGCCTGCGGGACGAGCCGGAACCGGATCACGAGCGGCTGCGCGAGCTGATCGCTCCCTGGGGGGATCCCTCGTACGGCGCCGACTTGGAGGTGGTGCGGCAGGCGCAGTACACCTTCCGGGCCCGTATCGCCGACCGCTGGCGCCGCCGACCTGACCGCGGCAGCCGCTCGTGACCTCAGTCCGGCCCTTGCCGCGGGGCCACTCGTGCGCCGACGCGCCCTCCGGCGGGCCCGCTGGGGCGGTCGCGGTCTCGTGGGCGGAATCTGCCGAGCCCGCCCGTTCATGAGACGGGCGGTGCCGGGCGTCCCGTCCCGGCACCGCCCGGGCCGTGCGCCGCTCGGGCACGACCCGTCAGGGGTGGAGGAAGACCGGACCTGAGGTCCGGCCTCCTGGTGACCGGCTCCGTCCGGAACCGACCCGCGTGTGCGTCCTCAGCCGACGTCCACGCGCTCCTTGGTGCTCTCATCCGGCTCGTCCTGGTCGCGCTTCGCGGCCTTGCGGCCGGGCAGGACCGCGAGGACGATCATGGTTCCGGCGGCCATGATGATCCCGCCGATCAGGCTGGTGTGGGCGACCCCGTGGGCGAAGGCCTCGTGCACCGCGTCGATCAGGGCCTGGGCCTGCTCGGGTCCGGCGGAGGGGGTCTTCGCGATCTGCTCGGCGACCGCCAGACCGCCGCCGACCGAGTCCTTGGCCGTCTCCATCGCGGAGGCCGGCAGCTGCCCGCCGACCAGGTCGGCCAGCCGGTCCTTGTAGGCGGTGGCCAGTAGCGAGCCCAGTACGGCGATGCCGAGGGAGCCACCGAGTTCCAGCGCGGTGTCGTTGGCGCCGCCGCCGACGCCCAGCTCGCTCTCCGGGAACGAACCCATGATGGTGTCGGTGGCCGGGGACACGCTCAGCCCGATCGCGAACCCGAGCATCATCATCGGCGCCAGGAAGTCGGCGTACGTGGAGCCCGTGTCGATCCGGGTGAGCAGGAGGACGCCGACGGTACCGATCGCCATGCCGGCCACCACCATGGCCTTCATGCCCAGCTTCGGCGTCAGGCGCCCGGTGGCCGCGGCGCCGACGAACACCGCGCCGGCCAGCGGCAGCAGACGGACGCCGGTCTCCAGCGCGCCGTAGCCGAGGACGAACTGCAGGAACTGGGTGGAGTAGTAGATCGCCCCGAAGGTGCCGAAGAAGAAGAACAGCACCGCCAGCATCGAGCCGCTGAAGGGACGCTGGGCGAACCTGCGCACGTCCAGCATCGGGTGCGGGTGGCGCAGCTCCCAGAGCACGAAGGCCGGCAGGCCCACGCCCGCTACGACCGCGGCGGTGACCGGGCCGGTGCCCCAGCCGAAGTGCGGGCCCTCGATGATCGCGTAGACGAGCGAGCCGACCGAGACGATCGACAACAGTCCGCCCACGTAGTCGATCCGGCCGGCGTTCGCCGCCTTCGACGGCGGCACCAGGACCAGCGCGCCGATCACGGCGACGACGGCGATGGGGACGTTGATCAGGAAGGTCGATCCCCAGGCGTGGTCCTCCAGAAGCCAGCCGGCCACCAGCGGGCCGACCGCGATGGCGAGACCGGAGGTGGCGGTCCAGGCCGTGATGGCCTTGGCCCGCTCCCGCTTCGGGAAGATCGCGACCAGCAGGGACAGCGTGGCCGGCATGACCACCGCCGCGCCGACGCCCATGATCGCGCGGGCCGTGATCACCAGGCCCGTCCCGTCGACCAGGCTGCCCATCACCGAACCGCCCGCGAAGATCACCAGACCCGCGACGAGCGCCCCGCGACGGCTGTACTTGTCGCCGATCGAGCCGAGGACGAGCATCAGCGCCGCGTACGGAACGGTGTAGCCGTCGATGACCCACTGCAGGTCGCTGCTGCTCAGGCCCAGGTCCTTGGTCATGTCCGGCGCCGCCACGATCAGCGACGTGTTCGCCATGACCACGATCAGCAGACTCAGACACAGCACCAGCAGGGCGAGCCAGCGCCTTGAGTACGGCCCTGTCATCTTCTCGACGGGTGTGCTGACGAAGAGCGGCATCGGAGGCTCCCGGGGGGTGAGTGGGACGAGAGGAACAAGCGGGGCGACTTAATTACCCATCGATGTGCAGACTAGTTTATTGCCCGTCGATGTGCAAATATCTCGGTAGCCCCTCCCTGACCCCCGCCTGCCCGCCCGCCCGCCTGCCCGCCTGCCCGCCCGCCTGCCTGCCTGCCTGCCTGCCGAGGTACCGATGTGACCAGCCCGCCAGCGACGCACGAACCCCGCAGCCGTACGGCCCGCGCCACCCGCACGCGCATCCTGGAAGCGGCTCGGCGGGAACTGGGGCGCAACGCCGACAGCAGCCTCGGTGACATCGCCGAGGCTGCCGGTGTGGCGCGTCGCACCGTGTACGCGCACTTCGCGGGGCGGGCCGCACTGGTCGGAGGGCTCGCGGCGGACGCGGGGGAGGCGATTCGCGTCGCGATCGCCGTCATCGACGCGCCGGGGCCGGTTACAGGTCAGGCCCCGGACGCCGCGACTGCCCTGGCGCGTGTCGTTCTCACCCTCTGGCCCGTCGGTGACCGCTATCGCACGCTCATCGGGCTGACCCGCACCCGCCAGGACCTGGGAGCCAACGGATTCAGCGGGCTGCTGACTCCCGTCCGCGACAAGGTCGCCGGGATCCTCGCCCGCGGCCAACGGCAGGGCGTCTTCCGCACCGGCGTCCCGCCCGGCCCGCTCAGCAGAGCCCTCGAAGCGCACATGCTGGCCATCCTCGACAGCGTCAACTCCGGGATCTGGGCCGACGACGGCACGGGCGCCGCCACCACCACTCTGATCGCCGCAGGGGCCGACCGCGATGTCGCGGCCTCGACGGTTCGCCGCCTCTGCGATGCCGACCAGCCCGGGTGCGGTGCCCAGTAGCCCGGGTGTCATGCCCAGTAGCCCGGGTGCCAAGCAACTCGGGCACCCAGCAACCCCGTACACGCGACAGGAGAGTTCATGTACCGCCCCCATCCCGAATACCGCGACGACTCCACGTACCAGGACCCGCTGCCGGTGACCGAACTCGACCTCGGGCTCGACGACTTGCGGAAGTCGGACGACGGCAGCGAGGCACGGGCACGCAGTGCCGAAGCGACCGCCCGTCTGTCGTACACCGATGTGTCCGACGCCCTCGGTCTTGAGGTGTCCCAGGGCGACCGGCCCGGCCGGATCAGCGCGAGGATCGCAATGCCGTTCGGCGACGGGATCACCATGACGGTGAAGGTGTCGGCGGTCTCCGGCAACCGCATCGCCTTCGAGGACTTCCGGGTGACGAGCGGTGTACTGCCGGACGCCGGTCAGGCACTGCTCGACAAGGTCTTCGAGCAGCCGATCCTGCTGCGGAACATCCCCGACGGCCTGCGTCTTCGCTCGGTCACCACCACGGACGACGGCCTCACCGCCCGCTTCTCGGGCACGTCGGTCACCTTCCGCCCCGACGACGCGGCACAGGGATGACCGCCTCCGCCCCCTCAGTGGCTGCGCAGAGCCGCCAGCGTTGCCTCCAGGTCGGCCGCGCGGGGGCGGTTGTGCGGCAGCCTGCCGAGCACGACCGCCATGGTGCAGGTGTTGGTGAGCGCGGAGAGGACCAGGCCGCCCGCCACCGCCGCCGAGAGGACCTGGAAGGCCGGGTGGACGAACAGTCCCAGGGCCAGTCCGACGAGTACGAGCGTGCCTGCGGTGAAGCGCACCTGGCGCTCCATGGCCCAGCCGCCACGGGCAGCGGAGGCCGCGGGCCGGTCCAGGTCGTTGCCCTCGGCGGCCCACGCGGTCGTGCCGCCTGCAAGGGTCGCCGCGGCGACGCCCTCTCCGGACAGCAGCTCACAGGCGGCCTGGGAGCGGTTGCCGGAGGCACACACCATCAGGACGTCACCGCGCTCGGCGGCGTGCCGCAGTTCGCGCAGCGCCCGCCGCACCTGGTCCAGCGGGATGTTCAGGGCGCCGGGCAGATGGCCCGAGGCGTACTCGCCGGGCGTCCGTACGTCGATGACGGTGAGGTCGTGCAGCCGACTGCGGGCCTGGCCGACACCGAGGACGACGGCAGGCGTGGGGGAAACGGTCATGGCTGAGGTGCTCCTGTGTATTGGGAGTTACTGGAAGGCTGGAGGTATTGGAAGGCTGGAGGTACTGGCGGACGGCAGGTATTGGAGGGCTGTAGGGGAGAGCTGTAGGTACTGGAGGGCTGGGGGCGCGCTGTAGTGATCGAGCGGCTGGGCCCGTCACACCGCCGTGTCGATGAGCATGAGGGCGGCCACCGCGAGCAGCACCAGGGCGAAGACGCGTTGGAGCGTCGGGCCGGACACCTTCGCGGCGAGGCGTTTGCCGTCCCACGCACCGAGGATCGCGGCCCCGGCGAAGGGGGCGATGACGGCCCAGTCCAGGCCGTCGGCCGTACCGGCGCGCATCGCGAGCGCGGCGAGCGAGTTGACGGTGATGACGAGCAGGCTGGTGCCCACCGCTTCCTTCATCCGCAGGCCGAGTACGCCCACGAGCGCCGGTACGGCGAGGAAGCCGCCGCCCACTCCGAGTACGCCGGTGACAGCGCCGAGCCCGCCACCGGCCGCCGCGGCCCGCGCGGACCGGAGCGGCCGGACGTCGTCCGAACTCTGCCGGGAGCGCAGCATGCGTACCGCCGCCACCGTCGCGACCACGGCGAAGGCCCCGGTCAGCGCGGCGTCCGGCAGTTTCCCCACGACCGCGCCGCCCAGCAGCGCCGGGCCGATGCCCGCCGCCGCGAAGAGCGCCCCCGTACGCCAGCGGACCTGGCCGTCGCGTGCGTGGCCGGACAGTGCCGTGGCCGAGGTGACGGTCACGATGACGAGGCTCGCGGTGCTGGCCGCGACCGGGGTGAAACCGAGCAGATAGATCAGGGCGGGGACGGCCAGGACACTGCCGCCGCCCCCGAGCGCACCGAGCGCCAGCCCGATGACGGCACCGGCGGTCAGGGCGAGTATGAGAGGGCTCACGCCACCGTGCCGTTCTCAAGACCGTCGGCGCGGCCGGGAGCACGGGGTGAGGGAAGGGCGTTCATCGGCACGGTCTCGCTTCTTTCTGGTGACGGAGTTCGGACGCCGCGCGAGGGTTGAGTTCGGACGCCGCGCGAGGGCTGAGCTCGCGCCGGAGCCGGCCCACGCGAGGACCGGCCCTCGTACCGATGCGTGTTCAGGCGGTGCGGACGGTGAGGCCGGCCTTCTCCGCCGCGGTGAACGCGTCGTCCACGGCGACGACTTGACGGCCCGCCGCGTCCAGCAGAGAGGCGGCGATGGCGGCGCGCATGCCGCCCGCGCAGTGCACCCACACCTCGCCCGCGGGAATCTCGCCGAGCCGCCCGTGCAGGGCGTGGACCGGGATGTGGACCGAGCCCTCGATGAAGCCGCCGGCGCGTTCGGACGACCGCCGGACGTCCAGTACGACGAGGCCGTCGCCAGGGTGCCGACCGGAGAGGTCGGCAAGGTCGGCGAGGTCGGCGAACGTGGCCCGGCGGAAGGCGGCCAGGGGCTCGTCCTCGCGTACCCATGCCGAGGGTTCACCGGTGACCGCGGCGGCCGGGCGGTCGATGCCGACCCGGACCAACTCGCGCTGAGCGGCGGCCAGTTGCCCGGCCGATTCGGCGAGCAGTGTCACTGGCCTGCCCCAGGGGACCAACCAGGCCAGATAGGTGGCCAGTTGGCCCTCGGCCTCGAAGTTGAACGAGCCCGCGACATGCCCTTCGGCGAACGCGACGCGGTTGCGCAGATCGACCACCCACTCCCCCGCGGCCAGCCGGGCGGCTATCTCGTCGGCGTCCGCCACGGCCGGCGTGGTGAGGTCGACGGGCGCGGGCCCCGCGGCGTTGGCCGGACCCATGTGCGCGTAGTAGGCGGGGACTTCGTCCAGCCCTGCCAGCAGATCGGCGACGAAGGTGTCCACGTCCCGGGTGAGCGCCTCGTTGGCCGACTTCTCCTTGCCGATGGTGGTGGCACCGCCCTCGGCCCGGCCGGCGGAACAGAAGCTGCCGAAGCCGTGAGTGGGCAACACCGTCGTCTCGTCGGGGAGTTCGGCCGCGAGCCGGTGGGCGGAGGCGTGCTGGGCGCGGGCGAGGTCCTCGGTCAGGCGCGGTTCGACCAGGTCGGGGCGCCCGACCGTGCCGATGAGCAGCGACCCACCGGTGAAGACCGCGACCGCCGCCCCGCCCTCCTCCAGAACGTACGAGGTGTGGTGCGGGGTGTGGCCGGGGGTCGCGAGCGCGCGCAGGGCCAGACCCGCGTCGGCGTCGACGACCGCGCAGTCCCCGTCGCGCACCGGTGTCCGCTCGAAGGAGACGCGGGCTCCGGCCGGGACGAGGTAGGCCGCGCCCGTGAGCCGGGCCAGTTCGGGACCGCCGGTGACGTAGTCGTTGTGCACGTGCGTCTCGACGACGTGCGCTATCCGCACGCCCCGCCGGGCCGCCGCCGCGATCACCCGGTCGACGTCACGCGGCGGATCGACCACGACGGCCTCCCGCTCGCCGCCCGCCAGGTAGCTGCGGTTGCCGAGCCCCGCCACCTCGATGGTGTCAACGAAGAACACGTCGGACACTCCTTCCGAACGAGAATTACCCCCCGGGGTATATGAGGGACACTAGCATGTACCCCCGGGGGTATTTGAAAGCTGTTCGAAAGGCCGAGGAACGGGCGGGTCAGGCGACCCGGTTGCCCGGCTCGAACGCGGGATCCGCGTGCCCGCCGTGCCCGCGTGCGGCCGGTGCGTCGGCCTCGGCGAGCAGGTCGACGAGGGTGGCGCGGGCGCGGGCCACCCGGGAGCGGACGGTTCCGACGGGGCAGTCGCTGAGCTCGGCCGCCTCGGCGTACGGCAGCCCCATCACCTGGGTGAGCACGAACGCCTCACGGCGCTCGTCGGGCAGCGCGGCCAGCAGATCGAGGAGCGCCACCCCGTCGTCGAAGCCGGGCAGGCCGTGCGGCTGGGCGTGTTCGACCGCCAGCCGCCAGTCCTGTACGTCGGAGAGACGCGGCCGGGCGGCGGCGTACCGGAAGCTGTCGATCACCGCCCGGCGTGCGATGGACAGCAGCCACGTACGGGCCGAGCAGCGCCCCTCGAACCGGTGCAGGCTGCCGAGCGCCCGCAGGAACGTGTCCTGGGCCAGGTCGTCGGCGGCCTGGGGGTCGGCGGAGAGATGGGCGACATAGCGCACGACGTCGCGGTGCAGGGCACGGACGAAACGCTCGACGGCGTCCGGGTCGCCGCCACGGGCGGCCAGCGCCCAGGCGGTTATCGACTCGTCGCTTCTGTCGTGCGACCTGTCGTGCGAAGCGGGCAGGGCTGGAGTGATCACCAGTTGTCCTTCTCGGGTCGTCCGGGACCGGGACCGACGGCGCGCGTGGGCACGTGATCACGTGGGCGCGTGCGCGCGTTGGTGCGTTGGCGCATTGGTTCCGCGTGGGCACGTGGACGGTCGGCGCGTCGGTCCGGCGCGTGGGGTGCGGCCGGCCGTACAGGGGGGTACGGCCGGTGCCCGAGGCACGCGGGGAGGCGCCTCGGGGATCCGGCTGTCTCAGGCGACAGCGGTCCCGGCGGGCGGACCTCGTGAGGTGATCGCGTGGACGAGGAGCAGCCGTCGCAGCGAGCGGTCCGGGGAGCGGCGGGGTACGCGGACGCGCGACCGGTGCGGCGGTGCGGGCAGGGCGAGCAGTAGCCGCAGCGGTGCGGCCAGGCGTCCGGCCACGGCCCGCAGAATGCGGAAGGCAGCGCGTTCGCCGTACGCGAGCCACAGACCGCACAGCAGCGCGGCCAGCAGGTGGGCGGCCAACATGCCGAGCGAGGACATGCCGTCCATGTCGTGCGCCGGGTGAGCCATGGGTCCCGAACCCATGTGTCCCATGTCCATGGCGTCCGCGGAATCCGTGTGTATGGACCCCATGGGTACGGAGCCCATGTGCGCGGAGCCCATGTGCGCGGAATCCGCGGGCACGGAATCCATGGGCACGGAATCCATGTCGCGCCCGGCGGAGCCCATCGGCATCGAGCCCCCGCCGCCCGATCCCCACGACCCCCGGCCCACCGGCGACGCGGCCGACCGGGCCGAGGAAAACCCCGTGTGGAGCAGCCCCTGGGCGACGACCACCACGGTCACGATCAGCGGCAGTCCTCGTTCACGGGCGGCCAGGCACCAGCCCGCGCCGCCCGTCACCACGCCCCCGGCGGCCATCGTCCACCAGGGCACCGGGGAGCCGGACATCATCACGTGCCCGAGGGCGGCGAGCACGACGCAGACGGCCGCGAACACCGCGGCCCGTACCGTGCGTGTCCCCCACCCCGTGGTCATGACGGACCTCGGCCCCGCATCCGCCGGCCGCGCGTCACGGTGAGGCACGTACATCGCCCGGACTGACCACGACCGCCTCCACCGTGACCGGCCCGCTGCGCCGGAAGTGCAGCGTGAACGGGACCGGATCGCCGAGTTCCCACCGTGGGCCCGCCCGCAGGATCACGTCGAGGCCGTGCGGGGACATGGTGAGGCCGCCGTGGGCGGGGACGGCGGCCGAGCCAACCGGGTCCCGGTACGCGGCGCCGCCGCCCGTCGTGCGGTGACGCCCGAGCGTGACCTCACCGCCGCCGGGCGAAGAGACGCGGACCAGACGGTCGTCCGCGTCCCCGGAGTTGGTGATCCGGAAGAACGCGGCGGTGTCCCGGGTGTCGCCGTACGGGAGGAAGACGCGTCCGGCGGTGACCTCGATCCGCGCCGGATCGCCCGCTCGGCCCGCGGCGACCCAGGTGGTCAGGGCGCCGAGCGCGACGCTGCACGCGGCGACGGGGGTGAGCGCGGTGAGCAGGGTGTCGGTGAGGCGGCGCCGGGTCGGACGCCACGGATGCGGGTCGGTCGTCCGCGTCATCGTGCGCGGCTCCGGTTTCGCGTCGGCTGCCAGGCTCGCAGCCGCAGGCTGTTGCCGACCACGAGCAGCGAACTCACCGACATGGCCGCCGCGGCCACCATCGGATTGAGCAGGCCCACCATGGCGAGCGGCACGGTCACGGCGTTGTAGCCGAAGGCCCACAGGAGGTTGACCCTGATGGTGCCGAGGGTGCGACGGGCGAGCCGTACGGCGTCCCCCAGTGCCTCGATGTCACCGCGTACGAGCGTTACGTCGGCGGCCCCGATGGCCGCGTCCGTCCCGCCGCCCATGGCGATTCCCAGGTCGGCGCCGGCCAGCGCGGCGGCGTCGTTCACACCGTCGCCGACGACCGCGACCCGGCGGCCGTCCTCTCTCAACTCCCGTACGAGAGCGGCCTTTTCCTCCGGGGTGCGGCGGGCGTGCACCTCCTCGATGCCGAGTGCGGACGCGACGGCCAGGGCCTGGGCCTCCCGGTCCCCGGTGGCGAGCACCGGCCGCACCCCCAGCCGCCGCAGCTGGTCCACCGCCCGGTAGCTCCCGGGCCGCACGACGTCACCGATCTCGATCAGCGCTTCGGGTACGCCGTCCACCCGGACCAGGACCGGGGTGTACGCGGCGGCCTCCGCCACCGGCAGCACGTCCGCGAGCGCCGGGGGCAACTCGTCGTCCGGCGCGACGACTTCGACCAGCCTGCCTTCGACCCGACCCCGGACACCGCGGCCCGCCTCGGCACTGAACTCCCCCACGTCCGGCAACGGCCGCTCGGGCACGGCCCGTTGTGCGTACGAGACGATCGCGCGCCCCAGTGGATGTTCGGAGCCCTGTTCCACCGCACCGGCCAGCCGCAGTACCGCCTCCCGCCCGAGTCCGCCGGGCACGGCGGTGACCCGGGCGACGCTCATGTGGCCGGAGGTGAGGGTGCCGGTCTTGTCGAGTACGACCGTGTCGATGTGCTGGAGCGACTCCAGGGCCTGCGGTCCGCCGACCAGGACGCCCAGTTGGGCGCCACGCCCGGTGGCCGCCATGAGCGCGGTCGGCGTCGCCAGACCCAGGGCGCACGGACAGGCCACGACCAGTACCGCCACGCACGCGGTGACCGCCGCCTGAGGATCGGCCCCGGCACCGAGCCAGAACCCGAGCACGGTCACGGCGAGCGCCAGCACCACCGGCACGAACACCCCGGCCACCGCGTCGGCCAGCCGCTGCGCCCGCGCCTTTCCGGCCTGAGCCTCTGTCACCAGCCTCGTGATACGGGCGAGTTGGGTGTCGGCGCCGACCGCAGTGGCCCGTACGAGCAGCAGTCCGCCCGCGTTGACGGCACCGCCCACCACCGCCGATCCCGGACCGACCTCGACCGGCTCGCTCTCGCCCGTGACCAGGGACAGGTCCACGGCGGAACTGCCCTCCGTCACCTCCCCGTCGGTGGCGACACGCTCCCCGGGACGTACGACGAAGACGTGCCCCGTCCTCAACTGCTCGACGGGAACGAGCCGTTCGGAACCCCCCCCGCGTACCGAGACCTCCTTGGTGGCGAGTTGGGCGAGCGACCGCAGTGCCGCCCCCGTCCCGTGCCGGGCCCGCGCCTCCAGGAATCGGCCGGCCAGCACGAACAGCGGTACGCCCACGGCCGCTTCGAGATAGATGTGCGCGGCGCCCTCCGACGCCGAGGGCAGCAGGCTGAACGGCATCCGCATCCCGGGCTCGCCCGCGCCACCGAGGAACAGCGCGTAGGCCGACCAGGAGAAGGACGCCGCCACGCCCAGGGAGACCAGCGTGTCCATGGTCGCCGTCGAGTGCCGCAGCCCGCGCAACGCCCGTACGTGGAACGGCCAGGAGCTCCACACCGCGACCGGGGCGGCCAGTACGAAGCACAGCCACTGCCAGTTGCGGAACTGCCATGCGGGCACCATCGACAGGACGAGCACCGGCACGGCGAGCAGCGCCGTGACCGTCAGCCGCTCGCGATCCTGCCGGGTGCCCTCGGATTCGGACTCGGACTCGGACTTGTCCGCGTCCTCGTTCCCGCCTTCCGGTCGCTCGGGAGGGTCGGGGAGGGTGGCCGTGTAGCCCGCCTTCTCGACCGTGGCGACGAGTTCCTCGGGAGGGACATGGGCCGGATGGCTCACCCTGGCCCGCCCGGTGGCCAGGTTGACGGTCGCGGTGACGCCGTCCAGCTTGGCGAGCTTCTTCTCGACACGGTTCACGCAGGCCGCGCAGGTCATCCCGCCGACGGTCAGGTCGGTCGTCACGACGACGGCCACCGGTTCGGCACTCATCGGCCGCCGCTCCCGTGCGTGTCTCCCATGTCCATGTCCATGCCGCCCCCGCCGCCACCGTCTCCGCCGCCACCGTCTCCGTCACGGCTCGTGCCGGTCTCGTGCATGCCGGGCGCGACGGGGCCGACGGCGGCACCGGCTGCGTACGACGCCACGAACACGAGCGCGAGCAGCAGCAGGAAGCCGCACAGCGCGGGCGGCGGCACCAGCTTCCGAAGCGCGGAGACTGCGGCCACACCCGCGCCTGCAACTGTGCCCGTGCCGGCACCCGTGCTCGGGGAGGGTTGTCGGGACTCACCCATTCCGGTTCTCCAGATCGCACGGCGTCGGCCGGTCCGGGCCGTGACGGTCCAGTAGTCGGGCGCGCACCCCTGTGAGTTCCGGCGCGGGCCTGTGGCGTACGTCACTCGGGTGGTGCTGTCACCCCTCTGGCCGGTGCGGCATCCGTACGTCGACCGCCGTGAGCGCCAACGCCAGCGGTCCCGGCGCCAGGAACGACAGCGGCAGCAGCATGCAGGCGCACAACGCGGCCGCCGCGACGGCGAGCAGGACGAGACCGCTGCCGCCCACGTCCCGTACGGAGTCCCGGGCAGCCCCCGCCACGGCCGCCCGCCAGTCGGTGAGCGACTCGGGGCGCCCGCAGGCGCGAAGACCCACGAGCGCCGCGTACACGCCGATGGCGGCGGCGACGATCGCGAACAGCGGGGCACCGGGCAGTCCCGCGCGGGCCAGGGCGAGGTCCGCCCAGAGCAGCAGGACACCGGCCAGGGCCAGCGCCCCGGCCGCGAGGTCCCCGGCGCGCAGGCGTCGCCGCAGCATCGCCAAGTACCGCCCCGCCGTGGCCGGTTGGTCCTCGCGGGCGCCGCGCAGGACCGCGCACGCCGTGGACAGCGCTGCCGGCAGGGTGACGACCGGCAGCGACACGAGGGCCGTGCAGACGCCGACGCTCAGCACGTCCGCGAACAGCGTCATACGCGGACCGAAGATCTCGCCCGTCTCGCGGGCCTGTCCGGCGCTCATCCCTTGATCCCGGAGTTCGCCATACCCTCGACCAGGAACCGCTGGAAGGCGAGGAAGAACAGGACGATCGGGAGGAGGGCGATCACCGACATCGCGAACATCGGGCCGAACGCGGACTGGCTGGACGCGTCCACGAACGACCTGAGCGCCAGCGTGAGCGTGAACTTCTCCGGCGAGAAGAGGTAGATCAGCTGGGTGAAGAAGTCGTTCCAGGTCCAGATGAACGTGAAGATCGCGGTCGTGATCAGCGCGGGTCGCGTCAGCGGCAGGATCACCAGGAAGAAGCTCCGATACGGCCCGCAGCCGTCGATCCGCGCCGCCTCCTCCAGTTCGCGCGGCAGCCCCCGCATGAACTGCACGATGAGGAAGACGAAAAAGGCCTCCGTGGCAAGGAACTTGGGCAGGATCAGCGGCCAGTAGGTGTTCACCATGCCGAGCTGGTTGAAGATGATGTACTGCGGGATCAGCACGGCATGGTGCGGCAGCATGATCGTCGCGATCATGAACGCGAACAGCGGACCGCGGAAGCGGAAACGCAGCCGCGCGAAGGCGTACGCGGCCAGTGAGCAGCTCAGTACGTTCCCGACGACCGCGCCGCCCGCGATGAACAGCGAGTTGCCGAGCAGCTGCCACACGGAGACGTCGTTCACTCCGTCGAGGGCGGTCGTGTAGTTGGACCATTCCAGGCTGCTGGGCAGCAGGTCGAGGCTGGCGATGACCTCGTCGGCGGGCTTGAGCGAGGTCGCGAGCAGCCATGCCAGCGGGTACAGCATCACGAGCAGCGCGGCCAGACAGCCGAGGTGCAGGGCGATGCGACGCCAGGCAACGGGCTTGCGTACGGCGACGGTTGAGGTGGTCATCGGTCCCCCTCGGACGCGTAGAAGACCCAGGAGCGCGAGGTCCGGAACAGCACGGCGGTGACCGCGCCGATGACGAGGAGCAGCGTCCAGGCCATAGCGGAGGCGTAGCCCATGTGGGAGGCGACGAAGCCGCGGTCGTAGAGGTAGAGGGTGTAGAAGAGGGTCGAGTCGGCGGGTCCGCCCTTGCCCGCGCTCACCGCGAACGCGGGGGTGAAGACCTGGAAGGCCTGGATGGTCTGGAGCACCAGGTTGAAGAAGATCACCGGGGAGAGCATGGGCACGGTGATGGACAGGAACCGGCGCCATCGGCTCGCTCCGTCCACGGCCGCCGCTTCGTACAGCTCCGTGGGGATCTGCTGGAGTCCGGCGAGGAAGATAACCATGGGGGCGCCGAACTGCCACACCGTCAGCAGGGCGACCGTGAAGAGTGCCCAGCCGGGTTTGTTGACCCAGCCGCCGGTGCCGAGGAGGTTGTCGACCGTACCGCCGTCGTTGAAGACGGCGCGCCACACGAGGGCGATGGACATCGAGGCGCCGAGCAGGGAGGGCGCGTAGAAGGCGGAGCGGTAGAAGCCCTTGCCGCGTCGCATGGACTTCAGGGCGAGCGCGACGACCAGGGCCAGGCCGAGTTGGAGGGGTACCGCGACGACGACGTAGGTGAGCGTCGCGACGACCGAGCGCCAGTAGCGCGGGTCCTCCGTGAACATCTGCGTGTAGTTGCGCAGGCCCACCCACTGGGGCGGGTTGAACAAGTCGTAGTCCGTGAAGGAGAGATAGAGCGAGACGGCCATCGGGAGCAGGGTCAGTACGGCGGCGCCGAGGACCCACGGGGAGAGGAACACCCAGGCCGCGCCCTCGCGTTGGCGCTTCCCGGGTCGCTTCGGTGGTGTGGAGGGCTTCCCCGTGCGGGCGGCCGCCGGTATCTCGGTGGTGGTCATGACCTCAGCTCCGCCTTCGCCTCGGTGATGTAGTTCTCGGCCGCCTCGCGGGGCGACAGCCGCTCGTACGACACCTGGTCGTAGTCGCGCTGGAAGGTGGTCTGCAGGGCGCTGTCTCCCGAAGGGGGCGCCTGGGGCGGGGCGTTGAGCTTGCCTTCGAAGGGCGCCTGGTACTCGTAGATGGTCTTGTCGAAGTCCTTGAGGTCCGAGGCGATCTCGTCGCGGATCGACTCGTTGACCGGGATCCCGCGGCTCGCGCCGACGATCTTCGCCGCCTCCCTGTCGTTCAGCATGAAGTCGACGAGCCGGGCGGATTCCTTGGGGTGGCCCGTGTCGGCGGCGACGCCCATGAACATGGAGGGCTTGAAGTACTGGCCGGGCGTGCCGTCCTCGTTCGACGGCATGGGGGCGAGGGAGATCCCGTCCGGGACGAGGGCGAGGTATCCGCTCGCCGGGGCGTCCCAGTTCATCTCGGAGAAGGCCGTGCCACGGCCCAGCGGAGTGTTCTCGACCGAGCCGTCGAGCTGTGTCGTCTGCTCGGCTGACGAGACCGCGCCTTCGCGCCGCAGCTTGTCGGTGAAGGTCCACCAGCGTGTGAGGTCATCGGCGGTGAAACCGAGTCGCTTGTCCTCCGTGTAGAGGGACTTGCCCTGGCCGCGCAGCCAGATCTCGAAGGCGTCCTCGCTCTGCCCGGGGTCTGTGCCGCCGGGCTTGCCCGTCCTGTCGGCCAGCTCACGCATGGCGTCGGCCCAGTCGGTCCAGGTCCAGCCCGCCTTGGGCGGCTCGACCCCGGCGGCCTTCCACTGGGTGGTGTCGTACACCATCGTCTCGGTGCCCCGGCCCTGCGGGATGGCGTACAGCTTTCCGTCCACCTTGCCGGTGGCGAGCAGGCCCGGCTCGAACTCTCCTGTTTTCAGGACGGACCGCTGCTTGCCGAGGTCGAGGAGGACGCCGCCCGACGCGTACTGGTCGATCATCCGGTAGTCGAGCTGCATCACGTCGGGGGCGTCGCCGCCGGCGGCCTGGGTGGCGAGCTTCTGCTTGTACGGCTCATATCCGGCGAAGGAAGTTTGTACGTCTATGCCCGGATGCTTCTTCTCGAAGAGGTCGACGGCCTCCTGGGTTCGGGCGGCCCGGTCCGGGTTGCCCCACCAGGTGTAACGCAGCACGACGTTGCCGCCGGCGCTACTCGACTCGCCCGTGTCCGAACAGCCGGTGAGTGCCGCTGCCGCCGCGCAGAGTGCGAGGAGCGCCGCCGTCTTGCGGGACGGCCGGGGCGGTATGGGCAGCTTGGCGGTCCTGCGGGACGGCCAGGACTTCCTTGTCCTGTTTCCGGGCATGAGTGGGTCACCTCTTTCGCTAGAAAGCGCTTCCACCCCCCGGTACGACCCTAGGGAAGGTCCTGATGTCAGAACAAGACCCGTGCATTGCTTCTGGCTCGCCCGGCGCTTCTGGCTCGCCCGTTGCTTCTGTCGCACCCGTCTCTTCCGCCTCGTCCGTCGCAGGGAGGCGTCGTTGTGCCGTGGTGGGGTTGGGTGCTCGTGCTCGGATGTTCACCGAGGCGATCACCGGGCCGTACTCGGACCGGATCGAGTTGGTGGGCTTCTGTGACGTCAACGCCCGTCGTATGGCCGTCCACAACGCGTGGATCGCGGCCGATCACCCTGGGCGGGGGGCCGTGGCGGCCTACGCCGCCGAGGACTTCGACGTGATGCTTCGGCGGGAGCGGGTGGACCTTGTTGTGGTGTGCAGTGTCGACCGCACCCATGACGACTACATCGTGCGGGCGCTGGAGGCGGGGTGCGACGTCGTCACGGAGAAGCCGATGACCACCGACGCCGACAAGGCCCGCCGCATTCTTGAGGCTCGGCGGCGGACCGGGGGTGACGTGCGGGTCGCCTTCAACTACCGCTACAACCCCGTGCATTCGGCTGTACGGGAACTCATCGCGGGTGGGAAGATCGGTGAGGTCGGGTCTGTGCATTTCGAGTGGCTGCTCGATCTGCGGCACGGTGCGGACTACTTCCGGCGGTGGCACCGGGACAAGGCCAACTCCGGTGGGCTGATGGTGCACAAGGCCACGCATCACTTCGATCTGGTCAACTGGTGGTTGGGTACGGAGCCGGAGACCGTGTTCGCGCAGGGCGGGCTGTTCTTCTACGGCGAGGAGGCTGGGCGGCGGCGGGGGCTTGGAGCTGTTGGTGGAGGAGTCGACGTGGACCCGGTCCTCGGTGCGGGCCCATGGTGCGAGTCCTGTTGTGCACGGGCGGCCGTGGGGGATGCGGTCGGGCGTACGGAGTTGCTGTTGCGGCGGTTCTGGGAGCCGGCACGTGAGGTGAAGGTCGGGGGCGGGGACGGTGCCGCCGAGGGTGGGCACGGGGGTGGGGATGTGCGGATGCTGGCCGATCTGTTCGGGGCCCGGTCCGGAGGGGATGCCCTGGGCGGGCCGCGGATGCGGTGGACGGGGCGAGGTCGTTGGTCACCGGGCTCGCTGCCAATGAGTCGTTCGTGACCGGGTTGCCCGTTCGGGTGCGGGATCTTTTGGACGTGTGAGGTCTGCGGCAGGTCTGTTGGGGCCGGCTTGCATCACCAAGTGACGTGCAGGCTCTGGGGTGAGCGGTGGATCAGGGTCGGGCGCATCGTGACCGGGTGGTCGTCGGTGAGGCGGAGGGCGGGGACGCGGTTCGTCAACTGCTCCAGGGTGAGGCGGAGTTGCTCTCTCGCCAGTTGGGATCCCGGGCAGGTGTGCACGCCCAGGCCGAACGCCAGGTGGCGGCCCGGGGTGCGGGTGATGTCGAACTCGTCCGGGCGGGGGTGGTGAGGTGGCCCGCGAGGAGGAGGTTCTGCAAGTGGGCGACCAGTTCGTGGCGTTGGTCGAGGGTCAGGTCGGTCGCGGGTGGGGGCTGGGGTGTGAGGGAGGTGATCAGTTCTGTGCAGAGGTCGTTCTGGGGGTCCTTGCTGCGGGCGCGGGCGAAAGCGTCGATGAGGGCTGTCGCTCGTTCTGCCGCGTACGGGAGTACGGCGGCGACCTTGGCGGGTGACAGGCCTCTTACGATCGGCGCGCGTAGGCGTTGGTGGTGGGGAGAGGGCAGGGCGCTTCTGGTCCGGTGGGTGGGGCGGGGCCGTGCCGGTATGTCACGTTCGCGACTGCCGGGCGTACTGCCCTGAGTGTTGTTCGTGGGCGTTTCCAGTGGGAGCCGTACGTCGCGAACGTTGACATACCGGCACGGCCCCGCCCCGCTCGCGTCGGCGGCTTGCGGGTGCGTCGGGAGGCTTTTGCCTACGATCCTGGCGTGGCTCTCTTTGTTGTGCGGCGGGACAGCGTGGTGGGTGCCGGTGAGGCTTGGCGGCGGCTCACTGCGTGGGAGCGGCATGCGGATGTGGTGCCGTTGACTCGGATCACTGTCGTCGCGGGGGCGGGTGCGGGTGGGGTGGGCACTGTGTTCGTGGCTCGGTCCGGGGTTGGGGTTCTTGCGTTTGATGACCCCATGGAGGTTGTCGTTTGGCGGCCGCCTCTGGGAGAGCGGGCCGGGGTCTGTCGGCTCGTCAAGCGGGGGACCTTTGTCACCGGGTGGGCCGAGATTGAGGTGCGTTCGGGGGTGGGCGGTGGTTCGCGGGTGGTGTGGCGGGAGGAGTTGCGGGTGCGGGGTGTGCCCCGGGTACTTGATTCCTTGGTGGGGTGGGTGGCTCGGTGGGTGTTCGGGCGGGTTGTGCGGTTGCTGGTGGCGCGGCCCTGACGGTCTCGAATCCTGAGTCCAGATACTGACGCAGGGCGTGAGGGTGGGCGTGCCCTCCGTCGAGGTGTTTCGTAGCACGACTCGATCGGCATGTACCGGGCGATGGGCAGCGACTGTTCATGATTTGCTGAATTCAGATTTCGCTGTACCTTCGTGGTGTGCTGACCGTTGCCTCCGACATCGACGTGCTGGCCCGCTTCGGCCGCGCGCTCGCCGATCCCATCCGTTGCCGCATCCTGCTTGTCCTGCGCCAGGCCCCCGCCTACCCCTCGGATCTCGCCGACCGGCTCGGCATCTCCCGCACCCGGTTGTCCAACCACCTTGCCTGTCTGCGTGACTGCGGGCTGGTCGTCACCGTGCCCGATGGCCGGCGCACCCGCTACGAACTCGCCGACGAACGGCTCGGTCACGCCCTCGACGACCTGCGCGCCGCAGTGGTTGCGGTGGAGGCGGGCAAGACCTGCCGCGACGGGGATACAAAGGGCTGCTGCTGATGGCCGCGATGTCTCTCGGTCCATCCCCTGGCCGCCGCGAGACACTTGCCCGGCGGATACGGCTGCTGGTCGCCGCGACGATCGTCTATAACGTCATCGAGGCAACAGCCGCCCTGACCGCGGGCGCGATCGCCTCGTCCACCGCGCTCGTCGGCTTCGGCCTGGACTCCGTCATCGAGGTCTCCTCCGCCGCCGCGGTCGCCTGGCAGTTCTCCGCCCGCGACCACGCGGTCCGGGAAGCCCGGGAACAGAGGACACTGCGGATCATCTCGGTCTCGTTCTTCGTGCTCGCCACGTACGTGACCGTCGATGCCGTCCGCTCACTGACCGGCACCGGTGAAGCAGAGCGTTCGCTGCCGGGCATCGTGCTCGCCGCCCTCTCCCTGGCGGTGATGCCGTTCCTGTCGGCGGCACAGCGGCGCGCCGGACGGGAACTCGGCTCCGCCTCCGCGGTCGCCGACTCCAAGCAGACCCTGCTGTGCACCTACCTCTCGGCCGTGCTCCTGGTCGGCCTCGTCCTCAATGCCGCCTTCGGCTGGTCCTGGGCCGACCCTCTCGCCGCCCTCGCCATTGCTGGTCTTGCTGTCAAGGAGGGGCGTGACGCCTGGCAGGGCAAGGGCTGCTGTGCCCCGGCGGCCGTACCCGCGGCCGGCCCGTCGGACGAGGACGTGTGCGGTTGCCGGTCCGGCTGCGTCTGCTGCTCATGAGCATGGGGCCACGGCGGCAAAAGTCTGTGGAGTGCGGCCGAGCGGAGTTGCGAGACTGGGACCCATGAGCGACATGGAGAGGTTCCGTCGGGCCGTTGTCGAGTGGGCGGCCGGTGGGGTGGGGGCGTCGGCGGCCGGTGAGAGTGCGCGGGAGCTGGCGGTCGGGGTCGGGCTGCGTACGGTCGTGCTCGTCGAAGGGGGCAGCGATCAGGCCGCGGTCGAGGCGTTGGCCTCGCGGCGTGGTCGGGATCTGGACAGTGAAGGAGTGTCGGTCGTGCCGCTCGGGGGTGCGACCAGTGTCGGCAGGTTCGTGGATCTGTGCGGGCCCCAGGGGCTTGGTGTGCGGCTGGCCGGGCTGTGCGATGTCGGGGAGGAGCGCTTCTTCCGGCGGGCGCTGGAGCGGGCCGGGCTCGGTTCCGACATCCCGCCCGAGGGGCTGGAACCGCTTGGTTTCTATGTGTGCGACGTGGATCTGGAGGACGAGTTGATCCGGTCCCTGGGCGTCGAGGTCGTGCAACAGGTCGTGGTGGATCAGGGGGTCGCGGCCGTTCCGTACGTTCCGGAATCAGCCCGCCCAGCGGGAGCGGACCGTTGAGCAACAGTTGCGGAGGTTCCTGGGGACGCACAGTGGCCGCAAGGCCCAGTACGCGCGCGGGATGGTCGAGAGTCTGGATCTGGAGCGGACTCCTCGGCCGTTGGAGCGGCTTCTCGCCCACGTCTGATCAGCCGCATTCGCGCCTCGACCGCGTCGGGTGTGCGTGTCAGGCCACCGAGCCGATCCTCGCGGTGGGCTTCGGTGTTGATGACCTGTCGTGGTGAATGGGCGTGTGGGCGCCGGTCAGTGAGACTCCTGTGCCGCCTCGCCTGTTCGCGACGATCTCCGAGGCTATGGAGAGGGCCGTCTCCTCGGGCGTACGGGCTCCCAGGTCGAGTCCGATGGGAGACCTGAGCCGGGCCAACTCCATTTCCGTGACGCCGACTTCGCGCAGGCGTTCGTTGCGGTCCAGGTGGGTGCGGCGGGAGCCCATCGCGCCGACGTACGCCACGGGGAGGCGGAGCGCGAGTTGGAGGAGGGGTACGTCGAACTTGGCGTCGTGGGTCAGGACGCACAGGACCGTGCGGGCGTCCACCTGCGTGCGCTCCAGGTAGCGGTGCGGCCAGTCGACCACGATCTCGTCCGCCTCCGGGAAGCGGGCCGAGGTCGCGAAGACCGGGCGGGCGTCGCACACCGTGACGCGGTAGTTCAGGAACTTGCCGATGCGGACCAGGGCGGAGGCGAAGTCGATCGCGCCGAAGACGATCATCCTGGGTGGCGGGACCGACGATTCGATGAGGAGTGTGAGCGGTGCTCCGCAGCGAGAGCCCTGCTCTCCTATCTCCAGGGTGTCTGTGCGGCCCGCGTCCAGGAAGGCGCGTGCCTCCTCGATTACTGTGCGGTCCAGCTCCGGGTGTGCGCCGAATCCGCCCTCGTACGAGCCGTCCGGGCGGACCAGCAGGGCTCGGCCCAGGAGTTCCGGAGGTCCGGATGCGATACGCGCCACTGCCGCCGCCTCCCCGCGCGTGGCGGCGGCGAGCACCGAGGCGAAGATCTCCCGGTTGGGGTCCTCGGCGCGTACCGGCGTGACCAGGATGTCGATGATGCCGCCGCAGGTAAGGCCCACGGCGAATGCGTCGTCGTCGCTGTAGCCGAAGCGTTCGAGGACCGGTTTCCCGTCCGCCAACGCCTGTTGGCACAGCTCGTACACCGCGCCCTCCACACAGCCGCCGGAGACCGAGCCGATCGCCGTGCCGTCGGAATCGACGGCCAGTGCGGCGCCCGGTTGGCGGGGCGCGCTGCCGCCGACGGCCACCACGGTGGCCACGGCGAAGTCGCGTCCCTGCTCGACCCACCGGTGCAGCTCTTCGGCGATGTCCAGCATGTCTCGGTCTCCTGACGGTGGTTGTGGGGAGGGCTTCGGGAGGCGTCCTGGTGTGTGGGCGCCCGGTTACTAATGCACGCCCATCCAGCTCTCGATCGGGTTCAGGGCGAAGTAGACCAGGAAGATCGCCGTCAGGCCCCACATGAAGGCCCCGATCTCCCGGGCCTTGCCCTGGGCGACCTTGATGGCAACGTAGCTGATGACTCCGGCCGCGACGCCCGCGGTGATGGAGTACGTGAACGGCATGATGACGACCGTCAGGAAGACGGGGATCGCTGTGGCGCGGTCGGCCCAGTCGACGTGCCGGGCGTTCATCATCATCATGGCGCCGATGACGACCAGGGCGGCGGCCGCGACCTCGCCCGGGACGATCGCCGTCAGCGGGGTGAAGAAGAGACAGGCCGCGAAGAACAGGCCCGTGATGACGGAGGAGAGGCCGGTGCGGGCGCCTTCGCCGACGCCTGTGGCGGACTCGACGAACACCGTCTGGCCGGAGGCTCCCGAGACGCCGCCGATCGCGCCGCCCGCGCCGTCGATGAACAGCGCCTTGGACAGACCCGGCATCCGGCCCTTGTCGTCGGCCAGCTTGGCCTCGGTGCCGACGCCGATGATGGTGGCCATCGCGTCGAAGAAGCCTGCGAGGACCAGGGTGAAGACGATCATGCCGACCGTCATCGCGCCGACCTGACCCCAGCCGCCGAACTCCACGTCCCCGAAGATCGAGAAGTCCGGCATGGACACCGCGCTGCCGTGCAGTTCGGGCGCGCCACTGGCCCACTGCTTGGCGTCGATGACGTCGAGGGCGTTGAGGACGACGGCGAGTGCGGTGCCGCCTACGATGCCGATCAGGATCGCGCCGGGGATGCCGCGCGCCTGGAGCATGAAGATGGCGAGCAGGGTGACGGCGAAGAGCAGGACCGGCCAGCCGGCGAGTTCGCCGGTCGCGCCGAGGGAGAGCGGGGTCGCCTTGCCCTGGTGCACGAAGCCCGCCTTGACCAGGCCGATCAGGGCGACGAACAGGCCGATGCCCATGGTGATCGCGTGCTTCAGCGCCAGCGGGATCGCGTTCATGATCATCTCGCGCAGCCCGGTGACCACCAGGAGCATGATCACGACGCCGTACATCACACACATGCCCATGGCCTGTGGCCAGGTCATCTGGGGCGCGACCTGCGAGGAGAGGACGCCTGAGACGGAGAGTCCGGCGGCCAGGGCGAGCGGCACCTTGCCGAAGAAGCCCATCAGGAGCGTGGTGAAGGCCGCCGCGAACGCGGTCGCGGTGATCAGCGCCTTCTGGCCGAGCGTGTCCCCCGCCGCGTCCTTGCCGGACAGGATCAGGGGGTTGAGCAGCAGGATGTACGCCATCGCCATGAAGGTGGTGACGCCGCCGCGCACCTCACGCGCGACCGAGCTTCCTCGCTTGGATATGTGAAAGTACCGGTCGAGCCAGGACCTGCCGGCCGGGATACGGGTTCCTTCACCCGCATCGTCGGCGGTGGTCCTCGGCTCCAGTGACTGCTGGGTCATGTGGGCCTACTCCCAAGGTTCACAGGGGCACCCGCTGTCGCCTTCGGCGTGTGCGGGATTTGGGAAGGTGCTTCGGCCGCACGACCCGGGGGACGGCCCGAGACGAACGAATCGTGGTGCTGCACGTGGACCGGTACCGGGTTCTGCCGTTGGACGTACGGTCGCCCGGTGCCGGGGTGCCGTCGTTGTGCCCACCCGTTCCTCCCCCAGTGTTTTGAGGACCTGGGGGACCCCCCAGCGGAACGCCTGCCCACAACGACGGCGGGGCGCTATGCCGTACCGGTGAGGTGTTCCGGTCGGACCGGCGTCCTGTCGAGCTCCAAGCCCGTCGCGTTCCGGATTGCCGCTAGCACGGCCGGAGTCGACGACAGAGTCGGTGCCTCGCCGATGCCACGGAGCCCGTACGGCGCGTGGTCGTCGGCGAGTTCGAGCACGTCGACGGGGATGGTCGGCGTGTCGAGGATCGTGGGGATGAGGTAGTCGGTGAAGGAGGGGTTCCTGACCTTCGCCGTCACGGGGTCGACGATGATCTCCTCCATGACCGCGATGCCCAGGCCCTGGGTCGTACCGCCCTGGATCTGGCCGATGACGGACAGCGGGTTGAGCGCCTTGCCGACGTCCTGTGCGCAGGCCAGTTCGATGACCTTCACCAGGCCCAGTTCGGTGTCCACCTCGACGACCGCGCGGTGGGCGGCGAAGGAGTACTGGACGTGGCCGAAGCCCTGGCCCGTACGGAGGTCGAAGGGCTCGGTCGGCCGGTGCCGCCACTCCTCCTCGACCTCGACTGCCTCGCCTTCGAGTACGTCCACCAGGTCGGCCAGCACCTCGCCGCCGTCGGTGACGACCTTGCCGCCCTCCAGGAGCAGCTCGGCGGTGGCCCAGGCGGGGTGGTACGAACCGAACTTGCGGCGGCCGATCTCCAGGACCTTCTCGCGGACCAGCTCGCAGGAGTTCTTGACGGCGCCGCCGGTGACGTACGTCTGGCGGGACGCGGACGTCGAACCCGCCGACCCCACCTGCGTGTCCGCGGGGTGGATCGTCACCTGGGCGACACCCAGCTCGGTGCGGGCGATCTGCGCGTGGACGGTGACGCCGCCCTGGCCGACCTCCGCCATCGCGGTGTGGACGGTGGCCACCGGCTCGCCGCCGACGACCTCCATGCGGACCTTGGCCGTCGAGTAGTCGTCGAAGCCCTCTGAGAAGCCGACGTTCTTGATGCCGACCGCGTAGCCGATGCCTCGTACGACGCCTTCGCCGTGGGTGGTGTTGGAGAGGCCGCCGGGCAGCTGGCGGACGTCCGCCGCCTCGCCGGCCGCGAGCCACTGCTGCTCCGGCGGCAGGGGCATCGCCTTGACGCGGCGCAGGAGTTCGGCGACCGGGGCGGGCGAGTCGACGCTCTGGCCGGTCGGCATGACCGTGCCCTGCGACATCGCGTTCAGCTGGCGGAACTCGACCCTGTCCATGCCCACCTTGTCGGCGAGCTTGTCCATCTGGGCCTCGTAGGCGAAGCACGCCTGGACCGCGCCGAAGCCGCGCATGGCGCCGCAGGGCGGGTTGTTGGAGTAGAGGGCGATCGATTCGATGTCGACGTCTTCGAGTACGTACGGGCCGACCGCGAGGGACGCGGCGTTGCCGACGACCGCCGGGGACGCGGAGGCGTAGGCGCCGCCGTCCAGGACGATCCGGCACTTCATGTGCGTGAGCTTGCCGTCCTTGGTCGCCCCGTGCTCGTAGTGGAGCTTCGCGGGGTGGCGGTGGACGTGGCCGAAGAAGGACTCGAAGCGGTTGTAGACGATCTTGACCGGCTTGCCCGTGCGCAGTGCGAGCAGGCAGGCGTGGATCTGCATCGACAGGTCCTCGCGGCCGCCGAACGCGCCGCCGACGCCGGAGAGCGTCATGCGGATCTTGTCCTCGGGCAGGCCGAGGACCGGAGCGATCTGCTTGAGGTCCGAGTGCAGCCACTGGGTGGCGATGTAGAGGTCGACGCCACCGTCCTCGGAGGGCACGGCGAGACCCGACTCCGGGCCGAGGAAGGCCTGGTCCTGCATGCCGAAGGTGTACTCGCCCTCGACGATGAAGTCGGCGCGTTCCCGGGCGGATGCCACGTCGCCGCGGATGATCGGCTGGCGGTGCACGATGTTCGGGTGCGGGACATGGCCGATGTGGTGGTCGTCGCGGTTCTCGTGGACGAGGATCGCGTCCGGTGCGGTCGCGGACGACTCGTCGGTGATGACCGGGAGTTCGCGGTACTCGACCTTGATCTTGGCGGCGGCGCGGCGGGCGCTCTCCGGGTGGTCGGCGGCGACGATCGCGACCGGCTCGCCGTGGTGACGGACCTTGCCGTGCGCGAGCACCGGGGTGTCCTGGATCTCCAGACCGTAGTTCTTCACGTCGGTCGGCAGGTCGTCGTACGTCATGACGGCGTAGACGCCGGGGGTCTTCAGCGCCTCGACCGTGTCGATGGAGACGATCTCGGCGTGGGCGACCGTGGAGCGCAGGATCTGGCCCCAGAGCATGTCCTCGTGCCACATGTCCGAGGAGTACGCGAACTCGCCGGTGACCTTGAGGATGCCGTCCGGGCGGAGCGTGGACTCGCCGATGCCGCCCTTGGTCCGGGAACCCTGGGTGACCTTGGTGGGCGTGCCGAGGGGAGCGTTTTTGCCGGCCATCGTCAGACCGCCTCTCCCTGTCGGGCGGCCGCCAGGCGGACCGCGTCCATGATCTTCTCGTAGCCGGTGCAGCGGCACAGGTTGCCCGAGAGCGCCTCGCGGATGTCCGCGTCGCTCGGGGTCGGGTTGCGCTCCAGCATCTCGTCGGCGGCGACCAGCAGGCCGGGCGTGCAGAAGCCGCACTGGACGGCACCGGCATCGATGAACGCCTGCTGGATCGGGGAGAGTTCGGCGCCCTCGCCTGCCTGCGAGTCGGAGGGGCGGGCCTCCCACCGCTTGGCCGCGTCCAGGGGCGTACCGCAGGCTCCGGAAGCCCCGGAGGCACAACCTCCGTGCTCCGCACGCTGTTTGGCGAAGTCGGCGAGGCCCTCGACCGTGACGACCTCGCGGCCCTCGACCTGGCCGGCCGCGACCAGACACGAACACACCGGTACGCCGTCCAGGCGGACCGTGCAGGAGCCGCACTCGCCCTGCTCGCAGGCGTTCTTGGAGCCGGGCAGGCCCATGCGCTCGCGCAGGACGTAGAGCAGGCTCTCGCCCTCCCAGACGTCGTCGGCTTCCTGCGGACGGCCGTTGACCGTGAAATTGACGCGCATTACGCGACTCCCTCCGAACGGGCGGCGGTGCCGCGGTACGACTCCCAGGTCCAGGTCAGCGTGCGGCGGGCCATGATGCCGACCGCGTGGCGGCGGTAGCTCGCCGTGCCCCGGACGTCGTCGATCGGGTTGCAGGCGGCCGAGCACAGCTCCGCGAACTGCTTGGCGACCGACGGGGTGATGATCCTGCCGTTGTCCCAGAAGCCGCCCTCTTCGAGCGCCGCGTTCAGGAACTCCTCGGCGGCCTTGGCCCGTACGGGCGTGGGCGCGGCCGAGCCGATGCCGGTGCGGACCGTGCGGGTGTCGGGGTGCAGTGCCAGACCGAAGGCGCAGACCGCGATCACCATGGCGTTGCGGGTGCCGACCTTCGAGTACTGCTGAGGTCCGTCGGCCTTCTTGATGTGGACGGCCCGGATGAGCTCGTCGGCGGCGAGCGCGTTGCGCTTCACACCGGTGTAGAACTCGTCGATCGGGATCAGCCGGGAGCCCCGTACGGACTCGACCTCGACCTCCGCGCCCGCCGCGAGGAGGGCGGGGTGGGCGTCGCCGGCCGGGGAGGCGGTGCCGAGGTTGCCGCCGACGCCGCCGCGGTTGCGGATCTGTGGGGAGGCCACCGTGTGGGAGGCGAGGGCCAGGCCGGGCAGCTCGCCGCGCAGCTGCTCCATGATCGCCGTGTACGGGACCGAGGCGCCGAGGCGGACGGACTCCTCTCCGACCTCCCACTCACCCAGTTCGCCGATGCGGTTCAGGTCCAGCAGGTACTCGGGCCGGCGGTGGTCGAAGTTGATCTCGACCATCACATCGGTGCCACCCGCAATCGGCACAGCGGTGGGGTGCTCGGCCTTCGCGGCGAGCGCCTCCTCCCAGCTGGCGGGGCGAAGGAAGTCCATGACCGGCTCTCTTCTTCGTCTCGTGGATGGTTCTGTTCAAGCCAGTTCGTGTGCGGCGGGCCCGGCTCGTTCATACGTTGTTCACGTTGATTGAAATCAGTACACAGCGCCGTCCCGCACCTGGGTCAGTCACCGAAACCATGAAGGAGTTCGCTGGCCAGGGCGCGCATCTTGTAGATTCGTATGAACGGAGGGCATCAGCAACCTCCTCGTTTTCCTCCGGAAACACCACGCACAGGTTCGGGAATCAGCGACCACATGTCGCGAAAGCCCAGGACACAGGCCATGAGGGCCGGAAACATCGTCCACCGGACCCCTCGGGCCCACTCTGCGGAGCCCGGGAACCCGTGCACGGGGCACCCATACTCGGGCCCCTCCGGAACCATCCAGATCCATCGTAGTTTTCGAGACAGAACGGCGGCGACGAGAATGCGGCTGCGCGCACTGCTGGACACGGACGCGCTGGGCCTGCGGCTGCTCGGCGGCGAGGACGAGCTGGACCGCACGGTCCGTGGCGTGATGACCACGGACCTGCGGGACCCCAGCCGCTATCTCTCGGGCGGCGAGCTGGTGCTCACCGGTCTCGCCTGGCGCCGCGACGCCACCGATTCGGAGCCCTTCGTACGGATCCTCGCGAGCGCCGGGGTCACCGCGCTGGCCGCCGGTGAGGCCGAGCTCGGCCCCATCCCTCAGGACCTGGTGGCGGCCTGTGCGCGGCACCGGCTGCCGCTGTTCGCCGTCAACGAGTCGGTGGCCTTCGCGACGATCACCGAGCACGTCGTACGACAGGTGTCGGGCGAGCGCGCCGGGGATCTGGCGGCCGTGGTGGACCGACACCGCCGGATGATGACCTCGGGTCCCGCAGGCGGCGGCCCGGACGTGGTCCTGGACCTGCTCGGCTCCGACCTGGACCTGCGGGCCTGGGTGCTCTCCCCCGCCGGGCGCCTCATCGCGGGCTCCCCCGGCGCCGAACCGGGGCTGCCCTCCGCGGTGTGCGCGGCACTGGCCGGCGAGCACCTGGCGGCGGTCCGCACCGGGCGGCGCGGGCCGTACCGGGTGGCGGTGGGCGGCACGACGTACTCGCTCTTCCCCATCCGCAGCAGCACGCGGGGCACGGGCACGGCGGGTGCGACGGCTGGTGCACCGGGCTCGCGGGACGTCCGCGAGACGGTCCTGTCGGACTGGCTCCTCGCGGTCGAGGCCGACGCCGGGGACTGGCCGGCGGAGCGGCTCGACCTGCTGGAGGGCGTGACCCAGCTGATCTCCGTGGAGCGGGACCGGCGGGACGCGGCACGCACGGTGCGGCGGCGGCTCGCTCAGGAGGTCCTCGAACTGGTGCAGACCGGTGCCGCGCCCGGCGAGATCGCGGCGCGGCTGCGGGTCGCGGCGCCCGTGCTGCTGCCGGGGCTCGGCGCGGCCCCACACTGGCAGGTCGTGGTCGCCCGGGTCGAGTGGGACGGCGGGGAGATCGAGGGCGGTGCGGTGGCGCAGGCGCTCCTGGAGGAGATCCTCGTCGACCCGCTGTCGGCCGGTCCCGAACCGTCCGACCGGATCGCGGTCGCCCATACGGGTGAGGAGGCCATCGCGCTCGTACCGCTTCCGGCGGTTTCCTCGGAGCACGACGGCTCGGAGGCCGGGCTGCACGCGGACACCCTCCTGGCGGCCGTACGGGACCCGCTGTCGGCCGGCCTCGACGACGACGGGCGGCTCACGCTCGGCGTCAGCGCGTCCGTGCACTCGGCGGAGGGGCTGCGCGGCGCCCTGGAGGAGGCCCGGCACGCGCGCCGGGTCGCCGCGGCGCGGGCCGGCCGGGTGTGCGCGGCCGGGCACCAGGAGCTGGCGTCGCACGTCCTGCTCCTGCCCTTCGTGCCGGACGACGTGCGTCGCGCCTTCACCGCGCGGCTCCTCGATCCCCTCCGCGACTACGACCGGCGCCACCGCGCCGAGCTGATCCCCACACTTGAGGCGTTCCTCGACTGCGACGGCTCCTGGACCCGGTGCGCGGCCCGTCTGCACCTGCACGTCAACACGCTGCGCTACCGGGTGGGACGCATCGAGCAGTTGACGAGTCGCGATCTTTCCCGCCTGGAGGACAAGCTCGACTTCTTCCTGGCGTTGCGGATGAGCTGAGGTCACAAGGGTGCGCGGCGAGTGGCACCAAGTGCCTTCGCCGCCGCACCCCTTGTCCCACGACTTTGTGAAATCCTTCACCCACCCCCTTGGCCGGGCGAGTGCATTCGTGCTGAGATGCCGCCACCACTCAACAGCTCAATGGCGTGCTCGGGGAGGGCAACGTGGCGTATCCCGCCATGTCTGGTTACGGAACGACTGCAGGGGACGATCCACTCCAGACCGCGGTGTGGCGGCTGCGCTCGCGCGCCTGCTGGGCCGACGCGGCGGCCCTCCTCGAACCGCACACGGCCTCGGCCGCACTCCAACGGGCCTCGCTCCTCGTCGAGCGGTGCCTCTACACCGAGCAGGGCTGGGCGGAGGCGGAGGACGCCCTGCGTACGGCGGAGGCGCTGGCCCAGTCCGACGACGAGCGGGGCGCCGCGGCGTGCGAGCGCGGGCAACTCGCGTACGCGTCCACGCTGCTCGCCGTCCGCGACCGGGCCGACGAGGCGCGGGCCGCGCTCGGCCGTGCGGCGGCCCTGATCGCGCCGGGCGCTCCGGGCCGCGCTCTGCTCGACTTCCGGCGCGGGCTGCTCGCCGAGAACCTCGCCCGCTCCCCGCAGTCCGCGCGCGCCGCCTACCGCCGCGCCCATGCCGGCGCCACCGCCCAGGACGACCATCTCCTGCTCTCCTTCACCTGGCGTCACCTCGCCGGACTCGCCCTGCGCGAGGGCGAGTTGGCGGAGGCCCGGCACGGCTTCGGTGAATCCCTGCGCATCCGGGAGGAGTTGGGCTACCTGGTGGGCACGGCCCCGGCCCTGGCCTCCCTGGCCGACGCGGAGACCGAGCCGGAGGCCTCGCGCCTGCGCGCCGAGGCGGGACGTCTGTTCCGCCTCCTGGGAGGCGTACCGACCTGGCTGGCGGACCAGTTGACCCCACCGGCGGCGACGGCCTGAGCCGTGCGGCTGCCGCCGGCCTGTGTGTCCTGTGCGGGTGGGTGGGGCTGGTCGCGCGCCGCGGCGGAGCCGCAAGATGTCACAGCCCCGCGCCCCTGACGGGGCGCGGCTCACATGCTGACGAAGTGCTCCCGCAGCAGCGCCTCGACCGCCGAGAGGTCCTGCGCGGACAGGGCGTCCAGGAGGGCGAGGTGCTGCGCCGCGTCCGCCATCAGTTCGAGGCGGGCGCGAGCGGTCGGGCTGCCGCCGAGGGGCCACTGCGCACGCCGGTGGAGGTCGTCCGCGATACGTACGAGTTGCTCGTTGCCCGCGAGGGCGAGGAGCGCCCGGTGGAAGGCGCGGTCGGCCTCGGCGTACGTCGCCCGGCAACCGACGGCCGCCGCCCGGGCCGTCTCCTCCGCGAGGGGGCGCAGGTCCTCCCAGTCGTCGGCCGGCAGGGTGCGGGCCAGGCGCAGCATCACGGGTGCCTCGATCAGCCCGCGGATCTCGGCGAGTTCGGCCAGCTCGCGGGCGCCGCGCTCGATGACACGGAATCCCCGGTTCGGTACGACCTCCACGGCGCCCTCGGTGGCGAGTTGCTGCATGGCCTCGCGCACGGGCGTCGCCGAGACACCGAAGCTTTCGCCGAGCGCGGGGGCCGAGTAGACCTCACCGGGGGCGAGTTCCCCGGCCACGAGGGCGGCCCGCAGCGCGTCGAGGATCTGACCGCGGACGGAGGCTCGCTGAATCACGGGGCGGCGCGGCGCGGACGGAGGCGAGGGCGAGGAAGACGTACGGGCGGCGGGGACGCCCCGCGAGCCGGCTCCATCCCGTACGCCGGAGCCATCGCGTACGCCAGACCCGTCCCGCACGCCGGACCCGCCGCGTACGCCAGACCCGTCCTGTACGCCGGACCCGTCCCGTACGCCAGACCCGTCCCGTACGCCAGACCCGCCGCGTACGCCGGACCCATCCCGTACGCCGGACCCGCCGGGCGCCGCGGGTGCGCTCGGCGCTCCGAATCCTCCGGGCGTACCGCGGCTTCCGTGTCCTCCGAAACCACCGGGAGCGGCGGGGGCTCCGGAGGTCCCGTGGTGCCACGGGTCTCCGTAGGCCTCCGGTGTGCCCGGACGGCCGGAGGCGGCCGTCGAAGTCCGGCGTGCGCCGGTTCCCGGGGCGTCCGCCGAGGCCGGGAGCCCCTCCCGCGTCACTCTCGGCTGCGGAATCGGCGTCTCGCTGTGCGTGTGCTCCCCGCGGGCGGTGTGCTCGGCGGGAGCGGGAGCAGCGGCTGGAGCTGGGGCGGGGGTCCCGGGTGCGGCGGCGTCCCGGGGGGTCTCTTCGCGGAACGCCCGGCCGGCCGGGCGTTCCCGGCCTTCGCCCGCCGCCCGGGTCTGCTGCTGGGGCACGCGTGGCGCCCCCGCGCCGGGGGCGGTCTCCGAAGGATCTCCTGCGGAGCCGTACGCCTCGCGCGAACCGGCCTTCTCCACGGGAGCCTCCTCCAGGACGGGCAGTGGTGGTGAGTATTTCTGTCGGGGTCCGGAGCGACCCCGACAGAACAGGGTAAACCTCGATCGTATCGGGTAAGGTAAGCCTTACCTGCAACCGATCACGGAACGGGGCTCCCGCATGTCCGCTCCCGTCCCGGCCGGGACCTCGACCGGCGCAGAAGTACGCCCGGTCGGCTCGGCCCTCACACCGGCGTACACGCGGATGACCGAGGTGCTCCCGTCCCTGGGTGTCACGGAACTCGCACCGCACGAACCGGCCCCGACGGGCGACCGGTGGATCTCCGTCGCCGGGCTCGCGGAGGGCGGGGCCGAACTGGACGCGTTCCTCGCGTGGGACGACGACCAGGTGCTCACGGACCACGGACGGCGAGGCCGCCCGGACGTGATCGCCGGCTTCGGTCTGCACCGTTACGCCTGGCCGGCCTGTCTGCTGATCACGGTGCCGTGGTTCCTGCTGCGCCGAGTGCCCCGCTTTCCCGTGCAGCACGTCACGTTCCAGCGCATGCCCGGCCGCATCGCCGTACGCGTCGGCGAGTTCGCCTGTCTGCCGGACGATCCGGCGGCCGCACTGCCCGGCGCCCGGGTCGTCCCCGACGAGGAGGCCCTGCGCGCGGCGGTACGGGCCGCCGTGGCCGAGCACCTGGAACCGGCCCTCGACGCGTTCGGCCCCCGGACGCGGCGCCGGGGCCGTGCCCTGTGGGGCATGGCGACGGACGAGGTCGTCGAGAGCCTCTGGTACGTCGCCGGGCTCCTGGGCGAGCAGCGGCGCGTGACGGACGAACTGGAGCGGCTGTTCCCCGGCGCGACCCGGCCGTACGTCGGCACCGCCGGCTTCCGAGAGGTGACCGGTTCGAACGGCGAGTGCCTGTCCACGCGCGACCGGGCGAGCTGCTGCTTCTACTACACCCTCGACGCCGAGGACACCTGCGCCAACTGCCCGCGCAACTCCGAGGCGGTCCGCATCGCGAAGCTGACGGCGGAGGCGGCCGCTGCGGGCTGATCCCGTGGCAAGAGGCTGACTCCACGTCACGTAAGATCAACTCGGCACGGAACCAGGTACCTTCACGGCGGCCCGGCCGAGCCCTTTGGTTACAGTCGATTCACAAAATCCTCACTTGCCGCAAGAACTTTCCGTGGAACCACCCGTAAGGGTAATCTAACTCGAACTCAACTCCCGCTCCTCAAGCGGCAGTTCGAGGAGAATGCCGTCCTCGCGCATACCCTTGCACTCCCTTGGCGGCCTCTTGCCCCGAAACCCTCTGAGGACGCACGGGATTGGGCCACTATGGCGGGCGTTACGCCCTATCCCAATGCAAGGGACCCCAGATGAGACTGACCGACATATCGCTGAACTGGCTGCTTCCCGGCGCCGTGCTGCTCCTGGGCCTGCTGGCGGCGGTTGCGGTGCTCGCGCGTGGCAAGCGCGCCGGGGAGAAGACCCACGCCGACGATTCGTGGGAGCGCACGGAAGAGCGCCGCAGGCGCAAGGAGGCCGTCTACGGCACCGCCTCCTATGTACTGCTCTTCTGCTGTGCCGCGGTCGCCGCCGCACTCTCCTTCCATGGCCTGGTCGGCTTCGGCGAGCAGAATCTGAACCTGTCCGGCGGCTGGCAGTACCTGGTGCCGTTCGGCCTGGACGGCGCGGCCATGTTCTGCTCCGTACTCGCGGTGCGCGAGGCCAGCCACGGTGACGCGGCGCTAGGCTCCCGGATACTCGTGTGGACGTTCGCGGCCGCCGCCGCCTGGTTCAACTGGGTGCACGCCCCCAGGGGCCTCGGCCACGCGGGCGCCCCGCACTTCTTCGCCGGCATGTCCCTGTCGGCCGCCGTCCTGTTCGACCGCGCGCTGAAGCAGACCCGCCGCGCCGCCCTGCGCGAGCAGGGCCTGGTGCCCCGGCCGCTGCCGCAGATCCGGATCGTGCGGTGGCTGCGTGCCCCTCGTGAGACCTACGGCGCCTGGTCCCTGATGCTCCTCGAGAACGTGCGCAGCCTGGACGAGGCCGTCGAGGAAGTGCGTGAGGACAAGCGGGAGAAGGAGCAGAACCGTCTGCGTCGGCGCGACCAGGAGAAGCTGGACCGTGCCCGCATCAAGGCGATCACCCGCGGCCACCGCGGAATGATCGGACGCGGCGGCGGCCGTCAGGCGGAACTCCAGCCGGCCCCGGCGGCCACCCAGGTCGCCGCGGAGCCTGCCATAGCAACGCCGGAACTACCGGCACGCGCCGCCCGACCCTCGTTGCAGCCCGTCCGCCGAGGCACTGAGTCCTCGACGGTCGATCTCACCGCGGAGGACGACACAATGGCGCTCCCTCGTCTCGACTCCCTTGAGCGCAAGCTGAAGGACCTGGAGCAGCAGTTCGGCTGATCCGGACCCGGGGCCTCCCGAGGCCTCAACTCTGGACGGGGGCACGGCAGTTGATGCCGCGCCCCCGTCCAGTTTCATGTCCCGACCCTGTCCGGTGTCCGATCCGTTGCCTCGTCCGGTGTCCGATCGGTTGCCTCGTCCGTGTCCGATCCGTTGCCTCGTCCGGTGTCAGGTCGCTCCCGCGTCCAGCTCGAACCACACCACCTTCCCCACTCCGTGGACCCGGACGCCCCACGCGTCCGCGAGGGACTGCACCAGGATCAGGCCTCTGCCGTGCGTACCGTCGTCGGCGTTCGGCAGTCGCAGTCTCGGCCTGCGTCCCACGAAGTCCCTCACCTCCACCCGGAGTCCGCGCGGGCCGACGGTGGCTGTCAGCAGCGCGTCGTGGTTGGTGTGGACGAGGGCGTTGGTGACGATCTCGCTGGTCAGCAACTCCGCTATCTCGGATCGGCCCGGCCGCCCCCAGTGGGCGAGCAGGTCCCGCAGCGCCCTGCGGACCTGGGGCACCGCCCGGAGGTCGCAGCGCCCGAGCCTGAGCCTGAGTTGCGGAACGCCGTGCTGGTCGGTCGTTCCGTCCGCTGTGTCCCCCGCCGTCGTGGTCGTCTGTACCGTCTTCGCCGAGAAGGCCCCGGATACGACGGGACCGCCTCCTCGTGCCTGCCTCTTCATGACCCCCGCCCGCACGCCGCTGTCGATTCCCCTCCTGCTCGAACACGTTCACGGAATGCATGCCCCGGCCCGGAACACGACACTCATGTCGAATCGTCAACCACCCCTGGTACGTCCCCGGATGGCCCGTCACCACCCGGAAAAGTCGCGCGAAAACCCACCCGCCCGAGCCGCCGCCACCCGACGGACGATCACGGGTGGAGACCCGGGCGCCCCGGGAGTGGAGGGCTGCCAGCCGAAGGGGCTGCCGTAGGCCGTTCCGGGTGCCCCTTCAAGGGCTGAACGGCGCGATCACGTCTGATCCCCGCGTCCACTCGCACGACGAGACGGGCCGGTACATCTGCCCGTGGGACCGACGGCCGACCCGGCCATGCCGAACTCTGCCGCGCCTACGGTCCCGGGCGCCGTGCGACCACCCGCCCTCGGACCAACTACCGATGCCGTGCTGCCGATCCGGCCGCAGTCAACCTGACATTCGTCAGGACCGGTCGCCCGCTTCTCTTCCTAGGGTTCGAGTTCACCGACTCCACGGAGGAGTGACAACCATGCGCAGACTTCTTCGCGGCGCCGCCGCACTCGCGCTCGCGACCGCGGCCCTGACGGCTGTGGGCACGACGGAGGCCCAGGCGGCCGACGACTGGGCCGGCTGCCCGTACGGCGCCGTGTGCGTCTACCCGCAGAACCAGAACCCCGCCGTCAGCCCGAGCCACATCTACTGGACGTACGGCACGCACAACCTCCACAACCAGTACGGCAATCACTGGGTTCTCAACAACCAGTACGACGGTGCGCTCGCGATGCTGTGCTACAGCAGCGGGACGGACTGCACGGCAGACATGCTCGCCGAGGGAACCGGTGTGTACGCCGACCTCACGCCGATCAACTCGATCGTCCTCAGGCCGCACCTGGACTGACCCTGCCTTCACCGTCAGCCGCTCGAAACCCGGCCGGTGCGGTCCTGGCAGTCGTCGGGGCCGCGCCGTTCCTCCAGGGGGAGACAACCACCATGCACCGCACCGCGCGCCTTCGCGGAACGGCCGGACACGTGTGGAGAACACTTCTCGCGTCCGCCGCCGCACTTCTGGTCCTGACCTCCGGCGCGGCCACACCGGCCACCGCTGCCGCCCAGGCACCCGCCGCCGCCCAGATCCCCGACGGCGTCACCGCCGGGGTCGCCGTCTTCGACCGTCAGACGGGAACCTTCACCGAACAGGTCAACGCCGCAGCGCCGTTCAGGTCCGCCTCCGTCGTCAAGCTGCTGCTGACCCTCGACTTCCTGTGGAACCGCGGGCCGTCCTACTCCATCCCGGCCGCCGACCGGGCCCGTCTGGAGCCCATGCTGCGCAGCAGCGACGACGACGCGGCCGACTACTACTGGTCCAACTACGGCGGTTCGGCGATCATCGACCGGATGGTCCGTGAGCTCGGCCTGACCGACACCGCCCCACCTCCCGTCGGCTACGAGGGCTACTGGGGCTACACCGCCCTGTCGGCCCGCGACACCGTGAAGATCTACCGCTACCTCCTGGACACGGCACCGGCCCCCGTGCGCGACTTCGTCATGGGCAACCTGCGCCAGTCCACGCGCTGCGCCTCGGACGACTTCGACCAGCACTTCGGCATCGCGGGGGCGTTCGACCGCCCCTGGGCCGTGAAGCAGGGCTGGGCGGGCGCCTCGTACCCGGAGGGCACGTGCGGCCCGCCGGACTCGGCCGCCGCCACGCGCGCGGCCGCCGGCGCACGGACCACCGCCGCTCCGAAGGACCGCGCCGCCGCGGCCGTGGACCTCACCCGCCCGGCGCTGCACACCACCGGCACCGTGGGAGCGGGCGACCGTACGATCGTGGCGGTCCTGACGCTCCATCCGGACGGCACCTCGTACGGCAAGGCCTACACCGACATCGGCCGGCTGACCCGCTCCCTGAACGTGCCCGGCGGGGTACGGCCGACGGGCAAGTGGTACGGAACCTGGAGCGAACACGTGAACGTCCGCCGGGACCCGTCCACCGCCAACCCGCCGATGACCCAACTGCCCGCCGGGGTCGAGGTGTTGGTGAGCTGCCAGAAGAAGGGCCAGACCGTCAGCGTGCCGCCCTACACCAACGAGTGGTGGGCGTATCTGCCCCAGTACGGCGGCTACATCTCCAACATCTACATCAGCTCGCCCGGCAACCGGCTGCCGGACGTGCCGGACTGCGCCGGCTCGTAGCCGAGGCGTGAGTCGGTGAGCCGAGACCCGGTCGCCTGCCGGGTCCCGGCTCGCTGTTCGCCGGGTCCCGGCTCACCGTTCGCAGTCGGCGGGAAAGTCACCGCTCGTAGTCGGCGAGATAGCGCATCACCTTGTCCACGTGCGGCCGCACGCGCTCCGGGACACCACGCTCCTCGATGATCGTGCGGTCACTCGTGCGGTAGCCGGCCACGACGAGCTTGACGAGGTCCTTCTCCGGCAGCCCGGCCTCCTTGAAACGCTGGTCGAGCCAGCACACGTACAGGCTCATCGTCGAGATCGCGTCGGGCGGCGACATGTGGTCCTTGTCGCCGTCGCCGTCCCCGTCCACGGCCCAGGCCCGGAACACCGAGGGCGTCCACATCGCGATGCCGAACTCCTCGGAGGCCGGGCGGGCCGCCTTCGCGTCGAACCCGCTCTCCGCCTTGAGCATGGCCGCGAGCACGATGGGGGTGATCTCCTTGTCGGTGCAGCGGTGTGCGGCCTTCACGATGACCGGGCGCAGTGCCGCGGGCACGTCCGAGTCCGGCGGGATCTCCCCAGCGGCCACCGCCACCGGACTGCCCGTGGCCGTGGCCGTGGCGGACGTGCCACGGCCGTCCGCGTCGTCGTCACCGCCGTCACCCCGCAGCAGGAGCACACCGGTCACGGCGGCGGCCCCCGCGAGGACGCCCGCGACGACCGGCACCAGCCGTCGGCGACGGCGGGGCGCGCCGGACAGCTCGTCGACGCGGGCCTTGAGGACGTCGGCGGTGTACTGGAGACGCGTGGCGTGGTCCGGCGCCAGACAGTCGGCGATCAGCCGGCGCCGGCTCTCCTCGATGCCGGCGTCCAGACGCAGCGGTGCGGTCCCGCGCGCGTAGGACTGGGCGGCGAGGGAGCGGGCCCTGGCGGTGGCCCCCGGGAACGGGTGCAGCCCACCCGTGAGCACCTGGTGGGCGAGGACGCCGAAGGCCCAGATGTCGGCGGTCGTCCGGACGACCGTGCCCCGCGCGTCGGTGCGCTGCGACCACCACTCGGGCGGCAGATGGTCGAGGGTGCCGAGCGGCGGCATGTGGGCGTGGGTGCCCTCCAGTTCGGCGGCGACCCCGAAGTCGGCGAGCCACACGTCGCCGTCCGCGCTCAACAGGATGTTGGCCGGTTTCAGATCGCCGTGCACCCATCCGGCGCCGTGCATGTGCGCGAGACCGGCGGCCACCGAACGCAGTACGCGGTCCGCGTCGGGGATCGGCCAGCCGACCGGGGAGCCGTCCAGCACGTCCTGGAGGCTGCGCTCGGCACGGTCCATGACCAGGGCGATCGAACCGTCCAGATCGGGATGGTCCGGCGCCTCGACGGTGCACACCGCATGGGTCCGTACGAGGTTGGGGTGGTCCGCCTCCCGGCTGAACCGCGCTTCGCGCTGGACGAGTTCACCGAGGGCGGCCCGCTGTCCCGGAGCCAGGGCGTCGGTGCGCAGCACCTTCACCGCGACCGGAGTGCCGTCGGCGACGGAACGGGCCTCGTGGACGGTGCCCCAGGCGCCGGAGCCGATGGGTGCGCCGAGCTCCCAGCCGTCGATGCGGAAACCGGCGGGGAGGTGCGGCGAGGGGTCTGTGCGGGGGGTGCGGGGGGTCAAAGCGGGGCCTTCTTCGAGGGGCGGAGGCGGGTGGGAGCCTTCCGCACTGGACGACGGTGTCACGCGGGAGCTTCCTGTACGGACCGGCGGCTCGCCGTCCGGCGCGGAAGCAGGGCGAGGTGCTCCTCGCGTACGAGGCCGAACCGGAGCGCCGACGCCACCAGCCGGGCGCGCTTGGCACCGGTACGACCGCCCTGCTCCCCTTCCATGTCCCCCTGGTCCAGGCGCAGTTTCGCGAAGGACAGGTAGTCGATGTGGTAGTTGACCGCGGATCGGGACAGATCGCGGCAGGAGTCCAGCGGACGCAGCCGTTCCGCGATCTCCCCCGCGCCGGGGAGCGTCGTGTCCGAGGGCTCGCGCAGCCGCGGCTCGCACAGCGCCACCAGGACGAGGAAGTACTTCGACGTCTGGTCGAGGGCGAAGGGGTTGACGGTCTGGTCACCGGCACCGGGCACGGACCGCTCGTCGAGGTAGGCGTGCTGCGGAGCGAACACCTTGAAGTCGACGGTTCCGTTCAGTGCGGGCAGCACGACACGGGAGAACTCGAAGGGGACCGGCGCGCCGAGGCGGCCGGGGGCCACCGTGAGGTACTCGCCGGCGCCCTCCAGGTTCTCCACCACATAGGCGGCGGTCCGGCTGAAGTTGGACAGCCGCCAGTAGTCCTCGGCGGCCTCCAGCCGTCCGGCGCGCCGCGAGACGCCCGGGTCGGCCAGGACGACCGCCAGGTCCGCGGCTCCCGACCCGCCGCGCCCGAAGTCGGCCATGTCGCCGGGCCCCAGGTGCAGCAGTCCGGGTCCGGGCCCGCCTTCGCGTCGGTCGTGCTCGCCGTCCGCCCACGACGGACCCGGTAATTGGACAATGATCGTTTCCACGACGGCTCTCCCCCGATGAGGTCGCCAGGATTGTAGTGCGCAGATCAATCACGGGCACCGGCGGCGGCCGGTTCTCGCCTCGCCGCTGTTCGGGGCTGCTTGCTCCCGATGCCCTTGGTGCCCCTTGGTGCCCGGTGTTGCCCGTGCGGAGGAGCCGCCCTCTCACACCCCCGTGGCGGGAGGGCGGCTCCAGCCCTTTCCCCCCGGCAGCGGTCAGTAGAGCTTGTTGACCGCTGTGGTGGTCGTCTTCTTGAACGCCTTCACCGGCGCGTCGGAGAAATCGCCCATCTGCCCCCAGTGCACGAGGGTGACGGCCCGGCCGTCCCTGCCGACCGAGTAGAGGTTGATGTCGGTGGCGCCCCAGGACGTCTCGGTGTGCAGGCCGTAGGCGTGCGCGCCCTCCTCGACCGGCAGCTTGCCGTAGTCCTTCAGTGCGGCCTCGGTCTCCGGGTCGGACTGCTCGATCCGTGTGACGCACGCCCGGATGTCCTTGTTCAGCCGCGTGGCCAGGGCCTTGGCCTTGGCGCTGCTGCCGACGACGAAGGTGAGCTGCTGGGCGTTGGTCTCAAGGTCGGTCCGGAAGTCGCGGTACCGGGAGTCGTAGCCCGGCAGAGTGTCCTGGATGCAGAACCGGACCTCGTCCGGCACGCCGTCCGTGACCTTGCCCGCCGTCCAGGAGGACGTGGGGTGCGGGGGCAGCTGCGAGGCCGACAGGAACTTCGGCCACGCGGCCGCCTTCACCTTCGCCGAGGCGTTCGTGGACGTGTGCTTCGAGACGCTCGCGTCCTTCCCCGCGGAGTCCTTCCCCGTGGCGTCGGCCGGGCCGGCGAGCACCGCACCGAAAGCGACGCTCGCGGCGACGAATGTGGTGAGCGAGGCCGCTCGGGTGCGCTTGGACATGGGTCCCCCTGTGTATGAGTGCGTGATTGATCAGCGCTGGTCGGTGAAGTGAGGTGCACACGGGAAGAATCCGTGTGCACGGGTGTCGACGCCCGTCCCGGTCGTGGGCTGCCACCGGGTGGTCGGTCCGGCGGCGGTCGGTGCGACACCAAGAGCATCAGCCGTCACTCGGGGCCTGCGCAACAGACAGCGCCGGGTCCGCGACGGTGGAACCATCCCAGGCCATCTGACGTGCAGGTACATGGAGTGCCTGGGATGCCCTCCCGGGACGGAACCGCCCCTTCGACCACGGGGCCACGACGAGAAGCACGGGGGCACGGTGTCGACTCGGGACGACGACGTCGAGGAGTTCGCGGCACTGCTGAGGCGTCTGAAGGCGCGCACGGACCGCAGTTACGGCGCCCTCGCACGCCGGGTGAACATGAACACCTCGACGCTGCACCGCTACTGCGCCGGTGACGCGGTGCCGCTCGACTTCGCCCCCGTGGAGCGGTTCGCCGCACTGTGCGGGGCGACACCGGCCGAGCGGCTCGAACTCCACCGCCTCTGGATCCTGGCGGTGGCGGCACGACAGCGGCCGCGGGGGTCGGGGGCGCAGGAGAGTGCGGATCCGGCTCCAACTCCGGCTTCGGCTTCAGCTCCGGCTCCGGTCGCCGACGCAGCGGGCTCCGGGCCCGAGGAAAGCGACGAGTTGGAGTCAGAGTCTTCGGACGCGGACGCGGACGCGGACACGGAGGCGGAGGCCGACCCCGTATCGAGCGTGCCGACCGTTTCCAGTTCCTCCGGCGGTTCGGGTCCGCGCCCCCGCCGGGCCTGGTACCGGCGGCGGGTCGCGGTCACCGCCGCCGTGGTGACCGTGCTGCTCGTCACGCTGGGCAGCCTGTCCGCCCTGTCCGACGACCGCCGGTCCGACGACGCCTCCCGGAACGTCGGCCCGAGCGAGGGCCCGACCTCGACGACGGCCACCGGCGACCCGCGTGACCGCCGGTCCACGAGCCCGTCGCCCAAGGTCTCCGGACCGTCGTCGTCCTCACCGTCGGCCGGAGGCAAGGGAAAGGCGTCCACACCCCCCGGCAAGGACGGCGAGCCGTCGGCGAACGCCGGCCGGCCGAACGGTTCCGGTTCCACCGGCCTCCCGCTGACCTGGACCGCGAACTCGCACGGCTGGACGTTCGACTGCGGCCACGAGTACGTCGTCGACAGGAAGCCGGAGCAGGTACCACCGCCTCCGATCACACAGGACGCCGCGAGGTGGGCGGCCAGCCAGAACGCGGTGCACGGGCGCGAGACGATCGTGAAGATCTCGGTCCAGGGAAAGTCGTCCACCGCCGTCGTCCTGGAGGCCCTCCGGGTACGGGTCGTCGGGCGCTCGACCCAACTGCGGGGTGCCGGCTACTCCATGGACGAGGGCTGCGGAGGCGCGATCACCCCGCGCTCCTTCGCCGTCGACCTGGACAAGGACCGGCCCATCGCACGCGCGGTCCCGGGCGGTGACGTCGACGGGACGATCCCTGCGATGCGTATGCCCTACCGGGTGTCCGCCGAGGACCCGGAGGTGCTGCTCGTCAACGCACGGACGAATTCCTGCGACTGCCGCTGGTACCTGGAACTCGACTGGTCGTCCCAGGGACGCACCGGCACGATCCGAATCGACGATCACGGCAAGCCGTTCCGTACCAGCGGCGTCGAGGGTCTCCCGCGCTACTGGTACGGCTCGGTCGGTTCGGACCGCCAGTGGGTCCCCCGCACCGACTGAGCCACGGCGTCCCGAAGATGCGTCCCGAGGAGGCTTCTTCCTGAGGCGGTGTCCTGAGGGGGTGTCCTGAGGCGGCTGCCTACGGTCGCGGCACGTTGCGCAGGTTGGAGCGGGCCATCTGCAGCATCCGGCCCACTCCCCCGTCCAGCACGATCTTCGACGCCGACAGCGCGAACCCGGTCACCATCTCCGCGCTGATCTTCGGCGGGATCGACAGGGCGTTCGGGTCGGTGACGATGTCGACGAGCGCCGGGCCCTTGTGCCGGAAGGCGTCCTTCAGCGCGCCCGCGAGCTGCTTGGGCTTCTCGACCCGTACACCGTAGGCACCGCAGGCGCGGGCGACGGCGGCGAAGTCGGGGTTCTTGTTGGAGGTCCCGTACGAGGGAAGGCCGGCGACCAGCATCTCCAACTCGACCATGCCCAGGGAGGAGTTGTTGAAGAGGACGACCTTCACCGGCAGGTCGTACTGGACGAGGGTGAGGAAGTCGCCCATCAGCATGGAGAATCCGCCGTCGCCCGACATCGAGACGACCTGGCGTCCGCGGTCGGTGAACTGCGCGCCGATGGCCTGCGGCAACGCGTTCGCCATCGAGCCGTGCGAGAAGGAACCGATGATGCGGCGGCGGCCGTTGGGCGAGATGTAGCGGGCCGCCCATACGTTGCACATGCCGGTGTCGACCGTGAACACGGCGTCCTCGTCGGCGAGTTCGTCGAGGACGGAGGCGACATACTCGGGGTGGACCGGGACGTGCTTCTCGACCTTGCGCGTGTACGCCTTCACGACGCCTTCGAGCGCGTCGGCGTGCTTCTTCAGCATCTTGTCGAGGAAGCGGCGGTTGCTCTTGGGGCTCACCTTGGGGGTGAGACAGCGCAGGGTCTCCTTCACATCGCCCCACACCGCGAGGTCCAACTTGGAGCGCCTGCCCAGGCGTTCGGGCCGTACGTCGACCTGGGCGATCTTGACGTCGTCGGGCAGGAAGGCGTTGTACGGGAAGTCCGTCCCGAGCAGGATCAGCAGGTCGCACTCGTGGGTGGCCTCGTAGGCGGCGCCGTACCCGAGGAGTCCGCTCATGCCCACGTCGTACGGGTTGTCGTACTGGATCCATTCCTTGCCGCGCAGGGCGTGCCCCACCGGGGACTTGATCTTCTCGGCGAACTGCATGACCTCGGCGTGCGCGCCCGCGGTGCCGCTGCCGCAGAAGAGGGTGACCTTGTCGGCCTCGTCGATCATCGCGGCGAGCTTGTCGATCTCGGTGTCGCCGGGTCGGACGCTGGGGCGGGAGGTGACGAGAGCGGTCTCGACGGGTTTGTCGGGGGCGGGCTGGTCGGCGATGTCGCCCGGCAGCGTCACGACACTCACGCCGCTCTGTCCGACCGCGTGCTGGATGGCGGTCTGGAGCAGCCGGGGCATCTGCTTCGGGTTGGAGATCATCTCGCTGTAGTGGCTGCACTCGCGGAACAGCTGGTCGGGATGGGTCTCCTGGAAGTACCCGAGGCCGATCTCGCTGGAGGGGATGTGCGAGGCGAGGGCGAGGACCGGGGCCATGGAGCGGTGGGCGTCGTAGAGGCCGTTGATGAGGTGCAGGTTGCCCGGCCCGCAGGAGCCTGCGCAGGCGGCGAGCCGGCCCGCGATCTGGGCCTCCGCTCCCGCCGCGAAGGCGGCCGTCTCCTCGTGGCGGACGTGGATCCAGTCGATGGCCGAGTTGCGTCGGATGGCGTCGACCACCGGGTTGAGGCTGTCGCCCACGACTCCGTACAGGCGTTTGACGCCCGCGCGGACGAGGATGTCGACGAACTGCTCGGCGACGTTCTGCTTGGCCATGAGTCACGCGCCCCTCAGCTGTCTTCAGCTAGCTGTTCTTCAGCTGTCTTTCGCTGTCACAGGTGCCCTTTCATGTCCCATGAATTCACAGCGGGCGCGGTTACGCCTCCCAAACGGCTGCGGCTGTCCTGTCGTCGGCGTACCCCTTGACCCGTACCAGGGTGTCCGCGAGGAACGCCGCGAGGCCGGGCGGATCACCGTCCGACCAGCGGGAGGTGAGGTGTTCGGCCAGGCCGGGTTCGCCGCGCAGGGGTTCGGCGAGACCGCTGGTGCACAGCAGGAGGGTGTCGCCCGGGCGGGCGACGGAGGCCCGGAAGCGGAACGGGTCGCGGGGCGGCGGCTCTGGGGCGGGTTCGTACGGGCTCGGGGGTGTGGTGATGCCGAGGTCCATGGTGAGCCGGTCCCCGTCGGGGGTCTCGTGCGGCAGCGATCCGAAGCCGACGACGGCCTCGCCGGTGGTGTCGGCGACGTGCGGCTCGATGTCCTGCCACTCGCCGTCGCGCAGCCGGAAGAGGCCGCCCGCTCCGACGCCGAAGAAGACGCGCGTACGGCATTCGGGGTCCCCGGGGAGGAGGAGGCAGCGCAGACTCGCGGTGTACTCCTCCGGTTCGATGCCCTGCTCGGCGGCGCTGGCCCGCAGTTTGCCGAGGCTGCGGTCGGTGAGCCGGTGCAGTCCCGACTTGAGGTCGCCGCGCCGGGCGGCCCTGATGTCCTCCGCCAGGCGCGCGTGGCTGCGGCCGACGGCCCGCCCGATCCACTGGCACGCCTCGGCGGCGGCCCGGTGCGCGCCGGGGGTGGCACGGGCCCCGGTCGCCATCGCGACCAGCACGAGGGCGCCGTCCCCGACGCCGAAGCGGGCGGTGAGCAGGGAGTCCCTGCGCGGCTCGCCCCGATAGCGCGCCGAGTCCCCCCGCACGGACACGGCCCGCAGAGTGGACGTCCCGTACGCCGCCCCGTCCAGCACGGTGTCCGCCACGAGATCGTCGAGGTCGTCCGCGTCGGCGGGAGGCAGGGCGGTCGGCTCGGCGTCGTAGGTGGGCGGTCCGGAACCGACGTAGTCGACGGGGCTGGGGAGGTTGGGGGCTTGCACGGGCGCCTGTACGGGGTCCTGGTCCGAGGGGGTGCCGGACGGGGCGTCGGCGAGGGTGGCGGGCGGGGCGTACGGGGAGGCGTCGGCGGGCGGCAGTGATGCGTCGGAGGGGGGCGGCGATGCGCCCGAGGGGGCTCGTGACGCGGGCGTCCCGGCGCCGGGCGCCTCCGTGGACGTACCACTGCGGGGCACCGAGGCGTGGAACCCCGATGGCGGGGAGTCCGGCGGCTGAGGGCCCACTGGTCGGAACACGGGCGGCTGAGAGTCCGGCGGCGGCTGGGAGTCCGGCGGCTGAGGCGCCACTGGTCGGAACACGGGCGGCTGGGAGTCCGGTGGGAAGGAGGCCGGGCCGGGTGGTTCGGCGGGCGGGGCCTCCCAGGGCGCCCGCTGCCGCTGGAGTCCGCTGCGCCGCAGCGGGTCGGTCTCCGGCCCGCCCGGCCGGAGTGCCTCTCCGCCGGTCTCCGGTTCGCCACCGGGCGCGGGCCCGCGCGGGGCACCTGCCCACGGTCCGTGAGCCGCACGTCCGGGCGTGGGGCCGGCGGCGGCAGCCGGCCCATCGACCGTGGGCCCGCCAGCAGCGGACCCATTGGGCACAGGTCCCCCGGGCACAGGTCCCCCGGGCGCGGGCCTGTTGGGCGCGGATCCGCCGGGTGCGGGCCCTCCAGGCGCAGGGCCGCCAGGTGGTGGCCCTGCGGGGGCAGGCCCCGCAGGAGACGGCCCGGCCGTTGCTTCCGGTTGGCGTTCGCTCGGGCCCCAGCCGGCCACCGGCCAGCCCGTGCCGAAGCCGGTGACCGCGGGGCCGTCGGCGACGAGGCCGTCGGCCGTGGGTCCGCGGTCGGCAGGGGCGTCGCTCGCCGGATCGGTCGGTTCCGAGCCGCTGCCGAGGCGGCGGCGTTCGGTCGGTGTTCGGGTGCGGGGCGGTGGGATCGCCGGGCCCGTGACGGGCGTGGGCGGGGGCGCGTCGGCCGGGGCGCCCAGGGTGTCCGACGCCGAGGCGAAGCGGTCGTCGAGGGAGTCGGCCGCGGCCGCGGGCCCCGTGTCCCCCGTGGAGTCGTCGTACAGCTGCCCCCACCAGTCGTCCTCTTGACCGGTGGGCTTCTCCCCCTGCTGGCTCATGCCCCTAATTGTCCACCGCGGAGGCCGGATGAAAACGGTGCATCCGGAAAAACCGGCCACGGGGTTGGGCGTCGAACGGCGATACGAAACCGCCGGGCGATCCCACCCCCCACGGGAGAACCGCCCGGCGGCGCCGGTGTGACCGCGGGCCCCGGCGCACGCCGTACGCCCGGGTCACCGTCTGAACGGCCGGGTTCCCCAGTTCTCCTGGGAGTCACCCGGTTCGGCCCTGAGTGTGACGCGCCTCGCTGAGGGACAGCTGTGCCCGGCGGCCGCGGCCCGTTCGCCGCCCCGCCCACCCACCGCGTACTCGGCCCGACCGGTCCGTGGCGGGTCCTCGCCACGGCCCGCGCGTCATGCTGCGGTGGCGCCACCTTGGCAGAGAGACGCAGGGTACGGGGATGATGTGCCGAGGCGGTTTTACGCCGTGGCCGTTTTCCGCCACGGCCGGGTCTTCGGGGAGGGGCGTCGCCGCATGCCGGGAGCGACAGGTCTGACAGCGATAGGGCTGGACGAGACACACGAGTCTGCCTACCGGGCACTGGTGTCCGTGGGCGCCGCCGACGTGCCCGATCTCGCCCGGCGGCTCACGCTCGGCGAGCACGACACCGAGCGCGCGCTGCGCCGGCTGGAACGGCACGGGCTGGCCGCCCAGTCGTCGGCCCGGCCGGGCCGTTGGGTCGCGGCGCCGCCCGGCGTCGCAATCGGCGCGCTGCTCACCCAGCGGCGCCACGAGCTGGACCAGGCGGAACTGGCGGCCGCCCTGCTCGCCGAGGAGTACCGCGCCCGGGCCGTCGAGCCCGCCGCGCACGACCTGGTCGAGGTGGTGACCGGCGCGGCCGCGGTAGCCCAGCGGTTCCTGCAGCTCCAGCTCGGCGCGAGCGAGGAGGTGTGCGCCCTGGTCACCGGGAACCCGGTCGTCGTCTCCGGCACCGACAACGACGCGGAGGAGCAGGCCGCCGACCGCGGCGTCCGCTACCGCGTGGTCGTCGAGCGGTCGGTGCTGCACCTGCCGAACGGCATCGCCGAGTTGTCCGCCGCACTCGGCCGCGACGAGCAGGTACGGGTCGTGGACACGGTGCCGACCAAGCTGGTGATCGCCGACCGCGCCCTCGCCATGGTGCCGCTGACCTCGCGGACCCTGGAGCCGGCGGCCCTCGTGGTCCACGCGAGCGGGCTGCTGGAATCGCTGTCGGGCCTGTTCGAGTCGGTGTGGCGGGACGCGCTGCCGCTGCGTCTGGGCGCGCCCGACGCGGTCACGGAGGAGGAGCGGGACGGGCCGGACGGCACCGACCTGGAGATCCTCTCCCTGCTCCTGGCCGGACTGACCGACGCGAGCGTCGCCAAGCAGCTCGACCTGGGCCTGCGGACCGTGCAGCGCCGGGTCAAGCGCCTGATGGAGCTGACGGGCGTGACGACCCGGCTCCAGCTGGGCTGGCACACGTACGAGAAGGGCTGGGTGGCCCGGGAGCGACAGGACTGACCTGCGGTTTCGCCCGTTCTCCCGCACTCTGGACAGATGGGAGCGTGGGAACTCCTGCTGGTCGGGGTGGTGCTGCTGCTCGGCCTGAGCGGAGTGCTGGTACCCGGCGCGCCGGGGTCGTGGCTGGTGTGGGCCGCGGTCCTGTGGTGGGCGTTCGAGGATCCGCAGGCGCTCTCGTGGGCCGTGCTCGTGGGCGCCACGGCCGTCCTGTTCCTCGCCCAGGTGATCCGCTGGCGGCTGCCGCCGCGCAGGCTGCGCGCGAGCGGCGCCACCCCGCGCATGGCGGCGTACGCGGGTGTCGGGGCCCTGCTCGGCTTCTTTCTCCTGCCCGTACTGGGCGCGATACCCGGCTATCTCGGCGGCGCCTATCTCGCCGAGCGGCTGCGGCTCGGCGGACACGGGGAGGCGAAGGCGTCGGTCCGCTCGGTGATGCGGGCGGGCGGGACCAGCGTGCTGGTGGAGCTGTTCGCCTGCCTGCTGATCACGGGGGCGTGGCTGGGAGCTGTGATCTGGGGACCGTGATCCCGCGCCGCATACTCCACCCACACGCTCCACACATCGGATCTCTCCCTTCATATTGACGCCATCTCGCACCTTCTCTACGTTGCGCCTTGGGATAGCTCCGATGAATCTCCGGAGCGCACGCAGTGGAACGAGCCGCCAGGAGGCGCGATGCCCAGCCCGTCCAGACGAACCGTGCTCGCCACCGGATCCGCCCTCGGCGGGACACTTCTCGCCACCGGCCTCCCGGCGCAGGCGAGCGCGGCCGACCATGGAAGCGCCCCCGACGCCTCGTACGTCCCCTCCACCTCCTCCGACCCCTGGCGAACCGTCCTCGACGACGCCGACCTGGTCTGGGAGCGGCTGCCGAAGACCTGGTACGAGGGCCCGTACCTGGGCAACGGCTTCCTGGGCTCCGGGATCTACGCCGAACCGGGCCGGGAGACCGAGGCCGTCCGCTTCAACATCCAGCACTCCGAAGTGCAGGACCACCGCCCGCAGTTCGGCTCCCTCTTCGGGCTCGCGCGGCTGCCGATCGGCCACTTCACCCTGGAGCCGGTGGGCGCGATCACCGGCCTCGACTGGCGACTCGGCCTGCGCGACGCCGAGTTGACCGGCACGCTCACCACGGACCGCGGCACCCTCACCATCCGCGCCCTGATCCACACCACCCGCTCCGTGCTCGCCGTCGAGGTGACCCCGAGCAAGGGCGAGCGCGAGTTCCGGTGGGTGTTCCACCCGGCGGACGCCATCAGCCCCCGTGCCGCGTTCAAGCCGGTCCCGGCGGGATACGCGGGCAACCCGCCCGCCGAGATCGAGGAGCACGACGGCGTGTCCGCGGCCGTTCAACCGCTCCTCTCCGGCGGCCAGCACGTCACCGCATGGCGGGAGCGGACGCTGGGCTCCCGGCGGACCCTGTATGTCAACGTCGCGCACTCCTACCCGAAGTCGACGGCGCTGCGGCAGGCCCTGGCCACCGTCCGCACGACCGCACTCCTGCCGTACGACGCACTGGCGTTGACGCATCGCGCCTGGTGGCACGCCTTCTACCGCAAGAGCTTCCTCTCCCTCCCGGACGCGCGCATCCAGCGCTTCTACTGGATCCAGCTCTACAAGACGGCGTCCGCGGCCCGTCGTGACGCCCCCGCGATGGCCACGAGCGGCCCCTGGCTTGAGCCCACGCCGTGGCCCGCGACCTGGTGGAACCTGAACGTGCAGCTGGAGTACTGGCTGATCCACGGCTCCAACCACCTCGAACTCGACGCCGTGACACGGTCGTTGAGCGAGTTCCGCGACCACCTCAAGGCCGAGATGGCGCCCGCCTACCGCGGCGACTCGCTGGGCATTCCGCGCACCACCGACGCCTCGCTGGTCAATGGCGGCGCGACGGACCCCGTACTCGGATACGGCGTCGGCATCCCCGGCCAGGACCCGCCGACCCCCGAGGTCGGCAACCTCACCTGGGCCCTGCACAACGTCTGGCTCAGCTACCGCCACACCATGGACAGGTCGATCCTCCGGGACGTCCTGTTCCCGCTCCTGCGCAAGGCGGTCAACTACTACCTGCACTTCCTGGAGCCGGGCGCGGACGGCAAGTTGCACCTCCCGGCGACCTTCTCACCCGAGTACGGCGGCAACTCGCGGGACTGCAACTACGACCTGATGCTGCTGACCTGGGGCTGCCGCACCCTCCTCGAATCCGCCGAACTCCTCGGCATCGACGACACGTTGGCGCCCCGCTGGCGCGAGGTCCTGGCCAGACGGGCCGCCTACCCCACCGACACGAACGGCTTCATGATCGGTGCGGACATCCCCTTCGCGAAGTCGCACCGCCACTACTCCCACCTCCTGGCCGTCTACCCGCTGTACGAGCTGACGGGCGACACCCCGGACGAAAAGGCCCTGATCGAGAAGTCGTTGGCCCACTGGGTCGGCTTCGAGGGCGCGCTCCAGGGCTACACGTTCACGGGCGCGGCCTCGATGTCGGCGCTGCTCGGCAAGGGCGAGGACGCGCTGTCGTACCTGGGCCAGCTGATGACCCGCTTCATCCAGCCCAACACCATGTACAAGGAGTCGGGCCCGGTCATCGAGACCCCGCTGTCCGCCGCCCAGTCGGTCCACGACATGATCTGCCAGTCCTGGGGCGACGTCATCCGCGTCTTCCCGGCCTTGCCCGCCGCCTGGGCCGATCTGACGGTGCACGACTTCCGTACCCAGGGGGCCTTCCTGCTCAGCGCGGTGCGGAAGGGCGGGAGGACCCGCTGGGTGCGGCTGGTCAGCGAGGCGGGCGCCCCCTGTGTCGTACGGCATGGGATGGCCGGCGCGATCGAGGTGCGGGACGGGCGTGGACGGCCGCTGCGGTTCAAGGACGTGGGTGACGGAGCGATTCAAGTCACCCTGCGCAAGGGCGAGTCGGCGCTCATCACCGTCAAGGGCGACCGGCCGGACCTGCGCATCGCGCCCGTCGAGCCGAACGAGGAAGCCCCGCGGTGGGGCCTGCCCGCCGCCCCGTGAACTACCCCGCCAGGGCCTTCAGGTCGATGCTGTCGGCGAGGGCCCGCATGCCCGCGTCGTTGAAGTGGAGGTGGTCGCCGGGATCGTAGGCGGCCAGCATGCGGGACGGCCGGGACGGGTCGCGGACTACGGCGTCGAAGTCCGCGACCGCGTCGAACAGTCCCCCGGTACGGATGATTCGGTTGACCTCCTGCCGTACGCGCTCACGTTTGTCCGTGTATCCGCCGTAGCCGCCGAACGGGGTGAGCGTGGCCCCTACGACCCGGATGCCTCGGGCGTGGGCGCGCCGCACGATCTCGCGGTACGCGGCACCGAGGGCGGCCGGGTCGGTCTGGTTCGGCGCGCTCTTGATGTCGTTGATGCCCTCCATCACGATCAGCGTGCGCACGCCGGTGCGGGAGAGGACGTCGGCGTCGAAGCGGGCCAGGGCGCTGGGCCCACGGCCTTCGAGCAGCAGCCGGTTCCCGGCGACTCCCGCGTTCAGGACGCCCTGTTGCCGGCGCGCGGGCAGAGCACGGATGCGCTCGGCGAGGCGGTCGGGCCAGCGCCTGTTGGCACTCGGTGTCGAACCGGAGCCGTCGGTGAGCGAGTCCCCGAGCGCGACCACGCTTCCCGCGGCCTCCGCCCGCCGTACGTCGACGCCGGTCACGTAGTACCAGGAGCGTGTGGTCGCCGTGAACGCCGTACCCCTCACGTCGGCGACCCGATTGCCTTTCGGGGCGACGAAGTTGGTCTGCAGGGCGTCTCGGTGGTACGTGGCCGGGCCCGAGTCCCCGGGTGTGTGGAGGGTGACGAGGAGATTGGTGGCTGCCGGGACAGCCAGCGTCACGGAGTCGCTCACCGCGTCCCTGCCCACCGGCACGGTGACCCGCTTCCGCCCGCCGAACGTGAGCGTACGCATCGTGCCGGGGAGGGCGTCCGGGCTCTTGGGGGCGTTGCGCGCCTGCCGGGCGAGGGTGGCTCCGCCGAGGGCCAGCGGCAGGGTGCCGAGACGGTTCGAGATCCGTACGCGGACTGCCGTACCGCCGACGCTCGTGTGCACGACGTTACGGATCGAGGCGCCGGGGAGGGCGGCCGCGGTACCGGAGGCGGAGCCTTCCCAGGTGCCGGTCCAGTGAGCGGGGGCGGTCCGCGCGGGAGTGGTCCACGCGGGAGCGGTCCGCGCGACGGGCTCCCGGCCGCCGTGGGCGACTCCCGTACCCATCAGCGTGAGTGTCAGCACTCCGGCCACGGCAACCAGCGTCTGTCTGACCATGCGTCACTGCCTTCCGCCGACGGAGCCCGGCCAGGTGCGGGTCTCCGGACCTAGGGCCAGGATCCGATGCGGAGGACACGAAATCCGTGTTTGGCTGCAGCTATGACCGCATTCAGTGAAGCCGAACGGGTGTACCTAAAGTCCCAGCGACTGGGCCGGCTGGCCACCGTCGATCAGCATGGGCAGCCGCAGGCCAACCCCGTGGGCTTCTTTCCGCAGGACGACGGCACGATCCTCGTTGGCGGATACGCCATGGGCACCACCAAGAAGTGGCGCAACCTCCAGAAGAACCCCAAGGTCGCCCTCGTCATCGACGACATCGTCAGCCTCCGCCCCTGGAAGGTGCGCGGCGTGGACATCCGGGGCGAGGCCGAACTCCTCACCGGGCCCCATGAGATGGGCCCGCACTTCAGCGAGGAACTGATCCGCATCCACCCTCGGCGGATCCACAGCTGGGGCCTGGAGGAGGATTAGGGCGGGTCGTCATCGGCCTTCCAGCCTCAGCAGCTGGAGCTTCCGCTCCAGTCCGCCCGCGTAGCCGGTGAGCGACCCGTCGGCGCCGATCACCCGATGGCACGGCCGGACGATCAGCAGTGGGTTGGCACCGATCGCGCCTCCGACGGCCCGCACGGCTACGCGCGACGTGCCGATCCGCGCGGCGATCTCTCCGTACGTGGTGGTCGCCCCGTAGGGGACGGAGTCGAGGGCGTCCCAGACCTGCTCCCGGAATTTCGTGCCGCTCGCTCTCAACTCCAGCTGGAACTCCTTGAGTTCACCGGCGAAGTAGGCGGCGAGCTGCTCTCGGGCGTCCCCGAAGAGCTCGGGCGCGGGCCGCCAGTCCGGCTGGACGGTGCGGCCGCCCTTCTGCCCGGGGACCGAGAGGGAGGTCAGGGCCCCTGACTCGTCTGCGGTGAGGAGGAGTTGGCCGACAGGGCTGTCGAGCTCGGCGTAGTGGACGTTCGTCATCGTCGGTGTTCTTCCAGCTCGCTCGTGGTCATGGGTTCTGTCCGGTCGGCCGCTCTCAAGTGACGCAGGGCGTAGGAGCGCCAGGGGCGCCAGGCGTCGGGGACGTCCTCGTCCGGTGGTGCCACGTCGGGGTCTCCCAGGGCACGGGTGCGGATGACTGCCACGGTCCGTGGATCCATGCCGGGCAGGGCGAGCAGCGTGGCTTGTGCCTCCTCGCGGTCGGCACCCGGGTCCAGCCTCAGGCTGCCGTCGGCGAGCGCTGTGGCGAGGGCGCCCAGCGTGCCGCCCGTCTCGGCCAGTGCGGCCGGCTCGGGAAAGACATGCGTGAGCGTTCCGCAGGGCGCGTCCAGCAGTTTGCCGTACGCCCGCACGAGGCGCTCTGCCTCGTCCCGTCCGACCAGGGCCCGTACGGCCAGCTCCTCCGGGTCGGCGGCCCCGGGCGAACGCAGCCCGGGCCTGGCCGCCACCAGCGGTGCCAGTCGCTCGTCTGCTCCCAGCCGCTCGTCCACGGCGTACGGGTCGGAATCCAGGTCCAGGAGTCGCCTCAGCCGCTGCACAGCTGTGGTGAGATCGCGCAGGTCGGTGAGGTGCAGCCTGGCGTCGAGCCAGCCGCCCGCGTGGGCGGCGGTCCCGGACAGTCGCTCGCCCACGGCGACAATGCCGGTGCCGTACGGCAGCCGCAGGGTCCGTCGATAGGTACGGGAGCCCGCACCGCCGGTCACCTCTTCAACACCGGCGACGGCCTCGGTGGCCAGCAGGTCGAAGACCTCACCGGCCCGGTAGGGGGCGCGGTGGGCCAGACGCAACGGGATCCCCGCCGACGGAGTGGCCGCACGACGCGAGGCTGCGCCTCGGCGGGGTGCGGCGGCGCGCAGTTCGGTCGGTGTCGAGGCGTACACAGTCCGGATCGTGTCGTTGAACTGCCGCACGCTCGCGAACCCGGCCGCGAACGCGATCTCCGTGATCGGCAGCTCCGTGGTCTGCAGCAGCACCCTCGCGGTGTGGGCCCGCTGGGCCCGTGCCAGGGCCCCCGGGCCTGCGCCCACCTCCGCGGTGAGCTGCCGCTGCACCTGGCGGGCGCTGTAGCCGAGCCGCCCGGCCAGTCCGGCGACTCCCTCGCGGTCCACGACCCCGTCGCCGATCATCCGCATCGCGCGGCCCACGACGTCCGCGCGTACGTTCCACTCGGCGGAACCCGGCGCGGCGTCGGGGCGGCACCTGCGGCACGCCCGGAACCCGGAACTCTGCGCGGCGGCGGCCGTCGCGTAGAACCGGACGTTCTCCCGCTTCGGCGTCACCGCGGGGCAGCTCGGCCTGCAGTAGATCCCCGTCGTCTCCACCGCGAAGAAGAACTCCCCGTCGAACCGGGCGTCCCTGCTCCGCACCGCTCCATACCTGGTCTCTTCGTCAATCACCCCTCCAGTCTGCGTCGCCGTCGAGCACCCGGCTGGCGGAAATCGGACGTGACGCTCGCCGTCGGTGGGTGGGTGGTGGGGCGGGGCCGTGCCGGTATGTCACGTTCGCGACTGCGGGGCATACTGCCCTGAGTTTCATGGGTGGGCGTTTCCAGCGGGAGCCGTATGTCGCGAACGTTGACATACCGGCACGGCCCCGCCCCGCTCGCGTCGGCGGCTTGCAGACCGGTGGGGGGCCGGGAGCGATCGCGCCGCCGTGCGGTCCGAGGGGTGTCCTGCGGCGGCGGATTGCGCGTCCACCACACCGGCCCCCTTCGATCTACGCTCACGCAGTCGCGCCAGACCGAGGACGGATCCTCCCCCGCGGCCCCGTCCCCCATGGGCGAGGAGCCGCCGCGCGACCGCGATCCGCGGACGACCGGCGGCCCACCACCCCCTCAGGGGCACGGGGGACTGCGCAACCAGCCCCGCACGCGTCCGCGGACGAAAATCAGCGCTCCCGAACCCCCCGCTTCGCCTCCATCGCGGCCCGGCCCTCCGCGCCCCGCCGCTTCCATTCCTTCCGGAGTTCTGCTCGGACCCTCGCGTCCGTCTTGGCCACGATCCGCTGGTTCTCCCGGAGCAGTTTCCGGTAGCTCTCCAGCCGCCGCTCGGGCAGTACGCCGGAGTCCGCGGCAGCGAGCACCGCGCAGCCGGGCTCGGCCTCGTGGGCGCAGTCCTGGAATCGGCAGGAGGCGGCGAGCTCCTCGATCTCGGAGAACACCTGGCCGACGCCGGTCTCGGCGTCGAAGAGTCCGACCCCGCGCAGTCCTGGTGTGTCGATCAGTACGCCCCCGCCGGGGAGTACGAGCAGGTTTCGGGTCGTGGTCGTGTGGCGGCCCTTGCCGTCCACGTCACGTGCCGCCTGGACGGCCATCACGTCCTCGCCGAGGAGCGCGTTCGCGAGCGTCGACTTGCCGGCACCCGACTGTCCGAGGAGCACGGACGTCCCGCCGGACACTACGGCGCCCAGGACGTCGAGGCCGTCGCCGTAGGTGGAACTGACGGCCAGCACCTGTACGCCCGGTGCCGTCGTCTCGACGTCCTGGACCAGGTAGGACAGGCCCAGCTCGTCCGGTACCAGGTCCGCCTTGGTGAGTACGACCAGGGGCTGTGCGCCGGATTCCCAGGCCAGCGCCAGGAACCGTTCGATGCGGCCGAGGTCGAGTTCCACCGCCAGGGACACCGCGATGATCGCGAAGTCGACGTTGGCGGCGAGGATCTGTCCTTCCGAGCGTTTTGAGGAGGTCGACCGGACGAAGGCGGTACGGCGCGGCAGCAGCGTCCGCACGTAGCGCGGATCACTGCCTTCGGGGTCGACGGCGGCCCAGTCCCCCGTGCACACGACCTTCATCGGGTCACGAGGGACGACGAACTCGGTGTCGGCACGCACGGTGCCGAGCGGGGTGATGACGTCGCACAGGCCCCGATCGACCCGTACGACACGGCCGGGCAGGAGGCCCTGCTCGGCATGGTGAGCGAACTCGGCTTCCCAACCCTCGTCCCAGCCGTAGGGGGAGAGAGGGTGCGGGGAAGTCGAAAGAGAAGAGAGATTCAAGGGAAGCCCTTCACAAGGCGGCCCCGGCCCGCGCAAACGTGCGCTGGGAGAAAGGTCAGCCGGAGGCCACGGAGGTGGAGTGGATGATCTTCTGGTTGCGGACAGCGCCCATCGCAGAAACACCCATCGGTCACACCTCCCGTTCCTCACTCGGCCGACAGCGGCAGCCAACGGCCGCCGCTCGAAGCGATCCTCACCCTAGAAGTGCGTGTCCTTCGGCGCCACCCAATATCCGGCAGTCCATCGAGGTCCGCCGCTCGGGCCTCGTCGAATAGCGGCCCATGATCATGGCATCCGAGTGTCAGCGGCGTCGGTGCCCAGCATCAGATGTGGCTCGCGTACGCCCGCCAGCCGGGCGAAGCTCAGGACGTACTCCTTGGTGGTGGCCTGCAACTGGCGCAGTTCCCGGCGGCATTCCATCGCCTGCGGCCAGTCGGACTCGTCCAGTTCGGGGTGGGCGGTCTCGAACTCCCGCAGCCGGGGGTGCCACTTGGACAGGAACGGCCTCAACTGCTGGTTGAGCAGATTCACCGCCAGGTACTCGACCGTGACGCCCTCCCCGTGCGCGGTTGGCCGGGCGGCCTTGAGGATGTCCCGGGTCGTGGCGAACAGTCCGTACAGCGAGTCGAGTGCCTCGCGCAGGAAACCCTCGTCGTCGCCGAGGCGTTGGGTGGAGATGCGGGTGACCGACTCGACGAAGAGCTGCCAGGAGACGGCCCGGGTGTGGTCGTTGACGACGAAGGTCAGCTCGCTCAGTTGCGGCACGGTGATCCGCACCTCGGTGAGACTGGCCGTCCTGCGGTAGAGGTCCGCCCCCAACAGGGCCAGGGCGCCCAGCACGGCGCCGACGGCGCCGAACGCGAAGAGGCCTCCGACGCTCCGCAGTCCGTACAGAGCCACTCCGACGAGACCACCCCCGACGACCGCGACGAGGACACGCACCGCGCGACTACCAGAGAACCCGAAGATCACTCCGGAAGTGTAGTCGCGAAGTGGCATGTTCCCCAGGGGGGTTGACGCCTCTCGGGGCTGGGTGACGTCGATGCGGACACCGGCCTGCGAGGATGAGGCATGGTGACTTCCCTTCCTCCTGGCACGCTCAAGGGCCGCACGCTGGCCGTGTCGGTCTCGCAGAGTTCCGACCTGGCGCGCCTCGGACTGAGCGATGAACATCTGCGGCTGACACTCGGCGAGATCACCCGGCTCGTCCTGGGTGCGGGCGGACACCTCGCCTACGGCGGGCACCTCGGCCCCGGTGGCTATACCTCGGCGCTCACCGCCGAGGCCGCTCGGCAGGGCCGCCGTGATCATCCGGTTCTGGTGTGCCTGGCCTGGCCGGAGCATCGCAGGCTGCGCCTGTCGGAACTGCGGACCCGGCTGGATCTCGGCCCGGTCGGCCGCGTCGTCTGCCTCGATCCGGCCGGTGGTGAGACCGACCCGGCCGCCGAGCGCGGGGAGCCCGCCGAGACGGTGGATCCCGACGTGGCCCGTGCTTCGCTCACCGCCATGCGCCGCTACCTGCGGGCCCACACCGACGGTCGGTTCCTCGTCGGCGGACGGCGCGCGGGCTTCCAGGGCGAACTCCCGGGTCTGCTGGAGGAGGCCCTCCTCTCGCTGGCCCCCGGGGATCCCCAGCCTCTCTATCTGGCGGCTGGTTTCGGCGGCGTGACCGTCGACATCGTGCGCGCCCTCGGGATCGACGACTGCGCCTGGCTCCCCGACGATCCGGACGCGGTCCCGGACGACCCCCGGCTGCTCACGGGACTGGAGCGGCTGCGCGCCCACGCGAAGGCACCGGGGTTGTCCAACGGGCTGACGCGGGAGGAGAACCGGAGCCTGGCCGTCTCCCGCTCCCCCGGCGAGATCTCCGAACTGGTCACCTTGGGGCTGGGCCGCCTGGCGAGCTGACGACACCACGGGGCGTCACGGCGCCGCCGGGCCCTTTTTCAGGTACGACAGCAGGCGGTCGAAGTCACCGTCCCCCGTCGCGGGGTCGATCCGGTACACGGAAACGGAGGCGGAGCCGGGGAAGGTGGGCAGGTCGGCCACGGTGAACCTCGGGAAGACGATCCGCAGGAAGCGCTTCTGCCAGGTGCCCCAGTTCTCATAGACCTCGTCGAGCATGTAACCGGCCTCCCACGTCGCGCCCCGGCCTGTCCCCGGCTGCTCCTCGTGCTCGACCCGGCGCTTGTACGCGGGGGAAGCCACCGTCAGCATGTAGTCCGCCGCCTTCATCTCGTCGTGCATCCAGCGCAGCCAGTTCTGCGGTTCGTCATCCACGTACTGGTCGAACCGCACGTTGATGCCCCCGCGCTTCAATAAGTCGGCCAGGGCCCTGACCTCCTTGTCGTGCTCGGGGTCCGTCTCGTCGTGCGCGTACGAGATCAGTGCGCGCGGCGCTGGTACCGGGGCCGAGGGCTTGGCCGGCTGGGGAACGATCGGCTTGGACATTGCGGATCCTGTGGGTCGGGGCCTTGGCAAGGCCAGGTTCGGCGGGGGCACTTCGTCGGGCGCCAGTGCCTGGAGGGGGGCGGCCAGTCCGGCGCCGACCCGGCCGGCCAGCTGTCGCAGGACGTAGCGGTAGACGGGCGAGTCCGGGCTCTGCTCGCGTACGACCTTGTACAGGCCGTCCTTGTTGTAGTCGGCCATCACATCCCCGGCGATCATGCGCGGCCAGGGCACACCGGGCCGGGGACTGGCGGCGGTCCGCCAGCGGACCAGCACCCGCGTCGGCAGACAGGCCTGGCGTCGTTGGGCGGGAACGCGGCCCAGCCGGTACTCGAACAGCTGCCAGTCGCCGAGACAACCGTGGTCCTCGAAGTAGTCGGACGACCACAGCATGACGAACACACCTGCCCCGGCGACGAGTTGTCGACGTTCCTCGGTCGGCACGGTGGGATCGCACGTCCGGGCGTCGACCTTCCGGCCGAGTTGCCGGGTCACCTCCTCCGTCAGGTCGTCGTGGAAACGCGCCGCATACGAGGGATTCTCGGCTTCGGCGTAACTCGTGACGAAGTAGCTTGCCATGGACAACCCCCTTCACTCCCCTTTGTCCCGCGCACCCCCGTTTACGCCTGGGAGCCGCGAATGTTGGCCAATTGACACCTCACCCGGAGGCAAGGGCCGTCCCTAAACTGAATGGGGGACTCTCATCACCAAGTTGCCGATCAGTTCGGTGAGGGATGCGCTTGCCCCCCATCGGGACAGACGGGGGCAGAGATTGAAGAGTTCACGGAACCTTCCTCCAGCGAAACCGGCTTCGGTTTCACCCGCTCAGCCTTCGCCCGCCAGGGCGCTCACTGACGGTACGTCACTCGCGGTCCGGCCGCACCGGTGGGAAGGCCCCACTTTCCAGGAAAACTGCCCCCCGGCCGGGCATTGGCCAATGCCTCACGTATCCGTGACGCGAGACAGGCGCGCAACACTGACAGCATTCGACCAATTCGTTGTCAAGCTGCACAGCCGATGCAATCTCGCATGCGACTACTGCTACGTTTTCGAATTGCGGGACACCGGTTGGCGCGGGCGCCCTCGTACGATGCCGGCGGCCGTTCGGGACCGGGTGGTGCACCGGATATCAGAGCATGTGCGCCTGCACGGTCTGAGCCGGATCAGGGTGATCCTGCACGGCGGCGAACCGCTGCTGGCCGGCCCCGCGGTGATCGACGAGTTCGCCGCTTCGGTGCGCCGGATCGCCGGATCGACCAGCGCCTGCGTGGAGTTGGCCGTCCAGACGAACGGCACCCTGCTCACCGACGCCATGCTGGAGGTGCTGCTGCGGCACGACATAAGCGTCGGCATCAGTCTTGACGGCGACGAGCGGGCCCACGACCGCCACCGGGGCCGGCGCGGCACCAACGGCGGTGCACGGCACGGCAGTCACGCCCAGGTGGCCGCGGCCCTCGCGCGGCTCGACACCCCGCGCCACAGGCGGCTGTTCGGCGGCCTGCTGTGCACGGTGGATCTCACCAACCCGCCCGGGGAGACCTACGAGGCGCTGGTCGCCCACCGCCCGCCGTCCGTCGACTTCCTTCTGCCCCACGGGACTTGGGACGCCCCGCCGTCCGGCGCCGGGGGCACGCGGGCGCCGTACGGCGACTGGCTGTGCGAGGTGTTCGACCGCTGGGAGGACAGTGGACGTCCGGTGCGGGTGCGGCTGTTCGAGTCGGTCATCGGCATGTGCCGGGACCAGACCGGCAGCAGCGCCGAGGCGCTGGGCCCCCTACCTGCCGCCGTCGCCGTGGTGGAGACGGACGGAGCGCTCGTGTGGGCGGACTCGCTCAACGCCGTCGCCGACGGCGCCTCACACACGGGTGCGAACATACTCAGCCATTCCTTCGACGGCGTACTGGAACTGCCCGACGCCCCGGAGCACGGCATCGGCTCCCTGTGCGCCACCTGCCGGTCATGTTCCCTGGTGGAGATCTGCGGCGGCGGACTCCGCACTCACCGCTATGGCAGGGGACAGGAATTTGCCAATCCGTCGGTGTACTGTCTGGACCTCACTCGGCTCATCCAGCACATCGATCGCCGAACAGCACCGGTGAACCGAGCCTGAACAGGCGCCCGAAATCGAGTGCCGACCAGTACAGATATCCGGAATTTTTAGCCACTCCAAAGGGATCCGAGAGATGGCTCGGTTTCAAACCGGCCCCCATGAGGGCAAAATTGCCTATCATAGACCTGAATTGACGTCGATGCACAGGCTTGGGCAGACCGACGAGCGAGCCGACACCGACGTGGGGCAATGGGGCGGTGACAGGCCATCGTCGTACGGGAGGTTGGTCCCTTGGGGGGTTGCTGTGGGGCCGTTGTTCTACACCAGTTACGTCAGTTCGACCGGTGACAGAGGACCGGTCCAGCGGTTCCACTCCGACGTCCAGAACGAGATCTTCAGCATGCTCGGCCGCCACTCGCGCAACGAAGGCAGCCTGCAGCGCGCGGAACCCGCGCTCGGTCCCGACCCCGCTGTCCTGGTCTGTCGCACCTTCCTGGTGCTCTACTCGGCCGACTATCTGAACGACTCCCAGTGCGCCCTGGAGTGGTCCGTCTTCCGTGAGCGCATGCAGCGCCGGCTTTGGCGAACCGGGGAGCCGGAGGACGCCCTGGTCGGTGTGTTGTGGCGGGCCGACTCTCTCGTACTGCCCAGGTCGGTGGCGAGAACCGGCCAACTGTTGGACGACCTCGGGGACGGCTACCAGGGTCCGGACGTGCCCGGCCTGCAGCGCGACCCGAGCACCTGGGACCGGTATCGCGGACTGGTGCGCCGGGTGGCCGAGCGCCTCACGCGCGCCGCGAGGACACCGCTGCCCGCCATGCCGGCGACCGAGAGCGGCACCGTGGAGCCGTACTTCGGTCCGTCGCACCCGCAGCACATGGGGCGTGGCCAACCCCCCGCCCGGACGCACCGGCCCCCCGAGCGCCATCTGGTACTGGCTCTGCTGGCCGGCACCCGACCGGGCATGGAGCGGCTGCGCCGGTCCGTCGACACCTACGCGGAGAGCGCAGAGGAGTGGCGCCCCTTTCACCCCCAGAGCGACGAGCCCGCGGCTGCCATCGCCGGCCGGGCGGCGTATGCCTGCGGCGTCGAGCGGCTGACCCGCGTCACCCTGGACGACACCGGCGCGGACCCACTGAGCGAGGTGGAGGCGTCCGCCGTCGTCGTGGTGCTGGTGGACCCGTGGATGACCGGCGACCCGTCCTTTCCGGTGCACTGGGATCGACTGGCGCGTTCGGGGGCGCGTGTCGCGGCCGTCGTCACCGTGCTGCCGCGTCTCGACGAGGAGAGCCGGCACAGCGCGGGACGGCTGCGTGAGGCGCTGGCGCGCACCCCGGCCCGGCATCTGGGCGCCTCGCACCACGAGGCGGGCTCCCCGGACTCGCTCGCACACGCCATGGCCGCGGTGATGGCCGACGCCTTCGCGGGGGCCGGGGAGGAGGACCCGTTGCCGGAGAGAGCGGACGAGCCGCGTCTGGAGAACGCGGCGGAGCGGATCGTACGCAGGGAGCGCGAACGGGCCGGCTGGCTCGGGCGCCGAGGGTCCTGGTCGCCGTTGGTCAGTGGAACACCCAGGGAATCGTGGGGCGGGGGATGAGCACACCCGGTCGGCAGACGAAGATCATTACTTTCTCCTCGTACAAGGCGGGCGCGGGCCGCACCATGGCTCTGGCGAACATCGCCTGGATCATGGCCAGTCAGGGCAAGTCGGTGCTCACCATCGACTGGGATCTGGAAGATCCGGGGCTCCATCTGTACTACTCGAAGTACCTCCCGAATCGCGATCTGAGCACCAGCGACGGCATCCTGGACATGTTCTCCACCTTCGCGACCACGGCGAACAGGCAGGAGCGGGGTTCGGAGCATCTGCGTGAACTGCACCCCCAGCACACCGACTTCAAGCGCTACGACGTCGACGTCCACTACCCGTTCCCGAACGGCGGCCACCTGTACTACCTGGGCCCCGGGCGGCAGGACGGCCGCTACCGCGACCGGCTGCGCATCTTCGACTGGGATCTGTTCCAGGACACCGACGACGGCAAGGAGTTCCTGGCGGCGCTGCGGTCCCGGATGCGTGAGAGCGACTACGATTACATCCTCATCGACAGCCGCGCCGGTATGTCGGCGGACGCCAGCATCTGCACGTTCGCTCTGCCCGACACCGTGGTCATCGGCCTCAGCCTGAACCGGCAGGCCATCGAGGGCGCCCGGGACATCGCACGGCGGATAGAGGCCCAGCCAAGACCCATCACGATCCATGTGGTGCCCCTGCGCGTCGACACCACCATCGAGCCGACCCGCGTCGAACGTGCCCTCGCCGAGGCGCGCACGGCGCTCGACCCGTATCTGAGCGTCACCGGAGAGGAGTCGCTGGACGCCTACTGGAACGAGGTGCTGATCCCCTATCAGCCCCGTTTCTCCTTCACGGAGGAACTCGCCGTCCTGATCGAGAATCCGCGCCAGAGCTACACCCTGCTGAGCGCCTGCGTCAAAGCCGCGCAGCGGATCACCGACGGTGCCGTGGCCGCGTTCGAGCCGGCGCCCAAGGATCTGCGCGAGGAGTACGCCAACTGGACCGGGCACTCGGAGCGGGATGTCGTACCGCTGACCGTGACCGTACTGAACGCCCCCGACGACCAACTGTGGGGCGACTGGATCACCGAACAACTCGCCGCCGCAGGTGTCAAGGTGCAGCCGGCCCAGCCGGGGACGAATCCGTTCCCCGACGGCCCGGACGTGGTAGACGACCACGTACTGGACTGCGGGCCCGACTCCGACTACGTCGTCGCTCTGCTGTCCCGTCGTCTGGAGGACACCGCGGCGGGACGGACGATCGCGAACCTCGCGGTGGGGGCGCCCGTGGGGGGCGCCCAGCCGCCGAAGATCGTGGGCCTGCGGATCAGTACCGCGCGACTCGTCCCGCACTTCGACTGGCCCGACGCCGTCAACCTCGCCGGGCAGCAGGAGCGTGCGGCCCACCGGGCGCTGCTTTCCCGCTTCCCGACGGAGGTCGCCGAAGCCCCGTTCTGCCCGACGGACCGTACGCGCTTCCCGGGCCGGCAGCCGAACGTGGTGTCCCTGCCCATGCGCGACGTCCGCTTCGTCGGGCGTACCCGCCAACTCGCGGAACTGCACGAGGGGTTCGCCTTCTCGACGGCCGAGCACATCGCTCCGCGCGTCCTGTGGGGCATGAAGGGCTCCGGCAAGCGCCAGGTGGCCCTGGAGTACGCGCACCGTTTCGCCTCCCAGTACGACCTGGTGTGGTGGATCCCGGCGGGCAGCGACGACACCATCCGGGCCGCGCTGCGCGCACTGGCCCGCGAGCTCAACGCCGCGGTCGGCGACGCACGCGGTGGCGACGACCCGACCGCCCTGCTGACCGATCTGCGGACCGGGCGGCACTGCTCCCGCTGGCTGCTCGTCTTCGACGGGGCTCCCAGCAGCGAAGTCCTCGAACCGTTCCTGCCGACCACCGGACCCGGCCACGTCCTGATCACCTCGCTCACCTCCGAGTGGCCCGCCGGGTACGAGACCCAGCAGATCGAGTCGTTCACCCGCGAGGAGAGCCTGCACCTCCTCCGGAGCGGGCTGCCCGGAGCGGAGATCGACGCCCTGGACCGGCTGGCCCAGCGGCTCGGGGACCACCCGCTGATGCTCAACACGGCTGTGGCGGAGCTGAGTTCCTATCCGGCGCATGTGGACGCGTACATCGCCCTCATCGACCGGCTGGAGTCCGAAGCCCCGGGCGAGGTCCCCGCGCCCTACCGCACGATGGACGCGGTCTACCGGGTGAGGTACGAGGGACTGCGCCGCCAGTTCCCCGCCGCCGCCCGGCTGCTGCAGCTGTGTTCCTTCCTGTCGGCGGACGGTGTGGGCATGCGGGTCATCGAGTCGACCGGCATGATCGAGCGGCTGGTCCGGTTGGACGCGAGCCTTGAGGACACACTGCGCCTGCGGAACGTGCTCAACCAGCTCTCGGTCGCGACGCTCGCGGTGGTGGACCCGAAGGCCGGGAGGCTGAAGGTGCACCGGATCCTGCAGGACCTGGTACGCGGCTGGATGACCCCCGAGGAGCGGGCGGAAACCCGCGCGGAGGCCTTGGCCGTGCTGGCCGCCATGGTGCCCACGGACCTTCAGCGGCACGAACAGGAGCACCGCAAGGACTTCGCCGAACTCGATCGGCACCTGGAGCCCTCCGGCGCGCTGGAGAGCTCCGATCCGCAGGTGCACCGCTGGCTCGTCAGCCAGGTCTACCACCGGCGGACCTCGGGGCGCTGGGACGAGGCGCGGGTCCTGGGTGAGCGCATCCTGACCCGCTGGCGCGACGATGCGGACATCGGTGACAGCCGGACCATGGTGCTGCGGCTGGAGTCCGAGGTGGCGGCGGCCTGCCGGGCCCTGGGCCGGTACAAGTGCGCGCTGGAGTTGTCCCGGCACTCGGTCAAGATCCAACGCGAGCGCGACAGCAACGACGTGTACACCCTGATGGCCGCCCGCGGCTACGCCGCCGATCTGCGCGCCACCGGTCGCTTCCGGGACGCCTTCCTGGAGGACAGCGGAACCCACCTGGGCCTTTCCAGGGTGATCGGCCCGGAGCACAACGCCACGCTCGACGCCGCCATCAACCTGGCGCTGTCGAAGTTCTACATGGAGACCGTCAGCGCCGCCGCCGACCTGGACCGGGACGTCTACGCGGTCCGCAAGCGGCAGTACGGCGAGAACGACTTCCGGCCCTGGATCTCGTACGCCAATCTCGGCACGTACTCCCGCGAGAGCAACGAACTGGTCGCCTCCGAGCGGTACCTGAACCGCAGTTGCGAGCGTTTTCGCACGCTCACCGGAAAGGACTCCCACCTCTACCTGGGCGCGCTGGCCAGCCTGGGCATGACCATGGTGCGCAAGGGGGACGTCGACGAGGGGCTGAAGCGGCTGCAGGACGCGCGGGCCGGGTTCAGCAGGCAGTGGGGTGACCAACATCCCGGCACCATGGCCTGCGACCTGTCCGTCGCGATCGGACTGTATGCCTCCGACCGGTTCGCCGACGCGGCGAACAGCATGCCGGACCTGTACGAACGCTATGAAAAGGTGTTCGGCCCCACCCATCCCTTCACCAGCATCTGCCTCAACAATATGGCTCTGTATCTACTGGCGGCCGGGGACCCGGACACGGCACTCTCGCACGCACGCAAGGCGGTGTACCAACTCGAAACCGCATTCGAATCAGGTCATCGGTACGCGCTCGTCGCACGGATGAACCAGAGCAACTGCCGGAGCGTGTTGGGGAGGGACACCAGCACGGAGGACATCGGCATCCACGAGGACTGCGCACAGGCCACGGCATGGGGGGAGCGGCATCCGGTGACACTGATGGCACTGGCCAACCGGCTGGCCTCCGGATCGGAGGACCAGAGCGAGTTGAGGGCAAACCTCGAGCGCCGGGTCTCCGAACAACCCTTTGCCGGGCATCCCCTCACGGCCGCACTGCTGGCCGATCCGTATCGGAGGCTCGGCGCGGATCTGGAGGTACAGGATGTCTGAACCCCAGGGCGCCACCGCGCACGCCACGGCTCGCTTTCCGGACGGGGAGACACCACAGATGACTCAACTGGCGGACCAGTTGAACCAGTTGCTCCACTCCGAGGGCCTGGCCCACTTGGTGCTCTATGACGGCGACACGGCGAAGGTCGTCCTGGACGCGTCCACGGAGTCGCCGGGCGGGTTATTCGAGCTTTCCCCGGAATCCGCCTCCCACGAACGGACCGGGCGCCAGCTGTATTACATCCTCGAAGAACTCGAACCGGATTTCACCGCGTTACGCACCGGCGCACTCATTCGCACCGTATTGCGCGTACCGACGGGCGCGGTCCTCTATTACCTCGTCGAGCCCGGATTCCATCTCTACGGCGCCACCGCGGCCATGGACCGTCTCGACGAACTCGACACCAGGATGGCCGAATGCGTCAACGGTCTCCGGCTGCCCGCGCGGTACAGCCCGTTGAACTACGGCTCCTGGTTCAACGACGAGCCGTGGGTGGGCAAACCCATCGCCCTGCCCGAATCCCCGGCCACCGATCCGGTCCCGCCCCCCGACGCGCCCCTCCCGGCCGGCGCCTACGTGGCCGAGAATCGGCGTACGGCCCCGGTCCCGCCGCCCGACGTCGAGGAGGCCCTGCGGTCGGTGCTCGACGTCCAGGGCCTGCACTACATCGCGTACCACCAGTCCCCGACAACGTCCTGGGGCTACGACATCTTCGATCATCCGGGGCTCGGGAGCTTCTTCCGGGCGCAGACCCCGGACCGGCGCCGCGGCCGGTACGGCCGGATGGGCCAGCTGCTGCCCGGCGTCACGAGGCGCCTGAACCTGTCTCTGCGGGCGATCCTGCAGGGCGAACTGATCCAGGTGGTGCTCGACGTGGAGCAGGGTGCCGTGTATTTCCACGCCCTTCCTGGCCAGCGCTACCTCATGGGAGTGACCCTCGACCAGTCGAGGGTCACGGAGGCCGATCAGCAGGTCGCGCGGCTCGGGAGCGAGCTGGCCGAGGGCTGACAGGGCAGCACGGACAGGCCCGGAAGGACGTCTCGTCGTGGCACTCCAGGATGGTGGTCCGGGACGGGCGCACGCCGTCCTGAGCGGGCTCCTGCGCCCGCTCCTCCTTCCGCTGTGCCTGGCCGACGCGGGCTGTCTGGTCGGCCAGTGGCTGACGCTCGACATCCGCGCGGACGGCGGGTGGTACGGCTGGCTCAGTTCGGGCCTCCTCGCAGTCGGGCTGTACGGCAGCGCCCAGGGGATCCTCCGGCCGCAGGTGCGGGGCGACCTCTACCGGATCGTCGTCGCGATCACCTTCGGTGTGGTGCTGAAGGCCGCGCTCATCGCGGGGGTGCTGTGGGTGGCGTTCCCCGACGATCCCGAGTACCTCGTCCTCGCGGTCGCCATGGCGCAGATCGACCCGCTGTCGGTGTCCGCGATGCTGGAGAGCCGCGACATGTCACCGCGCGCCAAGTCCCTGCTCGCGGCCTGGGCCTCGTTCGACGACCCGGTGACCACCGTCCTCGTGGTGATTCTGGGGTCGATGGTCCTGGAGAGCACGGAGGGCGTCACGTCCGGCGCCGAGGGGTACGCGACGACGCTGATCGGCAACCTCGTCCTGCTGGCGATGGCGGCGGCGGTGTGGGCGGTGCTACGGAACCGCGGACCGGCCGACGCCGTTCCGTTCGCCGCACTGCGCGGGCCTCAGCGGGTCAGGCGCGTCCTTCAGTACGCGGCCCTGGCGGCCCTGCTGGCCACGGCCACCTGGCAGTTCCTCATGCTCGGGCTCGCACTGTCCGCACTGTTCTTCCGGCCCGAGCTGGGCGCGTGGCTGGGGCGGGCGACCAACACGGCACTGGTGGTAGCCACCTTGCTGCTGGGCATCCTGCTGGCCGGGGGTGCCGATTTCGCCGCGGGAGCGACGCTGGGGGTTGCCACGTTCGTGGCTCAGATCCTCGTGGCCGCGGTGGTGGGCCTCGGGTTCTCCCGCCGCGACCGGGCCTCACTCTGTCTGAGCCAGCAGAACGGCATCACCGCGATCATCCTGGCCCTCCTGCTGGAGCCCGCGCTGCCCGCCGCCGTCGCGATCATCGCGCCGGCGATCCTGGTCGTCAACGTGCTGCACCTGACCTCCACCGCCCTGCTGACCCGGAGCCACTGGGGCCGGGCGACCGAGCCGGTGGACACCCCGCCGGGCAAGGAGACTCCCAGCGTGCTTCCGTAACGTACGCGGTGAACTCGTCCGCTGTGGGTTCGGTGAACCTCCGGATACGAGCGGCGCCCGGCCCGGCCCCACCGGGCGGGGCCGGGTCCCGGCACAGCTCAGCTGTGTGTGCAGCTGCGTCCGTTCAGCATGAACTCGTCCGGTGCCGCGTTGCCGTTGCCGGGCTTCCAGGAGCCGAGGAAGCCGACCGCGAAGGATCCGCCCGCGGCGACCGACTTGTTGTAGTCGGCGGCGCTCGCGGTCACCCGGGAGCCGTCCTGGTCGAAGTTGCCGTCCCACATCTGGGTCACCTTCTGGCCGTCGGGGAAGGTCCAGCTGACGCGCCAGTTGTTGAGGGCGTAGTCGGACTTGACGGTGACGGTGGCCTGGAAGCCGTCGGGCCACTCGTTGACCAGTTCGTAGCGGGCGTGGCAGACGGCGGGTTCGCTGGGGTTGGGGTCGGCGCCGTCCTCCTCGGCCGAGGAGGTGGAGTCGCCCTGGGGCTCCTTCTCCGACGCGGAGCCCGTGCCGGCGTGCTCGTCGGTCTTCTCGGTGTTCGATTCGGATGCCTGCGGGGAGGTCGTGGAGGAAGCGGTCGAGCCGTTCCCCGATCCCGATGGCGCGGGGTCGAGCGAGGGGACCTGCTGGCCCACCGGTTCCCGGCCCGCCGTCCCTTCCAGGGAGCCGGCGCCCTCGTCCTCGCCGAACGGCGCCAGCGTGACCGCCAGTGCCAGGAGGGAGACGCCGACGGCGGCGGCGATCAGTCCGACCCTGCCTATCCGGGCGCGGCGGCCTTCGGTCGCGTCACCGTCCGGCTCGTCCGGGTCGTCGTCGGCCGCGCCGCGGCTGAGCCCCGACTCGACGGCCCTGCGGCGTCGTTCCAGGTAGGCGAGTCCGCCCCAGCCGATGACCCCGCCCGCGAGCGCGGCGGGCAGCCCTCCGCCGACGAGCCGCAGACAGGCGGCGGCCTCCGCGCACTCGACGCACCGCGCGAGGTGCCACGACAGGTCGTCCGGCACCTCGGCCGCGGGTGAGCGGGTGACCGCGTCGAGGAGCCGGGCGTAGCTGCGGCACTCCTCGGAGAGCGGTGTGTCGAGGTGGTTGCGGTGGCAGCGGTCGCGGAACACGCCGCGCACCTGATGCAGTTCCTCGGCCGCGCCCTCCGGGTCGAGGCCGAGCCGGCGGGCCACGGAGGTGACCGGCAGCGCCTCGACCTCCGCCAGCCACAGCAGCGCGGCATCCGGTTCCTGCATGTCCCGCAGCCCGCGCAGGGCGAGCGGCCGGTGCAGGGGCGGTCCCGAAAAGCGGGCTGCCTTCTCGGAGTTGAGCCACAGGCGGAGGTCGGGGTCGAGGCGATCGCCCTGACCCCTCGACTCCCAGATGGCGGTGGTCTGGCGAACGGCGGTCAGGAGGAGCGGTATTCGGGGCAGCCGGGGTGTGCGGGCCCGGCGCCCGAAGTTTCTGCCGCCGGCCTCGGCCTCCGCGGCACGCGCTTCTCGTATGCCGAGCGAGAACGCCTCGGAGGCCAGTTGGCGGGCATGGGTGGAGGCGCCGGTACAGAGATCGGCGTACGAAAGGACCGCGTCCCAGCACTCCGAGAACAGAGTGGCCTCGGCGGCGTCCTGAGGGGTCGGCAGGTCTGGCATGGGTGGGGACTTCACCTGCATCCACAAGCGGGGTCAACTCACCTGGGTAATACGGGAGTTGAGGGGGACGTCTGCGACGGGACCAGAGTTTTTCACGGTTCCTGCACAACTGACAAGCGGCACTTGCACATCCGGTTACCGCCGGTCGCACGTCCCACCAGGCCCCTCGGCCTCAGCCGTGCTCCAGTCGTACACCAGTTGTACGTCCCGGCAGCCCCAAATGACTCAACCGACTGTCCCTGGAACTGCCGTACGTCCCCATCCGCCCCGTTCTCTCAGACCGCGTGCACCTCTTCCGTGACCTCGTTCGCCGGCAGGCTGTCCATGAACGAGCTCACCGAGAAGACCGCGTTGCCCGGCCCGGGCGGACCGTACCCGGGGGGCGAGGAGAGCCCGAAGTCCTCCATCGTGGAGCGGTAGGCCTCAAGCAGCCGGATGTGGTACTCCAGCGGCGCGCCGTGCGGGTTCGCCTTGCCCAGCGGGGTCGTCGGCTCCGGGCACCAGGTGGTGAAGCGGGGTGTGATGCCGTGCGACATGAAGAAGCGCAGGCCCTCGGTGGTGGAGGCGATGGCCTCGTCGACCGTCGTGAAGCCGAAGGGCTCCGCCATCTCCACGCCCGCCACGAAGTTCGGGATCACATTGCGCGCGCCGAAGACGTCCGCAGAGTCCAGGATCCGCTTGTGCCACTCGTCCCGGCCGACGTACCGCTCCTTGCCCGGGCAGTACATCTTGAACAGGTACTCGTCCCACACCTCGTAGTTCGGGTGGTAGATCTGCACGCCGTGGTCCTTGAACCGCCGCACGTCGTCCTTCGGCAGCGCCTGGGCCACGACCTTGCCGATCCACCGGCCCGGGAAGTGCTCCTCGATGGCCTTGGCGTACATGCCGTAGAAGTCGGCCTCGTCACGGCCCTGGAGCTTGGAGGTGATGGCGCCGCCGGTGAGGGTGTAGGCGGTGGAGGCCTTCGCCGTGTCGTAGCGGTCGATGATCTCCAGGGCTTCGAGGACCTCGTCGACGTCCTTGACGCCGGTGTAGGGCCGCCCGGCCGCCTTGTGCTGGCGCCAGTTGTGGTTGATGTCGCAGTACTGGCACTCCTCCTTGGCGCCGAAGTACTGGCAGACCCGGAAGACGGTCAGGTAGATCAGGTAGCCCCACTGGATCGTCGGGGCCACCTCCATGACGGACTTCCCGTTGGCGAGCTTGTGCCGGTAGTACTCCGGCATGGGCGGCACCCCGACGTCCGAGATCCGCTTCCCGTCGAGGTAGAGGCCGAGCACGCCGTCCTCACCTGCGGCCACGCGATACGGCGAGGACGGGTTCACACGCACGGACACCACGGTCCGGCGCAGGTCGTACGGGCCGCCGGTGAGGATGATCTCCTCCGGCGGGCGGCGCAGCGCGGCCGCGCCCAGCTCGGGCAGCGTGCCGTGGTCGAAGGAGAAGATGAAGTACGACTTCGGTTTGACGTCCCCGGCGGCCTCGTTGGCGGTATCACTGAGCGCGGAGTCGTCGAAGGCCACGCCCCCACGGAGCAGGTCCTCCTTGAAGACGGCTTCCCGCGGTACGTGCGGGAACCTCTCCATCAGGTCCTCGACCAGCGCGGTACGGCTGCCCATCCCGTCCTCCTAGCTCCCGGTGCTCCCGGCTGCTGTGCTCGACTCCTCACGGTATGCCGCTCCTCCCGGGCCCGTGGTGCCGGGTCCCTGATGGTGGCCGGTCCCTGATGGTGGCGGGTCCTTCCTGGTGACGGCCCCTTCCCGGTGGTGGGGTCACGTCTAGAGTCACCCCGTGACCACCTCCCCACCGGTAGCCCTCCATCACGCGGACCACCCCGGCAGGGGCCCGGCCCTCCTCCTGGTCCACGGCTGGGGCGGCGACGGCGACGACTGGGCGCCCACCCTCCCCTACTGGCGGCACCGGGTGATCGTCCCCGACCTGCGGGGCCACGGCCGCTCCCCGAAGCCGCCGAGCGGCTACGGCCCGCGCGACTTCGCCGCCGACCTGGCGGACCTGCTGGGCCGGCTGGACCCGGGCCCGGTGATCGCCGTCGGTCACTCGATGGGCGCCCAGGCGGTCACGGCTCTCGCGGTGGAACACCCCCGTCTTGTACGGGCGTTGGTGGTCGTCGACGCGGCGTACGGAGCCAACGAGGGCGAGGCCGTACGTATCCCCCGGGAGCAGGAGGAGCTACGGAGGGAGGGCGCGCAGTGGGCCGCCCGCTTCGTGGAGAGCGCCTTCCTGCCGGGGGTGCATGACCAACTGCGCGACCGTCAGCGGAGGTTGATGGCGGCCATGGACCCGGAGGTCCTGGCCCAGTGCCGCGACGGCATGTACCTGGCCCCGGACGCCTTCGGCCTCCGCCCCGCCACCCGCGCATATCTGGCGCGCCGCGACTGCCCCGTGCTGGGCGTGTACGCGACCACCACCGCAGCCGACTTCGAACGCGGCACCCTCACCCGGCCGGGCTCCCGCGTCGAGGTGTTCGAGGACTGCGGCCACTACCTGCACGAGGAACGCCCCCGGCAACTGGCGTCCCTCGTACAGGAATGGTCAGCTCCGCTTTAGGGGCGCGGGGAACTGCGCGACCGGCCACGACGAACCCGCGGCTCTCACCCCTCGTCGGGCAGTTGGTACCAGAACTCAATCTCCCCCACGTTGCAACGCCCGTTGTGCCCGTCGAAGACGCGGATCCTCCGATACGACACCCGCTCGGCGAGCCGAAACTCGTACCACCGGGCCGTGTCGACCCCACCGACCGTGTGGAAGTCGGTCCAGTCGGCCCCGGCCTCGTCGGAGCCGCGGAACACCGTGCCGTTGGCGCGGCTCAGCTGGTCGCCGCGAGGGTACAGACGGATGCGGTCGACGGTGATCGGGCCCGAGGCGCCCGCGTCGATGTCGATCCAGCTCTCGGTGGCCGTGGTGTCGGTGTAGGTGGTGGTGTCGCCGTCGAAGGCCCGCCGGCCCGCGGCCTCCTTGGTTCCCGTGCCGGGCCACTGGGTGGTGGAGGCCACCACCATGGACGGCGTGACCTGGAACTTCCGCAGCAACGTGTCGACGGAGACGAGGAGTTCATGGGCCGCGTACACGGCGTCGACGCGGTCGGTTTCCGGGTCGCCGGTCGCCTTTTCGATGCGGTCGAGTTCGGCCGTGAAGGCCGCGTACGACTTCTTCGTCCACTCGGCGGCGTCCGTCTTCCGTGCCCGGGCGAGGACCTGGGCGAAGGTCTCGGCGACCGCCACGGCCACGGCCGAGTCGCGGGTGCCGCCGCCGACGAGGGCCGCCGTCACCTTGTAGGAGCGGGAGCCGTGGCGCAGGTTCTTGTCCTCGTAGGCGTACGCGCGTGTGTCCTTCTCCAGAACCTCCCACTGCCCGCCGCCGGTTGAGCGCGAGAGCGTGAAGGTCAGGGCGTCGTCGGGCTTGTTCCAGCGGATGGTCGCGGTGTCGGTGTCGCGCTCGACGGAGAGCAGGAGAGCGTGCGCGCCGAGGGTGTCCACGGCCACCTTCGCGAACTCCGCGTCGCCCGTAGCCGCGAAGCCCGCGTGGACCGCGTACGGGAAGGGCGTGAAGAGTGTCGCGACCGTCACCCAGGTGGTGCCGTCGGACGACACCTGGCCGTGCACGCGGTGGCTGCCGGCGTCCCGGACGATCCGCAGGTACGGCGTCGCGGCCAGGGTCTGCCCGTCGAGGCGGCGGGTGATGGGCGAGCGCAGGTCGTCCTGCCAGTCGTGGCGGCTGTCGCGGGTGCGGTTGTGGAAGACGAGCCGTCCGTCCTTGTCCGCGCCGAAGAAGAGGTGGCGGGTGTCGGCGGCGATCCGGTCGCGGAGCATCAGCCCGGTGAGCGGGCCGAGTGCCCCGGAGACCCGGGCCGTGAGGGTGAAGCTGCCCGCCAACGGGCGGCTCACGTAGTGGAGTTGGTCCTCCATGTCGCGGGAGGGCACCTTGTAGTCGTCGCCCTCGCCGAGTCCGTCGCCGCGCGCGCCGAGCACTCGTATCGTCGAGCCGCGCACCTGTGTGCTGCCCGGCCGTGCCTTGCGCAGGGCGTCGTCGCGCCAGCCCGAGTTCCTGAGCCCGGGCGAGACGGGCTTCGGCAGTTCGGTCCGGATGGTGTGCGAAGTCCAGCCGGGGCCTTGGCCGTTGACGGCGGTGACCGTGTAGAAGTACGTCTCGCCGGGGCGGGCGGAGGTGTCCGTGAAGTGGCGGCCGGTCTCCTTCGCCGCCAGGACCTTGTACGGGCCCTGCTGTCGGGTGGCCCGCCGCACCTCGTAGTGCGCGGCGCCCGCGGTGGTCTGCCAGGTCACCGTGACCGCGCCGTCGCCGGGGAGGGTGTGCACGAAGTCGACGTGTGCGGGCGGGAGTTCGGACTCCAGCGGTGTCGGCAGCTTCAGTACCAGGCCGGTCTTGGGCGCGACCTTCACCTTGCCGCCGCGCACCGGGAGTTCCTTGCCACTCACCAGGTCCAGAACCGTCGAACCGGTCGAACCCGTCCGGCCGGTGGCCGAGGGCACCTCCACCTCGTACGCCCTCTCGTTCCCGTACGTCCTGCGGGTCGTGTTGAAGACGAAGAAGTAGCGGCCGTAGCGGGCGGTCAGGAGGTCCGGGTAGCCCGAATAGGCGTGGTCGGCCTCGAAGTTCTCGCGGTGGACCGTGCCGACGCCCGGCTGGAAGGTGATCGGCGCGAGTTCGCCCGCCAGGGCCTGGAGGGCCGATGAGTCGCCCGTCTGCTGGTCCTCCATGAAGTCGACGTCGATGTTGTCCATGCGGGCCCAGTAGTCCTCGTACTGGAAGCGCGCGTTGGTGTTGATCTGCACGATGTGGTCGCGGTCCGCCTGCCGGACGTGGAGGCGGCCGTTGCGGGCGAACCCCCGCTGGCGTTCGTTGAGTTGGCCCCAAAGGTGGAGGTCGCCGTCCCTGAGCGAGACGAACATGCAGTCCACGTCGACCCAGGCGAAGCGCTCGTAGTGGGCACGGTTCACGGCCAGTGCGGTCAGTTCCGCGGCCGTGTAGTGGGCGAAGTCCGTGTGCGCGTGGACGATCCCGGTCGGCTCGTGGGCCTTGAGGTAGGCGTAGGTCTCGCCGAGCGTGAGGTCGTACTTGTTCTTGCCGGTGATGGAGGCGAAGGAGCTGAAGTACTGGTGGTCGGCGAGCTGTTGCTGGGCGAAGCCGACCGCCTCGCGGGCGTACGAGCGCGTGCTCGCCCAGCGGTTCGCGGTGTACCGGTCGGCGTGCTCGGCCATGTGCCGGGCCAGGGAGACGTAGTTGAGGATCCGGCCCTCGGAGATCCGCAGCACGTAGCCCGGAAAGCCCGGGTAGTTGGTGTTGCGCTCGTCGATCACCATCTCCATGCGCATGGTGCGCCTGAGGTTGTCGTCGAGGTCGGTCATCCGGGCCAGGGAGCGGGCGTGCAGGTTGCGCAGCGCGATCTCCAGAATCCGGTCGTTCAGGTCCTCGTCGCCCTTGTGTCCCCAGGTGCGGTGGAACCACTCGGGCAGGTAGTTGGTGGCCTCGCCGTAGTTGGCGACGTAGCCGTTCTCGCGGGTGTGGCCCGCCTCGGTGACCGTGGTGTAGTGCTTGCCGAGGGGCAGGCGCCGCACCAGGTTGCCGACCTTGTCGAGCTTGGACCTGGCCAGACCCTTGATGACGTACTTGATGTAGTCGTCCGTCCAGCGGGCCGTGGTGTCGTGGTAGAAGAGCGAGTGGAAGAGGTCCAGGTCCTGGCCGTCCGGGCCGACGAGTACCTCCTCGCCGAGGAAGGGCAGCCAGCCGAGCGCCTCGCCCGCGATGCGGTGGCTGCGCGCCTTGCCCTCGTAGAACTCCGAACCGATGACCCGCAGCCCCTCATGGGCCTCCCAGGCGCCCTCGTAGGTGTACATCACCTGGTTGTAGATGTACGAGAGCCGCGAGCGGGCGTAGTCGAAGTTGGCCTTGAGGACGCGGCCCCAGGCGGCCCGGCGGGTCAGCGGTGAACCGTCGAAGTCGACGTCCTTGAGCGAGGTCTTCCCCTCACTGGTGCCGGTGGTGAAGGGCTCGTCCAGGAACGTCTCGAAGGCCTCCCGGCCGAGGACATCGTTGTCCGCGACGAGGTTCTCGACGATGTAGAGGGCCTCACCGAGGGCCCCGTAGTAGCCGCCCCAGTCTCCCTGGTGGCCGCCGCGGGCCAGGAGTCTCGTGTCGGCGTAGTAGTCCTTGGTGTGGTTGTCGACGCACTTGAAGACCCGCAGCAGGGCCGTCCGCCGGTCGGTGGTGGTCCTTGCCGGGCACCAGCTGGACTGAGTCAACGCCGAGGCGTAGAAGCGGAGTTCGTCCTCGTAGCGGACGATGCTGAGCCGGGCGGTCGCCGATGCGTCGATCTTCGCGGAGTGGTCGTTGAACAGCTTCACCTGGCTCGCCACATAGCCGTCGACGAGTGCCTGCTTCTGCGGCTCGGACAGGTCCGTGACCGTGTCCGTGGGCGGTGTGAAGTCGGCCTGCGGCTCGGCGCTCACGTCGAGGTACGCGCCGGTGTGGGTGTAAGCGCGGTAGTAGCCGCGGGAGTCGGCGGTGACCTTGGCGGTGAACGCGGCGTCGTAGGTGCGCAGGGTGATCTCGGCGTGCTCGCGGCCCTTGGTGTGCTCCAGCGGCAGCATGACCGTGGCGTAGAAGAAGCGGCCGGGCAGCGGACGGACCGTGCCGGTGTTCAGCGCCTCGTAGTCGCCGGAGCGACGGTAGCCGATCTGCTCGCCGTTGATGTACGCGATCGTCTTGTACGGGGAGGTGTCGCCGCCCCAGAACTTGACGGTGAGGTAGTTCTGGTGGAGGGGGTCGACCCGCATCGTGAAGCGGAGGTCACCGGTCTTGATGTCGGGGGTGGCCAGGGGTTTGGCGACTCGGGCCCGGTCGCCCGCGTTGCCGTCGACGGCAGCGGAGTCGGGGGCGGTCAGCCCGTGCGCCGTCTCGGAGTCGGGGTTGCCGAAGTCGACGAGGTCGAGGCGTCTCGCGCCGTCGGCCTCCTCGATGCCTGCGGCGGACGCCTCCTCAGCCCCTGCGGCGGACGCCTCCTCGACGGCGGTCCAGGACCAGCCGGTCAGCGCGAGAGCACCGGTGCCGGCGGCGGTACCGGCCAGGACGGATCTTCTGGTGACGGACATGCGGGATCCTCACGGCGGGAATGGAGCGGGAGGGGTCGGATCGGCCGGAGGCGGGAGGGCTTCGGGCCGTTCGGGGGCCGAGTGCTCGGGCGGCCTTGCAGGCACAGCAACGCAGGCACAGCCACGCAAGCACAGCCACTCGGGGCACGGCTGCCTGAACGGCCGTGCGGGCGTGGCTACTTGATAGACCCGAGCGTGACCCCGGATCGCCAGAAGCGCTGCATCGAGATCATCAGGATCACCATCGGGATGAGTGACAGCAGTGAACCCACGACCACCATGCCGGTCAGGTCGGCGGACGTGTCGACCTTGACCTTCAGCCACGAGTAGAGGCCGACCATCACGGTCCACTTCTCCGGCGTACGCAGGAACACCAGGGGTCCGAAGAACGAGTTCCAGGAGCCTACGAAGCCGAGCAGGAAGATCGTCGCCGCGCCCGTGGACATGAGGCGGGCGCCGACCGTGAAGAAGATGCGGTACTCCCCCGCGCCGTCGATGCGGGCCGCCTCCAGGAGTTCGGGCGGGATGGCACCCTCCGCGTACACCTTGGCGAGGTAGACGGAGAAGGCGTTGAAGAGGCTCGGCACGATGATCGCCGACGGGGTGTCGACCATCCGCAGGTCCGTGAAGAGGAGGAAGGACGGGATGGTGAGGAGCGCGTGCGGGACGAGGAAGGAGCCGATGATGCAGCCCATCAGTACGCCCCGGCCGCGGAACTGGTACATCGCCAGGCCGTAGCCGCAGGCGACGCAGACCAGGGTCATGCCGGCGGTGCCGACGAATCCGTAATAGAGGGTGTTCCACAGCCACTTGAGGAAGATGCCGTCCTGGTAGGTGAACAGCGCCTTCAGGTTGTCGGTGAAGTGCAGGTCGGAGAACCACAGGCCGTTGGTGGTGTAGAGGTCGGACTGGTTCTTGGTCGCCGAGACGATCAGCCACCACACGGGGGCCAGCGAGTAGAGGGTGAAGAACACGACTCCGCCGAGGACCAGCGCCTTGGTCCGCCGGCTGTGCCGGACGGGGCCGGTCCCTTCGCGGGACGCGGTGGCGCCGCGCTTCGGGCGCGGGGGTGTGGTCGTGGACGGGTCGATGGTTGCGGTCATGAAGGGGAGACCTCGCTCGTGGGCCGATGAACGGACACACCACCCGAGCCCGCCGCGGCAGGCTCGCGCCGCGCGACGTGGAGGGGCACGGCCGGGACAGCGGTCGTGGGCCTGCTGCTGACGGCGGTCATGACGTGGGCGCCTTGTTCGTGAGTCGGTAGAACAGCGCGGACGCGGTGCCGACGACCAGGGCGAGGATGATCGAGAGGGCGGAGGCGTAGTTGAAGTTGCCCTGCTGGAAGGCCCAGTCGTAGATCGCCATGATCGGGGTGAAGTCGCGGGTGACCGTCTCCGGCGCCATGGACTTGAAGAGCATCGTGTCGCTGAAGATCTGCAGCGTGCCGATGATGCTGAGCACGGTGGTGAGGACCAGGGAGCGGCGGACCAGCGGCACCTTGATCGACCAGGCGATCCGCCACTCGGAGGCCCCGTCGATGCGGGCGGCGTCGTACACGTTGGCGTCGACCGAGCGCAGCGCCGAGTACACGATCAGCATGTTGAAGCCGATCCCGCTCCACGCCATCAGGTTGCCGATGGACACCCAGATGAGTTCGCCGCCGTAGAAGTTGGCGTCGATGCCGAAGAGGTCGAAGAAGGGGGTGAGCGGTCCGACGACCGGGCTGTAGAGGTAGATCCAGATCAGGGTGGCGACGATGCCCGGGATCATGTACGGGATCAGCAGCGGGATCCGGAAGCGGTCGGCGACTCGCTGCGAGGCCGCGTCGAGGAGCAGTGCGAGTCCGACGCTGGCGATCTGGATGACCGGGATGCTGATGACGGCGAAGAGGCCGACGCGGAGCATGGAGGCCCAGAAGCGGCCGTCCCCGAAGCCCTCGACGAAGTTGTCGAGGCCGACGAACTCGACGGTCTTCTCGCCGAATCCGAGCCCGGAGCCCTTCTCGCTGTAGAGGCTCTCCTTGAGCGCCATGACGAGCGGGGTCACGGTGAACAGGAGGAACCCGAGGAAGAAGGGGACCGTGAACGAGGCGCCCTTGAGGGCCATGATCCGCCGCCATCCCAGGCGCGCGGCCCGGGACGGCGGTTCGGTGACGGCTGCCATGGGTCAGCCCTCGACGTTGATGTTCTTGGACTTCAGGTCGTCGACCGTGAACTCCTGCAGGTGCTCAAGGGCCTGCTTCACCGTGATCTTCTTGGTGACGATCTTCGCCCACTGGTCCTGCAACTCCGCGAAGACACCGGTGTAGTTGGGGCCGACCGTCCAGTTGCTCCTGGCGTGCTCGACCGACTTGAGGATCACGCCGCGCGCCTCGGGCTTGTGGGTGCCGAAGAGCTTGTCGGTGACCACCGAGTCGACCCAGGGGGTGACGTCCTTGACGGCGCCCGGCCACTCGTACTGCTTGGTGTCCTTCTGGTAGGTGGAGTCGATGCCGGTCTTGTCGGTCTTCATCCACACCGCCGCCTCGACGGCCTCCTTGACGTGCTCGCAGCCCTTGGGGACGAGTACGCCGTTGTTGGCGCTGTAGGAGGGGGTGGTGAACTCCGTGGCGTCGGAGAACTGCGGCAGGTCGATGGGCTGCCAGTCGCCGAGGGACTTCTTGTAGTTCAGTTCGTAGTTCTGCAGCTGCCAGGTCTGGGTGGGCAGCGAGACCATCTTCCCGGAGTCGAAGTAGCTGATCAGGGCGGGCCGGTCCTGGTAGGTCTGGTTGGCGACCATGCCGCCGTCCACCAGTTGCTGGACTATGTCGGCGGCCTTCAGGGACTCGGGTGACAGGAAGTCGATCTTCCAGCTGTCGCCCTTCTGCTCGTACCAGGTGCCGCCCGCCTGCTGGACCAGGTTGACCAGGGTGGACGGGTCCTCGCCGGCCAGGTTCATGACGTACACGCCGTGCTTCTTGAGCTTCTTGCCGGCGGCGATCACGTCGTCCCAGGTCTTGGGGACGGCGACGTCGTACTTGTCGTACACCGAGCGGTTGATCATCATGAAGGTCGGGTTGAAGCCGGTCGGGACGGCGTAGTAGGTGCCGCCCGCCCGGACGCTGGGCAGGGCGGCCGGGTTGAACCGGTCGAGGTACGGCTTGAGTTCCTTGTCGACGCTGCTCAGCAGGCCCTCGCCGACGAGGCTGGGCACCTCGCCGAAGTTCTGCACCAGGCAGGGGACGTCCTTCTTGGCGGCGACCGCGTTGCGCAGGTTCTGTGCCGTGCCCGGGTTGTCGGCCTGCTTGACGAACTTGAGCTTGATGTCGGTGTGCGTGGCGTTGAACTTGGCCACCACGGGGTCGACGTTCTTCGTCTCCGACCAGCTCCAGTAGTCGAGCGTGACCGGCCCCTTCGACTGGTCCGAGGAGTCGTCGGAGCCGCCGCAGGCGGTCGCGGTGAGGGCGAGCACGGTGGCGAGCGCGGCGGCCGACAGGGTCGCGCGGTGCGGGACACGGGGCTGGGGCATGGCGGCTCCTGAGGGGACTGGAACAGGGGGGACCGTCCGCCGCTCGGGTTCTGCCGTCCGAGGGCGCCATAGAAATCGGTCTCTATGGAAGCTAGAACCGGTCCCGTACGTCGGCAAGACATCGGGCAGAGAAAACTGGGGAACCGGGCCAACTCACCCGGTTTTGCACGGTATTTCGAACCGGTAGCCGGAAAATTGGGAGCTACCGGACAGTCGATCCTCTAGAGACCGGTTGTCCAGGGAAGTGCACAGGCCGCCGCGATGAGGGAACGGAACGGGGAAGTCGGGCGCGGAGCGGGAACATCGGGGACTGGACCGGGAAAGACGGGGACTGGACCGGGAAAGACGGGGGCTGGACCGGGCAAGTCCGGCACGGGACGGGGCAAGTCCGGAACGGGACGGGCGAAGTCAGTGCCCGGGTCGCCGCGTCGAATCCCGCAGGACGATGTGGGTGCCGAGCACCAGGTGCTGGCTGCCGGGGAGTTCGTCGCGGTGCAGGGCCAGCCGGACGGCCGCGCGGCCCAGTTCCTCGTGCGGGACGTTGACGGTGGTGAGGGCCGGGAAGAGGTCCAGGGCCAGCGGCACGTCGTCGTAGCCGACCACGGACACCTCGTCCGGGACGCTCACGCGTGCCTCGCGCAGCGCCTGCAGCGCACCCGCCGCGACCATGTCGGTGCCCGCGAACACCGCGGTGAAGTCGGCGCCGGACGCCAGAAGTTGACGGGCCCCCTGATATCCGTGCGAGCGGCTGAACGTGCCGTCCAGGATCAGGGCCGGGTCCGGGGCGAGCCCGAGCAGTTCGTGGGCGCGCCGGAAGCCGTTGAGGCGCTGGCCGCTGGTGGACAGTCCGGGCACCCGGCCGAGGTAGGCGATGCGCTGGTGGCCCGAGGTGAGCAGGTGGGTGGTCATCGCGAAGGCGCCGCCCTCGTTGTCGTACTCGACGACGGTGGCGGGCACCCCCGGGCCGAGCGGCGGCCTGCCGACGAGCACGAGTCGCGAACCCACCCGGTCCAGGGCGTGCGCGAAGTGCGTCATACGGTCCTGGTAGGCCTTGTCCTCCCAGGCACCGCCGACGACGATCACGGCGTCGGCCCGCTGTTCGCGCATGGTCTCGACGACGGCGAGGACGCGCTGCGGATCGCCGTGCGTGGTGCACAGCATGCAGAGCCTGCCCTCGGCGGACGCCTGCTCCTCCACACCGCGTGCGATGTGGGCGTAGAAGGGTCCGGTGACGTCGTCGACGACGAACGCCACCGTCTTGTTGGTGGAGCCGCCGAGCGCGCGGGCGTGCGCGTTGACGACGTAGTCGAGTTCGCGCATCGCCTTGAGCACCCGGGCGCGGGTGCTCGCGGCGACCGGGTAGGTGCCGCCCAGGACCCGGGAGACGGTCGAGGCGGAGACGCCGGCGCGCGCGGCGACGTCCCGGACCGTGGAGGCGTCATTGCCCATCACGGGCTCCGTCTTCTTGGCCACCGGCGGGCTCCCCTCCCCTGGTCTGTACCGGTCACCCTATGGGGTGGCCGGGTTCTCGTACGGGCTGGTCGGGCCCCCGCCGTCCTGCCGTACGAGCACCACCGACCAGGGCGCGCGCCGGCGTTCGTACGTCAGCTCGCCGCCGCGTCGGCCCGTACGGTCTCCGTGCGCGGGGCCGTCCGTCGCAGGGCGGTGATGTCCTCGCGGGAGAGCGGTTCGGGTGCGCCGCGCTCGCGCCGGGCGGCGAGGGTGTCGCCGCCCGGCGCACTGCCCGGCTCCAGGATCTCCACGGTGAAATCGAGGTCATGCGGTGCGCTCCAGTACGGCGTGGTCGATCGCGTGGGCCAACTCACGTCCGGACAACAGCCGTTCGGCCTCCTCCGTGACGGCGAGGCCGAGCCGGGCCACCTCGTTGCCCTGGGAGCCCGCGAGATGCGGGGTGATGAACGCGTTCGGCAGGTCGAAGAGCGGCGAGTCGGCGGGCAGCGGTTCCGGGTCGGTGACGTCGAGGATCGCACTGAGCCGGTTCGCGCGCAGCTCCTCGACGAGAGCGTCGTGGTCGAGGAGGGCACCGCGGGCCGTGTTGACGAGCACGGATCCCGCGGGCATCAGGGCGAGTTCGCGGCGGCCGATGAGGTGGTGGGTCTCGGGGGTCTGCGGGGCGTGGACGGTCACGATGTCGCTGGTTGCCAGCAGGTCGTCGAGCGGCAGCAGGGGTACGCCGAGGGCGGCGGCCTCCGTCGTGTCGACGTAGGGGTCGGCGAGGGTGACCCGCAGGTCGAAGGGGCGCAGCAGTTCGATGAGGCGGCGGCCGATCCGGGAGGCTCCGACGACGCCCACGCGGCGGCCGAAGTTGCCGATGCCCGGCATGATCTCCCCATAGGGGAAGGCGCGTTGGGCGCGGAGGCGGTCGCGCTGGGCGAAGATGTCCTTGCCCGCCAGGAGGATCATGGCGAGCGTGTACTCCGCCACGGGGAGGGCGTTCGCGCCGGCCGCGGAGGAGACGGTGATGCCGCGTTCCCAGATCGCGGGCGAGGTGAGTCCCTTGACGGAGCCGGCCGCGTGGAGGATCGCGCGCAGCTTGGGTGCGGCGTCCAGGACCGCCTCGTCGATATGGGGGCAGCCCCAGCCGGTGATCAGGATCTCCGTGTCGGCCAGTGCCTCCCGCACTCGGGGGTCGGCGAAGTTCCCGGCCGTCAGAGTGGGATCGATTTCTACCGCGTTGCCCAGGCGGGCCAGTACGTCCGGAGGGAAGATCTGGGGCACGTTCTCGGCTGTCATGGCGAAAAGTGCGGCGGGGCGTGGGCGCAAGGTGGGGTGACCTTCCGGATCGGTGACGCGTTTATAGCAACCGGTCTCTACGGTAGGTCTCGCGGCGCGAGAGGGTCAATGGACCGGGGCCCGACGGCGAGTGGGTGGGTGCGGGTCGCTTGTCGCTGGTCGCGCAGTTCCCCGCGCCCCTGGGGTGGGACAGGGGCGGGTAGGTTCGAAGGGTGGCCGTTTCGCCGGTCGACGAAAACTTTCCGGGAGGACCACGGATGGCAGAGGCTCTGACCAACTGGGCGGGGAACATCACCTACTCCGCCAAGGAGCTGCAGCGGCCGCACTCGCTCGACGCGCTGCGGGCCCTTGTCTCGCGGGCCGACCGCGTGCGAGTCCTCGGCAGCGGGCACTCGTTCAACGAGATCGCCGACCCGGGCAGTGAGGGCGTGCTCCTCTCGCTGACCGCGCTGCCGCCGTCGGTCGAGGTGGACCCCACGGCCCGTACCGTCAGAGTGGCGGGCGGCGTGCGGTACGCGGAGCTGGCCCGGGCGGTGCACGAGCGGGGGTTCGCGCTGCCCAACATGGCCTCGTTGCCGCACATCTCGGTGGCGGGTTCGGTGGCGACCGGCACACACGGCTCGGGGAACGCGAACGGCTCGCTGGCCTCGCCCGTACGGGAGGTGGAGCTGGTCCTGGCCGACGGATCGGCCCTGACGATAGGCCGGGGCGACCCCCGCTTCAGCGGGGCGGTGACCTCGCTGGGCGCGCTCGGTGTCGTCACCGCGCTCACGCTCGACCTGGAGCCGGACTTCGAGGTCGCCCAGCATGTGTTCGGCCGGCTGTCGCTCGCGGGACTGGACTTCGAGACGGTGTCGGCATCGGCGTACAGCGTGAGTCTGTTCACCGACTGGCGGCGCTCGGGCTTCGTCCAGGCGTGGGTCAAGCGGCGTACGGATGTGCCGTGGGACGGGTTTCCGTGGGCCGAGCCGGCCACCGAGGCGATGCACCCCGTGCCGGGGATGCCGGCCGGGAACTGCACCCAGCAGTTCGGGGTGCCCGGGCCCTGGCACGAGCGACTGCCGCACTTCCGGCCCGAGTTCACGCCGAGCAGCGGTGCGGAGCTCCAGTCGGAGTATCTGCTGCCGCGCCCGCACGCCACGGGTGCCCTGCGTGCGCTCGACGCGATCCGGGAGAGGATCGCGCCGGTGCTGCAGGTGTGCGAGGTGCGTACGGTCGCGGCCGACCGCCAGTGGCTGAGCCCGGCGTACGGGCGGGACACGGTGGCCTTCCACTTCACCTGGGTCGAGGACACGGCGGCCGTGCTACCCGTGGTGCGGCGGGTGGAGGAGGCGCTGACGCCGTTCGACCCGCGGCCGCACTGGGGCAAGGTGTTCACGATGACGGCACCGGTGGTGCGCGGACGCTATCCGCAGTTGGCGGAGTTCAGGAACCTGGCCGCGGAGCTGGACCCGACGGGGACGTTCCGCAACGCGTTCGTCGGTGAGGTGCTGGGCGGGTGACGGAAGGGTGACGGACGGCTCGATCCCCACTCTGCCCGCGGTGAGCCGCAGGGACTTTGTACAGCCCCTTTCCTAACCCCTTGTCGAAAGTCCTCGGACGGTCATAGCCTTGCGCCGCGCCGGGGCCGTCGGGCCGCCATGGCCTGGAGGGACCGAGGGGGCACGTTCTGGTGAAGCGCACGTCACGCGACATCCGCACCGCGAACCGCTATGGGGTGCTGCGCCAGATCATCGCCCACTCGCCCACGTCCCGCCAGGAACTGGCCGCCGCCACCGGGCTGAGCCTCGCCACGATCGCCACGCTGGTCGGTGAGCTGCTCGACCTGGGGATGCTGACGGAGGTCGGGTTCGAGGACTCCGCGGGTGGCCGCCCGCGGGGCCTCGTGGCCGTCAACGCGTCGGGGGGCGCGTTGATCGGCGTCGACATCGCCGAGACGTACGTCCGGGTCGAGCTGTTCGACCTGGCGCTGGGCGTGCTGGCCCGCGCCGACGAGGACATGCGGCCCGGTGAGATCCGTCCGGAGCAGGTCGTCGGGCATGTCGCCTCGGCCGTCGGCTCGGTGGTCGCACAGGCCGGTATCGAGGGCGCCCGGGTGCTCGGGGTCGGGGTCAGCGTGCCGGGCCAGGTGGACCGGGAGGCCGGTGTCTCGGAGTACGCGCCGAACTGGGACTGGCACGACGTGCCGCTGCTCGACCTGCTCGCCGAGCACATCGCTTATCCGCTGTATCTGGACAATCCGCTGCGCGCCTGCGCGGTCGCCGAGCTGTGGTTCGGGGCCGCGCGCGGGCGCGGGGACGCCGTGGTGGTGAACCTCGGGACGGGTGTCGGTGCCGGGCTCGTGCTGGGCGGCGGGCTGCACCGGGGGGTGAGCAACAGCGCCGGCGAGTGGGGGCACACCACGCTCGTGCTGGACGGGCGGCCGTGCCACTGCGGCAACCACGGGTGCGTGGAGACGTATGTCGGGGCGCCCGGAATCATGCTGAATCTCCGCGAGTCGAGCCCGGACAGCGCTCTGCTGCATCCGGATGACCAGACCGCGACGATCAACGCGCTCGCCCGCGGGGTCGCCACGCAGGACCCGGTGGCGACCGAGGTGGTCCGGGTCACCGCGCGCTATCTCGGCGCGGCGATCGCCGATCTGGTGAACCTCCTCAACCCCGAGGTGGTCGTGCTGAGCAGCTGGGTCGCGGCCACGCTCGCCGAGCCGCTGCTGTACGAGGTCCGCGAGGCCGTGGGCCGGCACGCGCTGAGACGGCCGCTGGCCAGCACCGAGATCGTCCTCTCCCCCATTCCCACCGACCCGGTGTGCCTGGGCGCGGCGACGTTCGCGCTGGAGGGCGCCCTCAGCTCGGTGGGCCTGAGACCCGCGGGCGGCAGGGTCGCCGCACCGCGTCGCGCCTCCTCCGCCAAGAGCCGTCCAGCGCCGTCCTCTTGACGCCGTCTTCTTGACGTCGGCACCCCGTCACGTCCGGTATTCCGGACGGGGCACAACGCTTCGAACAGACTTCGTCCAACCCCTTGCCGAAGCATTAGCCGAAGGTTAACGTCCCGCCACCGCACAGCGATTTCGAGCCGCAGCCGTACTCGAGACAAGGACGTCAGAATGTCGGCACTGAGCAACAGCAACTGGGACCGTCGATCCGTACTGCGAGCCGCCGCGGGCCTCGCCGCCCTCGGCCCGCTGGCCGCTTGTGGCGGCAACACCGGCCGTGAGGGCGGGGGCAGTTCGGGCAAGAACCTGACGCAGTACTTCCACGCGTACGGGGAGGCCGGCACGCAGGAGGCCATCAAGCGGTACGCGAAGGCCTACGACGAGGCCCGCGTGACCACCCAGTGGATCACGGGCAACAACTTCGAGAGCAAGCTGTTCTCGGCGCTGCTCACCGACAACGCGCCCGACGTCTTCGAGTTCCACCCGCAGCTTCAGATGATCAAGAGCGGCCAGGTGGCGCCGCTGGACGACATCATCGCCCCGGTCAAGGACGACTTCAATCCGGCCGACATCAAGTCCCACACGGTCGACGGCAAGGTCTACGGCGTCCGGATGATCGACGACCCGCAGTTCTTCTACTACCGCAAGTCGGTGCTGGAGAAGGCGGGTGTGGGGGTGCCCCAGACCCTCGAAGAGCTCGCCGAGGCCGCCGAGAAGCTCACCACCGACAAGGTCAAGGGCCTGTTCCTCGGCAACAACATGGTGTCGACCAACTACGCCCTGGTCTGGGCGGCCGGCGCCGACCAGCTCAACGCCAAGAACGAGATCGCCTACCACACCGACGACGTGGCCGCGGCACTGAAGGTGTACCGCAAGATGTTTACCAGCGGCCACCTGCTGCTGGACGCCCCCGCCGACTACTGGGACCCGTCCGCGCTGGTCCAGGGTCTGACCGCCATCCAGTGGTGCGGCATGTGGGCCATGCCCGTGATGCAGAAGGCCCTCGGCGACGACCTCGGCATATTCCCCTTCCCCTCGGCTGCCTCCGGCGCCAAGCCCGCGGTCTACAACGGCGGCTGGTCCATGTTCGTCAACGCCAAGGGCAAGAACGTCGACCTGGCCAAGGAGTACGTGAAGTGGCTCTGGATCGACCAGAAGAAGTACCAGGAGGACTGGGCGCTCAGCTACGGCTTCCACATCCCGCCGCGCACCTCGATCGCCGAGTCCGCCACCAAGCTCAAGTCGGGCCTGCCCGCTGAGGGCGTCAAGCTCTTCACCGACTACGGGCGCTTCGACAACATCTCCTGGACCCAGGCGATGATCACCGCGCTCGAAGAAGTGATCGCCAACTCCGTCCGCAAGGGCATGGACCCGGAGAAGGCCCTGGACGCCGCGGACAAGAAGGTCAATCTCGAACTCAAGAAGCTCTTCGGATAGGCCGGCGGACAACGGGTAACGACATGGCGACCACCACGACTCGTGACGCCACGCGCCCCGCCCCGGCCAAGGTCTCCAGGACCAGGCCGCGGCGGGGCATGGGCGGCAGCACGTTCAACTTCTGGCTCTTCACCGGCCCGTTCCTCATAGGCCTGGTGATCTTCGTCTACATCCCCATCGGATGGAGCGCCTGGCTCAGCTTCTTCGAGGCGCGCTACACGGTCACGCCCGACAAGTTCGTCGGCTTCGACAACTACAGGCTGATGCTGACGAACGGCGACTTCACCAAGTCGCTCGTCACCTTCACCGTGTTCGCCGCGATCATCGTGCCGGTCACCTGGGCGCTGTCGCTCGGTCTGGCACTGATGGTGCACCGGCTGCGCTTCATGAAGGCGTTCTTCCGGTCCGTCTTCTTCCTGCCGACGGCGTGCAGCTTCGTCGCCGCCTCGCTGATCTGGAAGATGTCCATCTTCAGCGGCGTCCGCTTCGGCATGATGAACACCGTTCTCGGCTGGTTCGGTGTCGAGAACATCGCCTGGCTGGCCAACCCGAACCCACCCTGGTACTGGCTGGTCATCGTCACCGTCCGCCTGTGGCTCCAGGCCGGGTTCTACATGATCCTGTTCCTGGCGGCCCTGCAGAACATCCCGCCGGAGCTGTACGAGGCCGCCGCGATCGACGGCGCCAAGCCAGGCTGGCAGACCTTCCGGTACATCACGCTGCCCCAGCTGAGGGCCACCTCGACGGCGGTGATCCTGCTGCTGCTCGTGGCCGCGTACCAGGCGTTCGACGAGTTCTTCAATCTGCTGTCGAAGACGACCTGGGGCCGTCCGCCTCTCGTCGAGCTGTACTACACGGCTCTGGGCGACGACCAGGACTACGGCGCGGGCAGCGCGGGCGCGGTCATCCTGACCCTGCTGATCTGCATGGTGACCATGCTCCAGGGCCGGTTCCTGGGCTTCGGAAGGGGGGACGGCTCCAAGTGACGACCGTCATCGAAACCCGCAAGGCCGATCCCGAGCCCCCGAAGCGGCGCGAGCGCAGGCGCGACCGGCGTGGCGTGCTCGGCTCCGCCGGTCTCTACTTCGCCACCGGCATCTGCGCCCTGCTCTTCCTCGTCCCGTTCTACCTGATCGTCCGCAACGCCCTGTCCACGGACGCCGAGATCACCGGCGAGAACTGGAAGTGGTTCCCGACCGACATCCAGTGGGGCAACGTCACCGAGCTGTTCGACGATCCGACGGTCCCGTTCGCCCAGTCCCTGTGGAACTCCGCGGTCGTCGGCGTCCTGCACACCATCGGCACGCTGCTGGTCTGCTCGCTCGCGGGCTACGGCCTCGCCCGCATCCCGTACAGGCACGCCAACAAGATCTTCTACGCGGTCCTGGTGACCCTGATGGTTCCGGCCGCCGTCACCTTCGTACCGAGCTTCGTGCTGGTCTCGTCGCTCGGCTGGGTATCGAGTATGCAAGGTCTCATCGTTCCGGGGCTGTTCAGTGGTTTCACCTGCTTCCTGTTCCGGCAGTACTTCCTGGGGTTCCCCAAAGAACTGGAGGAGGCGGCGCGCGTGGACGGGCTCGGGTACTGGGGTGCGTACTGGCGCATCGTCGTGCCCAACTCGCTGAACTTCTTCGCCGCGATCGCGACGATCACCTTCATCAGCGGCTGGAACGCCTTCCTGTGGCCGCTGGTCATCGGCCAGGACCAGGAGGCGTGGACCGTCCAGGTCGCGCTCTCCTCGTACATGACCAACCAGACGGTCAATTTCCACCTGATCTTCATGGCCACCGCCATCTCGATCCTGCCCCTGGTACTCGTGTTCCTGTTCCTCCAGCGCTGGCTGGTGCAGGGGGTCGCGCAGACGGGCATCAAGGGCTGACCTAGGAGAACGATGTCTTTGCGCACCACCCATTCCGTCGGCGCCGACTACGTCGAGGACGTCTCGCCCGGGAGCGGCGCGCTGCCGCCCCGGGCGTGGTACGCCTCCTCGGACGCCGTTTCCCTTTCCCTGAACGGCAGTTGGCGGTTCGGGCTCTCGACGACGGCCGATGCCGAGGACGAGTCGTTCGCCGCCGAGGGGTTCGACGCCGGGCGCTGGCCCGAGGTGCGGGTCCCCGGTCACTGGGTCCTCCAGGGTGACGGGCGCTTCGGGGCGCCGATCTACACCAACCACCGCTATCCGTTCCCGGTGGATCCGCCGCGGGTGCCGACGGAGAACCCGACCGGCGATCATCTGCGGGTCTTCGACCTCCCGGACGGCTGGCCGGCGGACGGTGGGGCCGTGCTCCGTTTCGACGGGGTGGAGTCGTGTGCCCGGGTGTGGCTGAACGGGACGGACATCGGTAACTTCAAGGGGTCCCGGCTGGCGCACGAGTTCGCGGTCGGGCACCTCCTGAAGGAGTCGGGGAACGTGCTCGCCGTCCGCGTCCACCAGTGGTCGTCGGGCTCGTACCTGGAGGACCAGGACCAGTGGTGGCTGCCCGGGATCTTCCGGGACGTCACACTGCTGCACCGGCCGGCGGGCTGCGCGCTCGACTTCTTCGTGCACGCCTCGTACGACCATCTCGAAGGCACCGGGACCCTGCGCGTCGACTCCGATGTCGACGGGCGGGTGACCGTGCCCGAGCTCGACATCGATGTCGCGACCGGTGAGTCCGTGACCGTGCCGGTCCGTCCGTGGACCGCCGAGACGCCCCGGCTGTACGACGGGACGCTGGTCACCGAGGGCGAGCGGGTGCCGCTCAGGATCGGTTTCCGTACGGTCGTGCTGGCGGACGGCCTGATCAAGGTGAACGGCACGGCGGTCCTGTTCAAGGGCGTCAACCGGCACGAGTGGCATCCCGAGACGGGCCGCGCCCTGGACCTGGAGACCATGCGCGAGGACGTGCTGCTGATGAAGCGGCACAACATCAACGCCGTGCGCACCTCCCACTATCCGCCGCACCCGGCCTTCCTCGATCTGTGCGACGAGTACGGGCTGTGGGTCATCGACGAGTGCGACCTGGAGACCCACGGCTTCACCGAGCAGGCCTGGCGGGACAACCCGGTGGACGACGACCGCTGGACGCCGGCGCTCCTGGACCGGGCGTCCCGCATGGTCGAGCGCGACAAGAACCACCCGTCGATCGTCATCTGGTCGCTCGGCAACGAGGCGGGCACCGGACGCGGGCTGACCGCGATGGCCGAGTGGATCCGTGGCCGTGACCGCTCACGGCTCATCCACTACGAGGGCGACTGGAACTGCCGCGACACGGACATGTACTCGCGGATGTACGCGGACCACGCCGAGGTCGAGCGGATCGGCAAGGGTCTGGACGGCGGGCCGCTCAAGCGGCGCCAACTCCCCTTCATCCAGTGCGAGTACGGGCACGCGATGGGCAACGGACCGGGCGGACTCGCCGACTACCAGCGGATCTTCGAGGCGCACGACCGGATCCAGGGCGGCTTCATCTGGGAGTGGATCGACCACGGGATCAAGGACGAGCGGTTCGGCTTCGCGTACGGCGGTGACTTCGGGGAGGAGCTGCACGACGGGAACTTCGTCTGCGACGGGCTGCTCTTCCCGGACCGCACGCCCTCGCCGGGGCTCGTCGAGTACAAGAAGGTGACGGAGCCGGTCCGCATCGAGAGCGCCACCGACGGCGCGGACGGCACGGTCCGGATCACCAACCGGTACGACTTCGCGGACCTGTCGGGGCTGGCCTTCGAGTGGTCGTACGAGGTCGACGGCGAGGCGGCCGAGACGGGCACGCTGTCGGTGCCCGCGCTCGCGCCGGGCGAGTCGGCCGAGGTGAAGCTGCCGGCGCCGCCTGCGGACACGCCGGGCGCGGAGACCCGGTGGACGGTCCGGGCGACGCTCGCCGACGAGACGGCGTGGGCGCCGAAGGGGCACCTGGTGGCCTGGGGTCAACTGCCGGTGGCCGAGCGCCCGTCGGTGACCGTTCCCGCCAGTGAGCGGCCCGTCCTCGACGAGCACGGGGCCATCACGCTCGGGCCCGCCGTCTTCAACGCGCGGGCCGGCGAGCTGGTGACGATCAACGGGATCGATGTCTTCGACCTGAAGCTGGACGTGTGGCGGGCGCCGACCGACAACGACTTCGGCGCGGACTGGCAGCCGGACATCCGCTACGGCGTGCTCTGGCGCAAGCTCGGCCTTCACCGGATGCAACACCGCCTGGACGCCGTCGAGTTGGAGGACGACGCGCTGGTCGTACGCACCCGGGTGGCGCCCGCCGCCGCGGAGGTGGGCCTGCGCACGGTGTACCGGTGGACGTCCGACGGGACGCGGCTGCGGCTGACGGTGTCCGTGGCACCCGAGGGCGACTGGAAGGTGCCGCTGCCGAGGCTCGGCATCCGTCTCGGGCTGTGCGCCGGCGACTGGGTGAAGTGGCACGGCGGCGGGCCGGGCGAGGCCTACCCGGATACCGACTCCGCCTCGATGCTGGGGCGTTGGGAGTCCACGGTGGACGAGCTGCAGACCCCGTACGTGCGCCCGCAGGAGAACGGTGCCCGTGCCGACGTCCGCTGGGCGGAGATCGGCTGGGGAGAGGAACCCGTCGCGCTGCGTGTCGAGGGCGAGCCGGAGTTCTGGCTGACGGCCCGCCGCTGGACGAGCGAGGAACTCGACGCCGCCGAGCATCTGACGGATCTGAGGCCCGGCGACACCGTGTGGGTCAACCTCGACCACGGGCAGCAGGGAATCGGTTCGCAGTCGTGCGGTCCGGGCACGCTGCCGGAGTACCAGCTGCGGGTTCAGCCCGCTGAATTCTCCTTTGTCTTCTCGGTGGTCGACGACTGAGAATGTTACCGGTCACACGGCCGTCCGGCTGCCGAGCCGGACGGCCGTGTTCGTGTGTCCCCGGCTCCCGGAGGTTCCCCGCGTGAGTGGCTCCATCGAGGTCAGCGGGCTGTCCCGCACCTTCCACACCACCGTCCGCCGCCCCGGGTTCGCGGGCGCGCTCAGATCCCTCGTCAACCCGGAGCGGGTCGCCAAGGACGCCGTCTCCGACATCACCTTCGACGTCGCCCCCGGTGAACTCCTCGCACTGCTCGGGCCGAACGGCGCGGGCAAGTCCACCACCATCAAGATGCTCACCGGCATCCTCACCCCCACGTCCGGCGAGGCACGGGTCGCGGGCGTGGTCCCGTACCAGGAGCGCGAACGCAACGCGCGCAACATCGGGGCCGTGTTCGGGCAGCGCACCCAGCTGTGGTGGGACCTGCCGGTGCGGGAGTCCTTCGCGATCCTGCGTGACATCTACGACGTTCCCGAGGCCGAACACCGCACGAGGCTGCGGGAGTTCGACGAGCTGCTCGACCTGTCCTCCTTCTGGGACACCCGGGTGCGGCACCTCTCGCTGGGCCAGCGGGTGCGTTCCGACCTGGCCGCGGCGCTGCTGCACGATCCGCGGGTGGTGTTCCTCGACGAACCCACCATCGGCATGGACGTGGTGGTCAAGGAACAGGTCCGCGAGTTCCTCCGGTACCAGGTGGAGGAGCGCGGGCGGACGGTGCTGCTCACCACGCACGACATGACGGAGGTCGAGCGGCTCGCCGAGCGGGTCGTCCTGATCAACCACGGGCGGCTCGTCCTGGACGGCACGCTGGACGAGATCCGGCGCAAGTTCGGCTCGACCTGGCAGGTTCGGGTCACCCTCGCCGACCCGCACACACCCGTCGAGGCGCTGCCCGGAATGGTGCTGGTGCGGCACGAAGGCCCGCAAGTGGTGTTCGGGCCCGACGGGCCCACGGCTCCGGCCATGCACCAGGCGCTGAAGCAGGTCATCGAGCGGTACGAGGTGACCGACATCGCCCTGGACGAGGCCGATCTGGAGGACGTGATGCGTGCCGCGTACGTCCAGGCGGGGGGCGAGTGACCGTGGCCGTCCTCCAGGGCTGGCGGGCCGCCCGCGTCACTCCGCTCGGCGAACTCCACACCCCGCCGCGGATGACCGCCGCGCTGCTCCGACTCACCGTGCAGGTGGTGCTGGTCGCCTCACTGTGGCACGGCCTGTACGCGGCCACCGGCACGACGGCCGGCCTGACCAAGGACCAGGCGGTCACGTATGCCGTACTGGCCGTACTGGCCACCCGGATAAGGGAGTTGGACCAGTACGCGGGCCGGGACACCGTGCTCCAGCACATGCACTTCGGCACGATCATCTACTGGTATCTGCGCCCGCTCCCGCCCCAGCGCTACTACGCGTTGCGGGCCCTCGGCGAGCAGTTGTACGGGCTGGTGTGGGTGCTCGCCGGGTACGTGATCTGTCTGGCCGCCGGAGTCGTGGAGCCACCCAAGTCGGCGGCTGTGGCAGGGGTGTTCGCGGTCAGCGCGTTCCTGGGGCAGTGGGTTCTCTACTACGTGATGCTCGCCATCGACCAGCTCTGTTTCTGGACGCTCCGCAACGGCGCGGCGATGCTGATCCTGATCTTCGCGCAGAACCTGCTGTCCGGGGTGTACGCGCCGCTGTGGTTCTTCCCGGACTGGTTCATCACCATGAGCGGCTTCCTGCCGTTCCAGGCGACGCTGAGCGTGCCGCTGTCGCTGTACGTCGGCCGTATCGAACTGTCCGACGCGGGCCCGCAGTTGGCCGTACAGGCCGCCTGGGTGGTGGCCCTCGCCCTGCTCACCCGGCTGCTGTGGCGGCGGGCCGCCCGGCGCGTGATCTCGCAGGGAGGCTGACATGTCGACCAAGGCTCTTCGCGTCGTCTGGCGCATCACCCGGCTCAACTTCCGTGCCCAGCTGGAGTATCGCTCCGAGTTCCTGATGATGATCGCGATCGGCGCGGTCTGGCAGGTGTCGGTGATCGTGTTCGCGACCGTGCTGCTCACCCGGTTCAGCGGGATGGGCGGCTGGGACAGCTCGGACGTCCTGCTGATCCCGGCGACGCGGATGCTGGCGCACGGACTGTTCGTGCTGTTCCTGGGGCGTGTGCACGGTCTGGCGCGGCACATCCAGGAGGGGGTGATCGACACGTATCTGGTCCGCCCGATGCCGGTCTACCGCCAGCTCCAGCTCCAGTACTTCCCCACGAACGCGATCGGTGACCTGACGGTGGCGGCGGGCCTGATGGCAGGCGCTCTGAGCCGCAGCGACCTGGACTGGACGGCGGGCCGGATCACCTATCTCGTCGTCTGCGTCCTCGGCGGAATGCTGCTTGAGGCGGCCATGTTCACGGCGGTCGCCTGCGCCTCGTTGCGCTTCCCGGCCGCCGACTACTGGGGTCGCTGGTTGGAGGAGCTGCTCGGCACGTTCGGCAGCTACCCGCTGAACGTGCTGCCCAAGGCGGTGGGCGGCTTCCTCACGTTCGGCCTGCCGCTGGCGTTCGTCGCGTACTTCCCGGCAGCTGTGCTGACCGGGCACGACACCGCTGTCCCGTACTGGCTGGCGGCCGTGTCACCCCTGCTCGGCGCCGCGGCCTACCTGGGGTCGCGGCTGCTGTGGAGGTGGAGTCTTCGGCACTACACGGGTGTGAACGGATGACCGACCGCATCAGCCCCGGTGTCCTGCCGTGGGTGACGCGGCCCCTGGCGGCCCCGGCACAGGCACCCCCGTGACCTGTGCAAAGGGCCGCTCGGGACCGCGTCGCCCCGGCCTCGGCCATCAGCTCAGCATTCGGGGCCCCACTCCGCGCTGTGCAGGGTGACGGGGCCCAGGAAGATGTCGACGTTGGGGTCGTTCGGGTAGTGCAGGCACCCCTGGAAGTTGCCGCCGGACTGGGCGGTGAGGTTGAACCGGATGTGGTCCGCGCCCGGGAAGCGCACACCGTTGTTGAGGATGTACATCCCCTGGTCCGAGTGCAGGTTGTACAGGTTCCCCGTCGACTTCCACATCGGCGCGCCCCACGCCACGTCGTTGTTCCAGACGCAGACGTATCCCCTGGGACAGTCCGCCGGAGCGGCCGATGCCGGTGGCGCTGAGGCCACACTCATGGCCGCCGTCATCAGCAGTGCCGCTACGCCCACGCCCGCCTGCTTGCGAAACCGTGCCTTCAAAGTTTCCTCCGTGTCAGTCACTGCCGGGCGGCTGTTGTCGGCCGGCCGCTTCCATTGGCCAAGCATTGCTCTTGTTCCAAGGCCCTGGTCCTGACAGATGTCAGGGACCGGGGCCTCCCGAACCTGCCTACAGTGCGGGGCGACGAGTACGGGAACCCTCCCGCGGGCCGACCCGCCAGGGCATCGAAAGGAACGTCATGCGCAAGCTGACCGCGGCACTCGCCGCCGCCGGAGCATTCGCCCTCATGGTGACCACCGCCCAGAGCGCCGCAGCCGACGGGCACGGCCGCGGCTGGTACGGCGTGTGGGCGGACGGGGTCAACGTCCGCGACATCAACGAGGGCAACTGCGCCACCTCACCGAGCACCTCCAACTGCCCCAGCGTCATCGGTCAGATCAACTCGTGGGACGAGGTGCTGGTGTACTGCCAGATCCCGGGCCAGACGGTCGGCGGCAACCCGTACTGGGTGATGGTCGCGCCGCGGGGCTGGGACAAGTACGGGATCATCTCCAGCTACTACGTCGAGAACAACAGCGACTGGATCGACGGCGTGCCCGGCCCGAACGGCTGCGCGATCTAGGGCCTGCCAGAGAGGCCCCAGGGCCTGTCGGACAGGCCCTTGTTCCCGGGTCACCGCTCCCGTCGCAGGTCGCGGGCCGTCGTGCCGTACTGGGACTTGAGGGCGCGGGACAGGTGGCGTGGGTCGTGGAGGCCCCAGCGGGCGGCGACGGCTGCCGTTGTACGGCCGTCCTGGGCGGGGTCGAGGAGGTCGCGGCGGACGCGGTCGAGGCGTTCGCCGCGCAGCCAGGCCGCGAAGGGGGCGCCGGTGCGGTGGAAGAGGCGGTGGAGCTGGCGGGCCGAGATGCCGTGGGCCGCCGCGACCGAGTCGACGCACAGGGACGGGTCGGAGATGTTCGCCAGCACGTAGACGCGGATGCGGTCGACCAGTTCGGTGGCCGTGTCCATCCGGCCCGGCTCGGTCTCCGTGAAGGCCGCGAGGAGGAGGGACACCAGGGCGTCCCCCGCGTGGGCCTGGGCCGGTCCCGCCAGTTCGTCGAGGTGGCGGCCCAGGCCCTGGAGGAACGCGGCGAGCACCGCCTGCGCACCGGTGTCGGCGGGCAGGCGACGGGCCGCCCGAGCGGCCACGGTGTCGGCGTGCCGCCCCAGTTCGGTGCGCGGGATGCCGACGGCCATGACATCGCAGCCGTCGGCGACGGCTAATCGGTACGGGCGTGTCATGTCGAAGACCACGAAGTCGCCGTTGTGCGCGCGGGATTGAGTGCCGCCCTGGTCGGCCGCTGCGGGCTCGGGTGACCTGTGCAGCGTGATCTTCAGCAGCTCGGGGTCGGTGGACGAGATCGCCCGCGCCGACCGCTGGACCAGATGCCCCGAGCCCCGGATCCGCGCCACTGTCGCACGCCCGACCGCCGCCGCGTCGATATCGGCCCGGAACGCACTCGCTTCGACTTCCGCGCCAACTCCCGCCCCTGCGACGCCTCTTGGTGCGTCACCGCCAGTGGCGCGAGGACCGTTGACGCGGCCGTCTGTAACTCGCCGACAGTGGCCTGGTGTACGTGTAAGGCGCCACCGCTCATGGAACCGCTCCCTGACTTGCCCGGGCATTTATCGGTATATCGATTGACCCACTTGAGAGTTACCCGCCTTCCGGGCGCGAATCGGAGACGGTCCGGGCAGGAAGTGGAGACTCGCCGCGCCTCCGCTTCCGTACCTTCTACCTGGGGGAGCGACGTCGGCTGGGACCCTCACCACAGTTCCAGCCGGCTGCTCCGTCACCGGCGCCACCGGCCCGGCACCCGGACCTCCGCCCACACCACCTTGTACGTCCCGCCCAGGCACAGGTCCGTTCCCCACTTCTCGGCCAGCGCGGCCACGATCAGCAGCCCGCGCCCGCCCTCGCCCGACGGCTCCTGGAGCACCGGCCGCCGCTCGGTCCGCCCGTCGGCCACCTCCACGCGTACGACGTCCGCGGCGTCCTCGGCGTCTCGCAGCACCAGCCGTACGCGGAAGTCGCGGCCCCTCACGCGCCCGTGCCGCACCGCGTTCGCCGCGAGCTCGGCGACCACCAGCGTCACGGACTCGCTCACCTCGCTGTCGTAGCCGAAGCCCCACACGTCCATCCGGTTCGCGACCAGCCGCCGCGCGAGCCGGGCCCCTCGCGGGGTACAGCTGAAGAGCTGCGTGAACGTACGTACGGTGTCGGGCACTTGGACCCGGATGTCTCCTTGCATGGGTCAACGGTCCCGGGGCGCGGAGCCGTCGACCAGCTCCGCCACTCGTACGCTGCCCACCGTACGAGTTCACGTTGTGGACAGTACGGGTGACGTTCCGTGACCATGACGGAATGACCAACAGCACGACGAACGAGCCCGAGCCGTCGGACAGTTTGAAGACGTTCGGGCTGGTCCACAAGGCTTTCCGCAAGCGGGCGGGTCTGACGCAGGAGGAGTTCGCGCCGCTGGTGCGGTACCAGCCGTCGACGGTGGCATCGATCGAGCAGGGGCGCCGCTTACCGCCACGGGTGTATGTGGAGCGGGCGGAGGAGGTACTGGACGCGTTCGGGGTGCTGCGGGCGGCTGCCAAGTACGCCACGCGGGAGCCTGGCTTGGCTTCTTGGTTCCGCAAATGGGCGGACCTTGAGGAGCAGGCGATCAGCCTGTACACGTTCGAGAACCGGCTGGTGCCGGGTCTTCTCCAGACAGAGGCTTACGCACGCACCTTGTTCAACGCGCGGTTGCCGGTGCTGACCGACTCACAGATCGAGGCTCAACTCGCCGCCCGCACGGACCGCCAGCGGCTGTTGACCGAGATGCCCAACACCGCGTTCAACTTCATCGTCGAGGAGCACATCGTCAAGCGTGGGACCGGGGGTACGAATGTCACGCGCGAGCTGATCGATCACCTCCTGGCGGTCACGGAACTCCGCAACGTGGAGCTGCAGTTGATGCCAGTGACACGTCACATCCATGCCGGTCTGAACGGCCCCATCCAGCTGCTGGAGACCAGCGACAACGACTGGTTCGGCTACTGCGAGGGACAGGAGAGCGGCCAGCTCATCGTCAGTCCGAAAACGGTCAGTGTCCTCCACATGCGCTATGCGAAACTGCGTTCACAGGCTCTCACCCCGGACGATTCCCGGAGCCTGCTGGAGCGGACGCGAGGAGCACTATGAGCACCACCGAGCTGGCCTGGTTCAAGAGCAGCTATAGCGGCGACAGCTCTGGCGACTGCGTCGAAGTCGCCGCCTCCCCCGCCGCCATCCACGTCCGCGACTCCAAGAACACCCGCGGGCCCCGGCTCGACCTCTCCCCCACCGCCTGGGGCGACTTCGTCGCGTCGGTCAGTGGTCCGCGCAGCACGGCGTAGGGTCCGGGACCTCGAACGGGACCAGTACCCCTCCCACCGCGGGCATGAGGGTCAGGACGAGTTCGCCGTCCTGCCACTGCGGGCGGACGTGATCCCTCGTCACCACCTCTGGTCCGGCGGGGGTTCACCCACCGACCCCAACACCGTGACACGGTCGATCGCGGAGCCGGACAGCAGCTCCGCGACCGTCACCGTGCCGGTCAGGGCGGCCGACCCGGGGTACACGACGGCCCGGCCGACCTCGTCGGGCGCGCCGGTCGTCACCTCGTACCCCTTGGCCGTGGCCACGCGCGCGGCCTCCCCGGACGCTGTCGCGAACGACAGCACCACCCGGGGCCGCTCCCCGCGGACCAGGTGGGTACAGCCGAACCCGCCCTCTGGGAGGGCGAGTTCGGCTGCGAGCGCCTGCAGCAGGTGGTCGGCCGCACGCAGGTCGCGTACGTCGGTGTCGACCGTGATGACGTGCTGGTTCACGCGGGCAGGACCCACACGGGGTTCGAGTAGAACCACAGGTCGTTCCACGGGTCGGCGTCGCCGACGACATCGATCGCGGGGCCCGCGGGGTCGACGGCCGCACCCCGCGAGCCGACGGCGGACCGCTTGCCGTCGGAGCCGCGCAGGCGGACGTAGAGCGGGCGGTCGACGCGGCCGAGGGAGTACGTGATCCGGGCCGTGCCGGTGGACTTGTTGACCTCGTACGACTTGACGACCTTGGCGGTCGGCGCGGTGAAGGTGTCCTTGTCCGCGACCGGGCCGGTGACGTCACCCTGGATGACGTCCACGCGGGCCAACTTCGGGGTGAAACCCGCCCAGTTGGGGCCGTCGGCAAGGGCGACGTCCACGGTCAGTGTGACGTTCGTGCCCTTCTTGACGTGCAGGGCGCCGCCGAGGGTGGCCCAGCGGCTGCCGCCGGAGAGGCGGACGTCGAGGCCGCTGAGGAGCTGGCCGTGGTCGACCCAGACGCGGCCGGCGCGTATGCCGTCCATGACGGCGGCGTAGGAGAAGCCGTCGGAGCCGACGTGGGTGCGGCTGTACTGGCCGGGCCAGTAGTCGCCCTGGGTGATGTCGATCTTCCCGGCGTAGACCGGGTCGTCGTAACGGCCGTTGGTGTTGAAGTCGCCGCCGCCGCGCGCGGCGGTGTCCGCGTAGACCTGGTGCGAGTCGGAGTTGGCGCTGATCCACCAGGCCTTGCCCTCGGCGAGCAGACTGTCCCACAGGCCGCCGACGGTGGCGGTCATCCAGTCGAAGCCGCCCCAGGTGCGGTAGCTCTCCGGCGGGTAGCCGGCGAAGGAGTCGACGCTCGGGTTGTTGTCGTAGATGCCCCGGGCCCGGCCCATGCCGAGGGGCGCGGGCAGACCGGCCGCCTGGTGGCCGGGCGCGCCCTCGAAGCCGACGGCGATCTGGTGGCTCGCGGGCGTCGCGTCGCGCCAGGCGCGGATCTCGTGCGGGGAGTCGACACCGCGACGCGCCGGGTGGTTGGCGAGCATCAGCGCGTCCTTGACCTTGCGGCGCTTCACCTGGTCGCCGAGGAAGGCGAGGCCCGCGATGGCGAGCGCCTCGTTGGCGGGCGAGGAACCGGAGGCGTTCTTGACGCTGCCGTCGTAGTCGGTCTCGAACTGCTTGAGGACGGAGACCTCGTTCTTACCGGGGTGCACGAAGACCGTGCCGTGCTCGGCGCCCGGGATGTTCCACTCCAGGCCCTGGAAGACGAGGGTGTCCTCGTAGGCGTCACGGGCCGCCTTGATGTCCGGGTTGACCTTGTCGACGCCGATCTTGGCGTGCGTGGTGCTGCCGTGGTCGGTGATGACCAGCCAGTCCATGCCGTGCTTGGCGCCCTGGCGGACCTGGTCGACGACGCGGTACTTGCCGTCGCTGCTGTACTGCGTGTGGATGTGGTGGTCGCCCGCCAGCCAGAGGAAGCCCTTCTTTCTCCGGCCGCCGGACGCCGGCTGGGCAGCCGCGGCCGTCCCGCTGGTCGCGCCGCCGAGGACTCCGGCGGTCGCCAGACCCGCGCCGAGCAGGCCCGCGCGGCGCAGCATGGAGCGGCGCGACCGCTGGTCGGGCGTCAGGGCGTCGTCGGGCACGGAGGTGTCGAAGGCCGCGGGCAGCGTCGTACCGCCCTCATGACCGTGGTCGTGATGGTGGTGGTGCCCGTGTCCGTGGCTGTGCCCCATGTCGGCCTCCTGTGTCCGGCGCCGCCGGTGCGGACGCGCGTATGGAGACTCGATGCGAAACATGAACTTTGGTCAACGCCACGATGATCGCAGGGCGACGCCGACACGGCAGGTCGCCTCGTCTCCCACTGTTCCCCCAACTGCCCTTGTCCGTCACACTGGTTGACCTTGAACCTGAACAACATTCAGGTTCCGAACATTCAGGTTCCTCCCATCGTCCCCTGATCTCCCCCGCTGTTTCCTCCGACTGGAGACACCCCCACCATGAGAAGACTCATCGGCTCCCTGATGGCCGGCGCGCTGGCCTTCGCCGGGCTCACCGCCGTCGCCTCGACGCCCGCCGCTGCTGCCGCCCCCTCCTCCGGCACCTTCAACGTCCTGACGTACAACGTCGCGGGCCTGCCGGAGGGGCTGAGCTCCGGGAACCCGGAAGTGAACACCCCGCTGATCTCCCCGCGTCTCGGGGCGTACGACATCGTCAACGTGCAGGAGGACTTCAACTACCACGCGGCGCTGTACGCGGGCGACAACCACCCGTACCGCACGGCGACCAGCGGTGGTGTGCCCTTCGGTGACGGTCTCAACACCCTCTCGGACTACGCGTTCGACGACTTCGAGCGGGTGCGGTGGAACGACTGCACCGGCACCAACTGCCTTACACCCAAGGGCTTTTCGCTCGCACGGGTCCGGCTGGCGGAAGGCGTCTTCGTCGACCTGTACAACGTGCACACGAACGCGGACTCCACGGACGACGCCCTCGCCGCCCGCCGCAAGAACGTCGAGCAGCTCTCGGCCTTCATCACGGCCAACTCCTCGGGCAACGCCGTGATCGTCATGGGCGACACCAACACCCGCTACACCCGCGCGGGCGACAACATCCGCCTGCTGTCGACCGCGAACGGCCTGACGGACGCGTGGGTCCAGCTGGCGCGCGGCGGCAACGCCCCGGCCCAGGGCAGCGACGCGATCGTCTGCCCCACCACCGCGCCCACGAACGACTGCGAGGTCGTGGACAAGGTCCTCTACCGGGGCAGCGACCTGGTGAACCTCTCGGCCACCCGCTACAACAACGAGTGGGCGAAGTTCCTGGACTCGGCGGGCGGCAATCTCTCCGACCACTTCCCGCACGCCGTCGACTTCTCGTGGACACTGCCCGCCAAGCTGCGGGCGAGCGACACGTTCGGCGGCCCGCACGGCACCGCCTTCAACGACTCGGACGACCTCCCGGCCACGCCCTCGCCGCGCACGCTGACGCTGCGCGGTGGCTCCCGCCTGGACGCGGTGTCGCTCACGCTCGACGGCGGTACGTCCCTGACCCACGGCGGCACGGGCGGTACGGCCGCGTCGCTCACCCTCGCCGCCGGTGAGCACCTCACCTCGGTCAAGCTCACCCGGGGCCAGAAGGACGGCCGGACCCGGGTCTTCTCGGCGGCCTTCACCACCGACAAGTCCCGTACGGTGACGGCCGGTTCGGCCACCTCCGACGCGGTGACCTACACGGCTCCGACCGGCTGGCAGATAGTCGGCTTCACGGGCCGCTCGGGCGACGAGATCGACAAGCTGGGTGTGGTGTACGCGCCGATCGGCTGATCCCGTCGACGGCGGCCCCACACCGACAAACCTCCGCCCGGACAGGTGCTGTACGGCCTGTCCGGGCGGCTGCGTTTGTGTGCTGTCCGGGGCTGTGTGCCGGGCCGTTCAGCGGCTCGGCTCACGGTGGCCGGTTCAGATCCTCCAGCCCAGCAGGGGGATGCGCATTCCGGTGAGCAGGCCCAGGAACATCACCAGGGAGAGGGCCAGGGCCACGGCGAGGCGCACGACGATGACGTTGTCCAGGGCGCTGCGCAGGCCGGGCGGGGCGACCTTGCCGAGCAGCCAGGTGACCGGGACCGAGCAGGCGAAGAGCAGGGCGAGCAGCTCGATCTGGTCGTCACCGGCGGGCTGGACCGGGGCGCTGGGATCGAGGTCGTAGCCCTCCGCGTACATCGCGAAGGCGAGGATCTTCCAGCACAGGGCGCAGAAGAGCGTGGCGGCGGCTTCGACGGGGACGAGACGCGCCCGGAGCCCTTCCGGGAGGTGTGACAGCAGCATGGTCGCTTTCGGGGACGTGGGGGATGTGAGGGGTGGCGGTGACGGCGGGGCCGACCGGGCATTCCGGTCGGCCCCGCCTTTTGGATCAGTTGAGCGGTGGGTGGATCACACCCAGTTCTTGCCCTTTGCGTTGGACTTCAGTTTGTGGTTCTTCACGGCCTTCTTGCAACGGTTGCAGGCGGCCTTCTTCGCCCCGCCGTACGTCCAGGCCGTGATCTGGCCACCGATCTTCCTTCCGACGGTGTTGTTGTATTTGTCGGCCTTGGAATCGCGTTTGGCGGCGGCGGAACTGCCCGCGGCCTTTTCGTGGGCCCAGCCGAGAGACTTGGCCAAATTCGATCCCACGGCCCAGGTGAGCAGGGCCTGCCAGATGCAATGCCGGTACGCGTTCTGCTTCGGGCCGTTCTTGTAGGCGCGCTTCGCCTCTTTGAGTGCCCAGTGGGTGACGTAGATCATGTCCGCGCACCACAGGATGAAGAGTGCGCAGATAGCGGCTTCGGGAAGCAGACCGCCGATGGCGTAATTGCCGCTCAGATCGTAGCAGTTGACCGGATCACCCGAGCAGTACTCGTACGCGTTGGCATTACCGCCCGGAACCGGGTCGCGCGAGAGGAATCTGCCGGATTCCGCGTTGTAGAGACGCGATCCCATGAGGGTGATTCCGGAAGGTGTTTCCGCGGACCGCTGTTCGGCGCCGAGCCAGCCGTAACGGGCCGGTTCCTGGCCGTCGCGCGGAATTCCGTATTCGTCCGCGTCGAAGGCCGTGGGAGCGACACTGGTGTCGAGCGGCAGCTGCAGGGCGATGTCGCCGTGCACCGAGCTGAGTTGCAGCACGGTCGAGCCGCTCTTGGCGGTGGTGGCGGCGAAGTCGCCCGATGCCGAGGAGACGTTCCGGCTCAGGGCGCCGCTCGCCGTGTCCTCCACGATCCAGCGGGGGTTGTCGGTGTCGTTGCCGTAGTGGTTGAGCTTGGAGTCGGTCTGCGTCCAGGTGCTTCCACTGCCCGTCTCGGACGTCCAGCTCCTGAAGCGCAGCGACGAGTCGAGCTGCCACGTCTGGCGCTTGCCGCCCGAAGTGAGCGTGCGGACCAGGTCGTTGGTGTAGTACTCGGCCGTGGTGCCCGGCAGGGCGGTGGTGCGGCCGAGGGCGTCGTAGGTGTGGCCGGAGTCGGTGATCCGGTCCGCGCTGTCGTAGGTGTGGCTCTGGGTGGTTCCTCCGGTGGTGGGGCAGGCCGCGCCGGCGTCCGAGGCCGCGGTGGTCAGGGACTTGCGGTTGCTGCGCTCGTCGAAGACGTAGGTCCGGCGGGTGCACGCCTGGCCGATGGTGTCGTCGACCGTGGACAGGCGTCCGACCTTGTCGTACCGGTACGTCTGGCCGGACCAGCCGGAGTGGCGGGTGGCCTGGCCGTGCACGGACTCGCTGACGGTGTCCGCGTAGACGGGGGTGCCGTCACTGGTGCGTGTGTACGACCGTGCCGTCACCGCGCCGGTGGTGTCCTCGGTGACGTCCAGCGTGTAACCGCCGGGCATCTTCTCCGAGTCGACCGAGCCGTCCGCGTCGTAGGTGGCCGAGAACGTGCCCGCGACCGAGTCGGTCGTACCGGTGGCCATTCCGCGGGGTTCCGCGGTGTGGTCGTAGGTGTACGTCACGGTGGAGGGTGCGGTGTCGGAGACCTTGACCTGGCGGTCGAGGAGGTCGTACTCCGTGGTGGTCTTCCCGCCGTCGGCGTCCGTGTAGGACGTCTGGCGGCCCAGCTTGTCGTACTCCTTGGTGATCGTGCCCGCGGTCGACGACGTGGTCGTGGCGATCTGGCCGTTGGCCGGGTCGTACGTGGTGGTGATCTCCGGGATCGCCGTGCCGACGGTGCCCGTGACGGCGGCCTTGGTCTTGCGGCCGGCCGCGTCGTAGGTCGTCGTGGTGGTGCGGGACGCGCCGTTCCCGGTCTCGACGACCTTGGCGGGGTTGCCCCAGTAGTCGTACTCGGTGGTGCTGTCGGGTACCCGGGCGGGCTGGGTGCCGCCTCCGGTGATGGCTCCGGCAGGTCCGGTCCAGCAGACCTGGTCGGCCCATTCGGGACGGCCCTTGCACATGCCGGTGCCGTCCGCGTCCCAGTAGTCGGTGACGGTGCTGGCGGCGTCGTTGCCGGTGCCGCCCGGCGGGACCAGGTCGGTGACCCGGCCCTGGGCGTCGTATCCGGTGGTGGTCTTCAGGTTGAGACCGCCGGAGTCACGGATGGTCAGCTTGGGCAGGCCCTTGGCCCAGTCGTACTGGGTCTCGGTGACCCGCTTCTCCCCCATGACGGAGTAGTAGTCGCGGACCCGGGCGCCCTTGATCTCCATGGTCACCTGGTCCCGGACCGACGCCGTGCCGTCCGTGGGGCGGCCGCCGTCGTACTCGTACACGGACCAGGACCGGGCGGGCACCGAGGTGCCGGCCTCGACCAGGACGGTGGATCCGTCCTTGAGGTCCTCGGTCAGGTCGACCCGGCGCAGCGGTCCGAACTCCTCCAGTTCCCGGGTGCCCTTCGCGTCGAACAGCGACACGGAGGAGAGCCACTCGGCGCGTTCGGAGGCGGCCCGGTCGATGATGCCGAGATCGGTCAGGGTCGCCTTCTGGGCCGCGGTCGTCCCCAGGGCGAGCGCCCGGTTGGCGGGGCTCAGGGTGCGGACCGTGTTGCCGAAGCGGTCGTACTCGGTCATGGAGATGTGCCCGCCGGGTACGGCGGAGTTGATCTCGCGGCCCGAGACACCGAGGTAGTGGATGTCGGCCCGCTTGTACTCGGTCGCCGCGAGGGAGCTGCCGACGTTGGACGTCGGGACGGAGTCCGCGGGGAACACCGCTGTCGCGTCGGTGGGGCCGCTGAGCTGGCCCCACGCCTTCACGTCCGAGGCGCCCATCTTGTGGGGCGCCGTGGTGCCGGTGAGCGGCACCCCGTAGACGACGCTCGTGGCGGCCTCGCCCTCGGTGACGTCCTTCGTGCCCTGCTTCAGCCCCGGCCTGGTGGCCTTCAGGAGCATGCCGTCGCCCGCGGTGGCGGCGGTTCCGGCCTTGCCGTAGGTGAGCGTCCAGGGGAGTTCACCGGGCGAGGTGTACTTGGTGACGCGGCCGGCCGAGTCGTAGGCGTACTCGGTCTTCAGGGACGGGCTGATCTGCGGGTGCCAGGCCTGGCGCAGGCGTCCGCTGCCGTCGTACAGGTACATCTGCACGGACTTGGAGGTCGCGGTGGCCGCGCCCGGAGCCGTGGACCACAGCCGGATCTCCTTGACCTGGCCGGTGAAGTCGCCGAAGGCGCTGTCCGTGGCGGTGGTCGAGGTGGCGTACACGAACTGCAGGGAGCGGCAGCCCTTGGTCTCGGGCGCCGTGGTGCAGGTGGCGGCGCTGACCGCGGAGGTCGGCGCGATGACGCGCTGCGGACGCGAGAGGCCGGTGCCGCTCACCGTCTCGGGGACGACCGTGGTGGTGGAGTTCGACAGACCGTCGATGAGCGAGCTGGTTGCCTGCCAGGTCGTCGAGCCGGTGGGCTTGGTGAACTTGGTCGCCGTGCCCTCGGAGTCGGTCAGCGTGAAGCTGTCGCTGACGCTGCCGGCGAGGGTCAGGTCCTCCGCGCCCGGTTCCGCGATCCAGGCTGTCTTGGCGGTGTTCGCGGTGAAGTGGATGGCGTCGCCGTCCTCCAGGACGACGTCGACCGCGGTGTCGGAGATCCTGCGTATGTACGTGTAGTCGGCGTCGGTCTGCCCGAAGGCGGTGCCGGACACCCACTCCTTGCCGAAGATCGCCGCCTGGCCGGCCTGCTGGCCGCCCCGGCCCGGGGTGCGGGACGCGGCGGTGCGGGACACGGTCATGTTGAAGAACGACGCGTCGGTCGCCGAGAGCGTGTAGTCGCCGGTGAGCAGGTTCAGGCTGCCGGGACCGATCTCGGTGGCGGCCGCTCCCTCGGCGGTCCTGTCCACCACGACGGAGAGCGGGGCGGTGCTGGTGGCGGCCGAACTCGGGCCGGTGAAGTCGGCCTTGAGCTGTACGGTGCCGTCCGGGTCGACCGTCTCCGTGGCGTTCCAGACCAGTGCGGCGTTCTTGCCGTTCACCAGCGGTACCGGCCAGGCGGTGAGCGCCGTGCCGCCGGAGGTGACGTGCGCGGCCGGGATCACGGTCCAGTTGTCCGCCTCGGAGCGGCGCCAGGAGAAGGAGACCTTGTCGTACTTGCCGGCCTCGGCCTCGGCGAGCAGCGGCAGCCTGCGGGCGGTGCGCTCACCGTCGGCGGGCTGTACGAAGCCGCCGGCTCCGGCGTGGAAGGTGTACTCGATCGCCTCGGACTTGTTGTCGGCCTTGTCGACGGACCGCACCTGGAGGGTGTGGGTGCCGTTGCGGTCCGGGGTGACGGAGATGTTCTTGGCCGCGGTGGCGCCGCCGGTGGCGACCTTGGTCCAGGTCACGCCGTCGAGCGACCACTCCAGCCAGTTGTGGTCGGTGCCGGGTGGGGTGACGGTGAAGACACCGGCCTGGCCCGCTCCCTTGACCCACTTGTCCGACGGGTAGTCGGTGGAGGCCACCTTCGTCGGGGCGGAAGGCGCCTTGGTGTCGACGGTGAGCGTCTTCCACGCCGACCAGCCGGTGTTGAAGTGCGTCCCGTCGTACGGCGACGTGCGGAACTTGTACGTCTTGCCGTCGGTCAGCACTCCGGCGGGCACGGTCACCTGGGCGGCCTGTCCGGACGGTACGTACTTGGACACCAGGAGTTCACCGGCCTGGGTGTCCGTGGCGCTGTCGAAGATCTGGAAGGTGGCGTTGACCTTGTCGCCGTCGGCGTCGACGAAGGTGTCCCGCAGCGTCGGCGTGGTCGAGTTGACGACGTACGAGCCGCCGTAGGAGAAGAACGGCGGGCCAGCCTCCTGCTTGGTGCCGGTGCGCGGCCGGTAGTTGTAGTTGACGACCAGCTTCGGCGGATTGGCGGCCGCGTTGGCGGAGTTGACCCGCTTCCACTGCGACACGACGGACTCGTCGGCGGCGCGCAGGCCCATGTGGCCGCGGGTGGTCTTCGCGGACGCCCACTCCTGGACGAGGGTGGTCACGTCGGCGTTGATCCAGCCGTCGGGCTGCGAGGTACAGGCCGTGTTGCCGACGGTCTCCGTCGAGGATGCCTTCTTCGCGGTCATCGTCGGCCGGTTCGACCACCTGCTGGAGGTCGACGCGGCCGGGGAGGCCCAGACCTCCCACGGGTACGCCTTGCAGTCGGTGTTGGCCGAGTGGAAGTTCCACAGGCTCAGCTTGGCGTTGGTGACCAGCGCGTCCTGGATCGGCGTGCTGTTCCAGCTGATGAAGGACTGGGCGGTGCGCGGGGTGCCGTCGGCGTTCGTGGTGCCGGGGTTGCCGAGGTCGAGCTCGGTGTCCGTCGAGAGGTCGACCGTCTCGCCCTGCTGCACATAGGTGTCGAAGACGTTGCTCAGCGAGGAGGTCGACGGGTCGACCGTGACCGGGTACGTGGTCTTCGGGTCCGCGAGGAACTTCGCGTCCGGGGTCAGGACCAGGTCGACACCGTTCTTGGTGCTGACGACCTTCATGCCGACCCTGGACTGGCGGGTGTGCTCGCCGGAGCGCTTGTCGACGGCGGCGTCCCACATCACCGGAGCGGGCATCACGGCCCGCTTCTTGTTCTTCTTGTCGGTGAAGAGCAGGCTGCCGTCCTTGAGGTGCTTGACCTTGAGGCCCTTCACCTTCAGTGGCAGCGTGTAGGAGTACCGTTTCTCCGCAGGTCGTTCCCTGACCTCGACGTACTGCTCGAAGCCGGTGCGGGTCGCCTCGACGACCACGTCGCCGCCGGGTACCGCGTTCGGGTAGGTCGCGCGGTTGCCGTCGAGCTTCGGGTCGGGCAGACCGCCCCGCCACTGCAGCCGGACCTGCTGGTCGCCCTCGCCGAGCGTGACCAGGTCGCGGGCCGCGGCCTTGCTGTTGTCGGCCAGCGCGGAGAGCTTCGTGCCGCCCTTCTCGCCGAGTTCGAGCCCTCGCGGATGCGCCTTGGGCGCGACCGAGCCGTCGGCGTCCTTCACGAGCGACAGGTCCACATCGCGCCAGTCGCCCTCGTCACGGAAGCGGACGGGACCGGCGGACAGTTCGCTGGTCAGGCTGCCGTCGGGGTTGGCCCAGGTCGTGGAGGTCTCGGTGCGCTCGGACAGGGCCTCGACACGCTTGTCGTTGAGGCGGGCCGCGACGCGCGCGGAGGCGAGGTCGGGTGCCGTGGTGGCGGCGGGCTTCTTCGGCTTCTCGACCGGCGCGACGGGCTGCCGCGGGGCGGCCAGGGCCCCTTCGGCCCCGTACAGCGCGGACGTCGACATGACGACCGCCAGGCCGATCGCTACGCGGCGCAGGGTGCGTCTGCCGCTCGGGTGTATCAGCCCAGTACGTCTGGGACCGCCCCCGGATCTGTGGATGTTCACTGTCCTCCCCTATTCGTTGACGCGGATGCGTCAAACAAAGGGGGAACTTAGCGTTGATCTTGGACATTTGAAAAGGAAAGGTGAAGATCCCGAGCGGACTTCGGTTGATCTTTGGCTTGATCCATTGAGTGGTGACCGGAAGTGATCCCCGACCGGGTCCGGCGGGCGGTCGCCCAGGTCGGCCGGTCCTGGTGGACCAGGTCAGCCGGTCCTGGTGGCGAAGGGGCCGCCTTCGCCGAACACGAGCCGTGCGAAGTTCTCGCCGATGCGGCGGTGTCCCGCGGGGTCGGGGTGGACCGCGTCGGGCAGCGGGAACTCGGCGTGGTCCTTCTCGCCGTAGAGGTCACGGCCGTCGAGGTGGAACAGGTTCGGATCGTCGGCCGTCCGCTGTTCGACGATCCGGGCGAGTTCGTCGCGAATGACGTTGAGCGTCAGGCGCCCGGCGGCACGCTCGGCGGGATCGCCCGTGGCCTTGAACCGGAGGGTCCCGCCGACGAGTTCGGGCGCGAGGGGGCCGGGGGTGTCCTCCTGGACCGGGCACAGGACGGGGGAAACGACCAGCAGCGGTGCGGTCGGATGCCCCTCGCGGATGGTGTCCAGGAAGCCGTGGACCGCGGGAGTGAAGGCACGCAGGCGCATCGCGTCGGCGTTGACGACGTTGATGCCGATCTTGAGGCTGATCAGGTCCGCGGGGGTGTCCCGCATCGCACGCGCGGTGAACGGGTCGAGCAGCGCACTGCCGCCGAACCCCAGGTTGATCAGCTCCACCCCGCCCCGACTTGCGGCCAGGGCCGGCCAAATGGCCGTCGGGTGCGTGGCGTTCGAGCCGTGGCTGATGGAACTGCCGTGGTGCAGCCACACCTTGCGGCCGCGGTCCGGCGCCGGCTCGACGGGAGCATCGGTGCGCAGGGCGATCAACTCGGTGATCTCCGTGTGCGGCAGCCAGATCTCGATGTCCTTGTCACGCGCGGGCAGTTCGGCGAACCGGGCGGTGCCGGCGGGCCCCTCGGTCAGTTCGGCGGCCTGCGTGACCATGTCGACGATCGTACGTACGTTGCCGCCGTCCACCGTGGCCTGGCCAGCGAGGCGGCCGTCGACCAGCAGGTCGTACACGCCGTCCGCCGGGGCCGGGAAGCCTCGGTAGACCCGCTTGGTGGGCAGGGTGTCCAGTTCGACGACGGTGGCCCGGGTACGGAAGACCAGCCGCACGCCGGAGGGCTGCGCCTCGGCCACGGCCAGCCGGTCGTCGGGGATCTGCCGCCGTGCCCGGGCGGGCAGGCGATGCGGCAGCAGGCCGTGCGGGGTCGTTTCCAGGTCCAGGAAACCGCGCAGCATGTCCGCGGTGACGGGTGTGGTGATCCAGTCGTGTTCGGTGTTCATTGCCTCAACCTGTTGATCAGGATTTTCGGATGGTCCGGGATGGTGCCGGAGGCGCCGAGGCATGCCGCGCGGCGGGCCGCCTCCGGCGGCGCGGTCCCCGCCGGTCAGGGCGTGGTCCAGTTGCGCAGCAGGGTGTCGAGGGAGTCCAGGGTCCAGGCCCAGGATTCCTGCGAGGGGACGGCGGTGTGGCTGAAGCCTCCGGCCATCTCCAGGCTCACGTAGCCGTGGAAGACGCTGCCCAGCATCCGGACCGCGTGCGTCTGGTCCGGCTCCGTCAGGTCGTAGCCGCGCAGGATCGCCCGCGTCATCTGCGCGTGCCGCACTCCGGCGCTGGCGGCCGCCGTCTCGGCGTCGAGCCTGAACCGGGCGGCGTCATAGCGACCGGGGTGCTCCCGGGCGTAGTCGCGGTAGGCGTCCGCGAAGGCGGCCAGGGCGTCCTTGCCGGCCCGCCCGGCGAGAGCGGCGGCGACCCGGTCGGCCAGTTCCTCCAGCGCGAACAGGGCGATCCGGGTCTTGAGGTCGTGAGAGTTCTTCACGTGCGAGTACAGACTCGCGACCTTGACGTCGAACCGCCGGGCGAGCTCCGAGACGGTCACCCGGTCGAAGCCGACCTCGTCGGCCAGCTCCGCCCCCGCCCGGGTCAGGCGTTCCGTGGTCAGCCCTACGCGAACCATAACCATCCTTCCTCTTGCCGACAGCCATTATGCATTTGCCTAACACCTTTAGGCAAATTAGCCTGCCTCTTATGAAACCGTTGACCGAGCAAGAGATCCGTACCGCGTTCGTGAACTGCACCAAGGGCGAGGCGAAGCGTCTGTCCGTCCCCCGCGACCTGGCCGAACGGCCCTGGGACGAGCTGGACTTCCTCGGCTGGCGCGACCCCCAGGCCCCCGACCGCGCCTACCTCGCCACCGAGCTGGACGGCCGTCCGGTGGCGCTCGCGCTGCGCGGCACCGGTGCCGCTTCCTGGCAGACGCGGCGCAGCATGTGCTCGATATGCCTGACCACCCACACCGGGGGCGTCTCGCTGATGGTCGCCGCCAAGGCGGGCAGGGCCGGGCAGCAGGGCAACTCCGTGGGCGCCTATATGTGCAGCGACCTCGCCTGCCCGCTGTATGTGCGGGGCAGGAAGGACGCGGGCGTCGGTGCGCGGCTCCCCGAGTCGCTCACCCTGGAGGAGAAGATCGAGCGGACCGTCGCGAACCTCGGCGCGTTCATCGCCAAGGTCACCGCCTGAAGCAGCCGTCCGGGCGGGTCTCCGGCGTCCAACGGTCCGCCACGGAGTGACTGGTGGACCGCGCGGCCCATGGGGCGAGGATCCGCAGCCGGTCGCAGTCGGTGAACAGGGCGGCGGCCATGGGGTTCCAGGCGAGGATGTCCGTGCGCCGGCCCAGGACGACCGCCGGTGTGGTGGCCAGGTCGTCCAGCAGACGCCGCTGCGGCTGGACCTTCTGCGTGGCGCGCCGGCGGGGCCGGGCGGCGTCCTTGCCGGACAGTTCGAACAGGTAGGCACGCTCGCCGTCGTCGAGCCGGAGAACACAAGGACGAGTACGTCACCCCCGCCGTCGCCAGGCTCACCGAGGTCTTCGGCAAGCACCTGGCAGGCTGACCGCCCGCCGCCCGAGGCCGGGATCCGTCACCTTGCTACCATCCCCAGGTTTCTGGCTTGAACCCCTAGGAGATGGTTGCTGATGGCCCGTGCCGGGATCACGGCCGAGCGGCTCGTCGAGGCCGCCGCCGATCTCGCGGACGAGGTCGGCTTCGAGAGCGTCACGCTGTCCGCGCTGGCCCGGCGGTTCGGTGTGAAGGACGCGAGCCTGTACTCGCACGTCAGGAACCTGCACGACCTGCGCACCCGGGTCGCGCTCCTCGCGGGCGGCGAGATGATCGACCGGATCTCCACGGCGGTGGCCGGACGGGCCGGCAAGGACGCCCTGGCCGCCTTCGCGGACGCCTACCGGGAGTACGCGCTGGAGCGGCCGGGGCGGTACGCGGCCACCCAGATCCGTATCGACCAGACCCTCGTCGCCGCCTCCCCCGCCTTCGCCCGGACCGCCGAGGTCACCTACGGGATGCTCCGCGCGTACGGCCTCGACGAACCCGATCTCACCGACGCCGTCCGCCTGTTGAGGAGCACCTTCCACGGCTACTGCGCCCTGGAGGCCTCCGGGGGCTTCGGCGCTCCCCGTGACGTACACGCGTCCTGGAACCGGACGATCGACGCCCTCCACGTGCTGCTGGAGAACTGGCCGAGGGCGAGCGCCCCGTAGCGGCGCGGACGACTGCCTGAACTGCCACGACGAACACACGCCTTTCACCCATGAGTTGCCCCTACCCCAGGTGCCCCCCTGACCACTTAGACTGGAAACTTCGCCGGTTTCGGGTGCCGCCCTGGGGGGAGGGAGCGCGCAGTGTCCCAACAGCAGCTCCGACGGGGCCCGTCCAGGCCTGATCCCGATCCGCACCTGCCCCATGGCCCGCGCCCCGCGCGAATCGTGCGCTGGCTGGGCGGCTTCGGCTGCGCGGCCGCCGGCTACGCGGTGTTCCAGTCCCTGGTCGGGGTACTGCCGGACAGTATCGACGGGGAGTCCGCGCGGTACGCGATCGCCGTGGTGAGCGGCCTCGCGACGGCCGTCGCGGCCTGGCTGTCGGCAGCGCTGCTCCGGTCCCGGTACGCGGACACGGGCAACTCCCCCGTACTGACGGGGCAGTTGACGGCCAACGCCGCGGCCATGTCGGGGCCGGGACCGCTTCCGGCGCTCTTCTCCGCCGCGTACGACACCCTCGCCGAACAGGTCTGCGTGGTCGACGACCCGGTCCGCGGGCGGCTCACCGGATGGGCGCACTCCCTCGGCGAGAGCGGCCCCGGCCGGCCCACCTCGGTGGGCACCGCGTACGGCCTGCACATCATGCTCGACCTCGGGATGCCCGAGGGACGGATCGGCGCGGGCGACCTGGTGGACACGCTGTGGCGACTGCGGCTGCCCGACGGCGGCTGGTCGGCGCGCTCGCAGGGCTCCCAGGCCCGCCCGGAGGTGACCGCCCTCGTGCTGGGCGCGCTGGCCCGGGCGGGCGCCTCGCGGGAGCGGCTGGCGGCCGAGGTGGCGGTCTGCGAGGCGGGCTTCACCCATGAAATGGACCGTACGGGGCGGGAGTTGACGCATGTCGTGACGACCGTGCTGCGCGGGCTGCTGCGTGCCGCGCCCGGTTCGGACGCCCTGTCGCTGCTGCGGGACGCGCTCGTCGAGGGCGCGGTCACCGATCCGCGTCGTCAGCACCGGCGTTGCTGGGGGTACCGGCTCGCGCCCTTCCACGGCCCGCCGTCGCCGCTGCACACCGCACAGGCCGTGGTCGCCCTGGACCGTGCGGCCCGGGTGCTGGGCGGCGAGAGCGCCAACGGCCGCGCGGCCCGTGAGGACGGCGTGCGCTGGCTGCTGGCCTGTCCGGACGCCCCGCACGACGCCTGCCTGGATCTGGCCAACCTCCGCGAGGAGGTGCGCAGGCCCCGCACCGACGACCCGACCCGCCACGAGGTCCTGAACGTACGGCACTTCACCGCCTCCTGGGTCGTCCGCGCCCTGCTCACCCCCGGCGCCAGGGACATCGCGCGCGAGGACGGCCTTGAGAAGGAGTGGCGGGAGCGTCTGAACGGCGCGGTGAGCGCGGTGTGGGCTGGGCAGACGGACGGCATATGGACCTGGGTCCGCGACGACACCAGCGAGCTGCGCCGCCCCATGTGGATGACCTATCAGGGTCTTTCGGCGCTGCGGGCGCATGCCGTATGGGTATACCAACCGAATGGCTGAGACAGGAGAAGCGTGCATGGGTGGTCGGCAGGTCCTGGCGGCGCGGAGGCTGCTCACCGAGGCGCTGGACGTCGAACTGCCCGAGCACGAACGGGTGTTGGCGACCCGCTCGGTCGTCGCCGAACTGGGCTCCCCCGACCGCCTGTTGGAGCTGACCGCCGAACTCGCCTCCGGTGAGGGCGACCCGGACGGCTGTGCCCGCCTCTCGTACCGCCATGTCCTCGGCTTCGACAAGCTCCTGCTCATCGACGGCGGCCCGCACCACATGCTGCGCGCCCATCTGTGGCACGCGGGACGTGGGGCGGTCGGCAAGGAGGACATCCACAACCACCGTTCCCCGCTTGCCTCTTACGTCGTGCGGGGGCGGCTGGCGATGGAGCTGTACGCGCCCCGGGAGGGCGGCAGTGTCGAGGCGGACCGCTACCGGGAGTCCCTGGCGGACGAGTCGGCCGACTGGCTGCTGGAGCCGACGGGTCCGGCCCGGCTGCACCTCACGCAGGTCGCGGAGTACGCGGCGGGCAGCACCTACGCTCTTCCCGCGCACACCCTGCACCGGGCATGGTGCGACACGGCCGAGCCGACGGTGACGCTCTTCCTGGAGACGGGGAACGGACGGCGGGAGCACACCGACGTGTTCACGGCGGCGGGGCCGCATCCGGGGTCGGTGCCGAAGGTGCCACTCGACGTGGCCGACTATCTGGCCGAACTCGACGCGCTGGCGGAGCTGCTCAGAAGCTCGTGAAGACCAGACGCTCGCGAAGGTCAGAAGCTCGGGAGGGTCAGAAGTCCGTGAGGGTCAGAAGTCCGTGAGGGCCTGTAGGACGATGTCCAGGTTGTACGCGTCGATGTCGACGTTGTGCAACTCGGCGGGACTCAGCCAGACGTACTCCTGATCCGGCTTCTGCAGGGTGATGTGCCAGGAAAGGGGCCTGACCAGGAAGTTCTCCTGCCAGTTCTTGATCTCGCGCCCCTGGTACTCACTCACGAACGACGATTCGCCGACCTTCCGGACGACCTCGCCGAGCAGGCCCGTCTCTTCCTTGAGCTCCCGCAGCACACCGTCCTCGGGACTCTCGCCGGGCTCCAGCTTTCCGCAGGGAACGCCCCACACCAGGGGCAGGAACCGCTCGGTCTCGCTGCGGCGCACCAACAGCACACGGCCTTCGTGCATCACGACGGCGGCCGCCAGTCGCTTGTCGCCGGGGATCTCCATGTCCATGGTTCCTCGGTCCCTCGCCGGTCGGAGTCCACAGGGTTCTATACCCACGAAAACATCAACGCTACCAGGGTCGCCCAAGGGTGTCCGGCCGTTGGGAGCCGGGCCGTACGAGCGCCTGCACCTCGCCGTACGTCGGCGCGGGCCCCTCCACGGACCGGCCCGCCCGGATCAGGGCCGCCGTCTCCACCGTCGCGCCCAGGGCCCTGCGGTAGAGGAGCGAGCCGAAGGTCGCGGCCAGTGCGAGGACGTGGTCGACCATGGCGGTGACGGCTTCCGCCGGTCGCGGTGGTCGGTGGCCGGGGCGTCGTCCCCGGAGGCCGCGGGCGTCGCGGCGGGTGCTTCGGACGTGGCCATACGGCAACGCCAGGGGCGGAACGCTTCGGTACTCGCCGAACAGTCCCGGGGCTCCTGCCCGACGGTCCTGGGGCCGCGAGGCGGAGCCACCCCGTCCGTGCAACCCCTGCCGGGACTCGGGCGTCTCAACCAGCGCCGGGCACCCCTGCGTGCTCAGTACGGGGGAGGACTGCGCGATGGCCGACAAGGGGAAGCACGGTTTCGTCCGGAGCGTGCGGCGGTTCTTCTGGCTGCCCCGGGACATGCCACGCCGTCCGGCTGCGGCGGGGCCTCTGGTGCGGGCTTGGCTGTTCGCGCTGGCCGTGGGTGCCCTCTTCGCGGTGTTCACCCCGGACGACGACGTCCTGACGCCGTCGATCATGACGGTCGTCGTGTGGGTGGCCACGCTCGACGACGTGATCAAGGGTGTGCGGCACCGCTGGCCGGCCTTCCTGACCTCGTGGGTCGCCTGCTGGGGCCTCGCGTGGCTCCTGTCCTCGACGGTGCCGGAGCTCGACGATTCCCACTGGGGCGAGTTCGCCGCCTTCGCTCCGGCGACGGCGGTGTCCGTGGCCGTGTTCGTCGGAATCACCCGGCTGCCGCAGCAGCGACGCCTGTGACCCGCGCGCTCAGGCGCCCGGCCGCGCGGTGCCGACCACGACCGCGCCGTCGTCCAGCCCGGCCCGCACCTCGCGCCCACCGCTCCAGCGGACGTGGATCTCGTCCGTCCCGTCCAGGACGGTCACGGCCACCGACTCCTCCAGCGGGACCGACTCCGGCTCGGCGGTGAGACGGGCGAGGGCGACGAAGACGGTGTCGGCGGCGGCCGTGACACCGGTCAGGCCGTCGGACGCGCTCAACAGGCCATGGACGGGCTGGAGTTCGGCGCGTGCGCCGCCCTCCCCCGCCGCCCATCCCGTGACCCGTACCGCTGTCCCCTCGGGCGCGCCCGACACCCGGAACGCCCGTACCTCCACCGCCCCCTCGGCCAGCACGAGGCTCGTTACGCGGACACCGGAGGTCGTCGTGTGCCGGGAGGCCGCCCAGCCCTCGCCCACACCCAACGGCTCGATGCCGGTGCGGCTCGGGTCGTCCCCGACGATCACGCTGTTGTCGTACGACGGTGAGGGCGTCGTCACCGTCGAGTACGCGAGGCGCGTGTAGTGCGGGTCGTAGCGGACGTCCTCGCTGCCGTGGTTGTGGAGGCGGACCAGGCCGTCCGAACTCGTCGACTGGATAAGCCAGTTGGGCGGGCCGATCGAGTGGGACCCGTCCGCACGGTCCGCAGGTCGGGGCTCCTCGGCCGCCGTCCACACCTCGTGGTCCGGCGGGAGCAGCAGGCCGAGGAAACCCTTGCTCGCCCAGTACGGGGAGGCCGGGCCCGAATAGCCTTGCAGGACGGCCGAGTCGGGGCCGTGCCAGCCGAGGGTCAGCAGGCCGCGGTCGTCGACGGCTCCCCGGTCGAGGAAGTACTTCAGCGCGCCGGACGCCAGCCGCCGTGTCTCCCCCGGCGACAGGGGCGTACGGCCGGTGAGCGCGCCGAGCCAGAGGGGGGCGGTCGTCGCGAAGCGGTACGTCAGTGAGCGGCCCTGGCGCATCGGCGCTCCGTCGCCCCCGAACAGGCGTGCGTAGTCCGCGAGATGAGCCGAGAGGCGGCCTCCGTAGAGGTCCAGCAGCCGCTCGTCGTCGGCCAGCCAGGCGTGCAGCACCGGGTACAGGTGCATGGCCCAGCCGTTGTAGTAGTCGAAGGCGCGCCCGTCGCCGTCGGTGTACCAGCCGTCGCCGACGTACCACTGCTCGATGCGGTCGAGGCCCCGGTCGATCGCGGCACGGGACAGCGTGGTCTCGTACCCGATCTCTTCCAGGAAGCCGCCGACCGTCACCGGGAACAACTCCCAGTTGCAGGGCCAGGGTTCGGCCGTCAGCGCGTCGCCGAGCCAGGCGGCGGCCCGCTGTCGTACGCCGTCGTCGAGGCGGTCCCAGAGGAAGGGCCGGGTGAGGCGGAGGGCGAGGGCGATGGAGGCGGCTTCGACGAGGGGCTGGCTGCGGTCCTCGATGCGCGGCCAGACGCCGGCCGTCCCGGCTGCGAGGCCTTCGGCGTACCGCTCCAGGGCCTTCTCGTCGCGGCGGAAGGCCGCCAGCATCAGCGTACGGGCGTATCCCTCCAGGCCGTCGGAGAGGCGGCCCGACCAGCTCGTGTGCTCCCCGGGCAGGTGGTAGAGGGCGCGGTGCTCGGTGGCGTACGGTTCCACGGCCGCGAGCAGGGAGTCGGCCGCCGCCTCCCAGTGGGCGCGCGTGTAGCCGGTGTGCGGGCTGAGGGTGCGGTCCTCGGGGACTCCGGCGGGGCCTGCGGACATCGGTCGGGCTTCCTGTCTCGCTCGGGTGGAACGGGCGGTACCTGGGACGCCCCGGTTCCGGACGGGACGCCCCAGGAGTCCAGCTCACCTCAACAGGCGCTCCGGCACCAGGTGTTGGGCAAGGAGTTCGTCGCGGACGAGTTGCGCGTACGCCGTCGCGCCGTACGCGGAGGTGTGGGTGTTGTCCCTCTTCTCGTTGTAGAGGTAGAGCGCCTTGGAGCCCTCGACGCCCAGCGACTCGACCAGGGCCTTCGTCCTGGCCGTGAGGTCGATGAGCGGCACGTCGTGGGCGGCGGCGACCGAGCGGGTGACGGCCGGGTGGTCGACACCGAGGCCGTTCACCAGCAGGGCCGTGCCGTTGTTGAGCGTGCCGTCGCTGTTGAACCAGCGGCGGACGATCGGGGTGACCAGAACCGGTCGGCCACCCTTGTCCCGTACGCCCGCGACGAGTGTTTCGAGGTTCGCGCGGTACGTCGCCTCGTCGGTCTGCTTGTCGTTGTGGGCGAGCTGGATGAGAACGAGGTCGCCCTTGCGGATCAGTGGCTGGACGGTCCCGAAGAGCCGCGGGTCGGCGAGGTAGGTGACCGTGCTCTCCCCGGAATCCCCGTAGTTGGCGACCGAGACGCCCTTGCGGAGGTACTGCGGGAGTTGCTGGCCCCAGCCGGAGTAGGGCTCGCCCGGCTGGTCGCAGACCGTGGAGTCGCCGACCAGGAGGATCTGCCGGGTGTGCCGGGCGGCGGCCGGGGTGACGCGGATGTCGGCGAGCGCGGGCGCCGAGCCGCCGACGACCAGGTCGAGACCGGGCGTGCCCTCGGCTCCGGTGGGTTCGCCCTCGGGTGTGCGGACGTTGACGGTGAAGGTGCGGGTCACCGGCTCGCCCGCCGCGGTGGGCGTCTCGGCGAGCAGGGTGCGCCGCGTCTCACCGGTGATGCCGGTGCTCGCCGCGGTGTCACCGCCGAGCCGGACGCGTACGTCGTACGTGCCGGGTGCGACGTCGAAGTGGCATGCCGTCGCGGTGCAGTTCTCCATCCCCGTGCCCACCCCCGTACCCATCCCTGTGCCCATCCCCGTGCCACTGCCGTGCGCCTGGGCCGGGACGGCGGACAGGGCCGTGGCGACGGTCAGCGTGGCCAGCAGGGTGATCGTCGTGCGTCTCAACGCGACTCCTCAATTCCCTCAAGTCCCTCGGGTCCACTGCTGGTTGGTCGCCCCGTTGCACGTGTACGTGATGATCGCGGCGGAGTCGGCGGTGGAAGCGCCGTTCACGTCCAGGCACTCGCCGCTCGCGCGGGACGTGATGGTCACGTAGGAGCCGCTGGTGGTGAGCGACCACTGCTGGTTGGCCGCCGAGGAGCTGCAGTTCTCCTGGGTGACGGTGTTGGCGTTCTCCTGCACGCACAGGGAGCTGCCTCGGACGTTCAGCTGGTAGTAGCCGCTGCCCAGCGACTTGAACCAGTACTTCTGGTTGTTGCCGCCGTTGCAGGTGTACTGCTTGATCTGGGCGCCCGCCCACAGCGACTGGCTGGTCACGTCGGCGCACTTGGAGGAGTTGCGGGCGATCAGCGTGTTGTACGTGGCGCTCGTTCCGGTGACCGTCCCGGCGGTCGTGTCGACGGTGACCTCCGGTGACCAGGACATCGACATCGTGGTCGAACTCGGGAAGGTCAACGGCAGCCACACATAACGGGAGTCGTTGACCGTGCCGCCGAACGCGTTGCCCCAGCGGTCGCCCATGTAGAGGTACGAGGTGCCCGAACTCCCCTGCACGGGAAGGACGTACGCCGTCTGCGAGCCGTAGGTCGTCGAGTCGCCGACGTTGGTCATGGCCGTCCACGGGCCCGCGATCGAGGTCGCCGTGGCGTACTGCTGCTGGTTGGGGTTCCAGCCCGTCGCGCCCGAAGTCAGCATGAAGTAGACGCCGTTGCGCTTGAAGAGCGCCGGGGCCTCGCGGTGGCCGCCGTGCCAGGGGTCCGCGACCAGGCTCGCGATGCCCGTGTAGTCGGCGGTCAGGCGGTAGATCTGGAGGTCGTAGTTCTCGCGGGCCGCCGAGATCATGTAGCCGGCGCCGTCGGTGTCCACGAACACCGTGATGTCACGGGACATGTGCGTGCCGAGCGGCCGGAAGCTGCCCTGCCAGGTGTAGTTGCCGTCGACCGTGTCCGACACGGCGACCGCCGCGCGGGCCTCGCCGTAGTCGACGCCGTTCTCCTTGTGCATCCACATCACGAACTTGCCGGTGGACGCGTTGTACATGACCTTCGGCCGCTCGATGTTCGCGGTCGCCAGCTCCGGGTCGCTCGCCTCGGTGAGGACGTGGTTGCGGAACTCCCAGTTCTTCAGGTCCGTCGAGCGGTAGGCGTCCACGTACCTGAAGGTGTTGTCGGCGTTCCGGTTCTCGCCGAACCAGTAGTAGTACGAGCCGACCTTGATGACCCCGCCGCCGTGCGCGTGCAGGGGGTTGCCGCTGGTGTCGGTGAACTGCGTGCCGTTGGTGACGGTCTGGGGCGCCGCCTGGGCCGGACCGGCGGTGGCGAGTGCGCCGGCCAGCGCCAGACAGAGGGCGAGGAGTACCGCGTACGCACGTCTCATCTCAGACACTCTCCTTCGAGGTGTCGGCCACGGGGATGCCGAAGTCGGGGGTGCCGTCGGGCTTCCAGCCGAGCCGTTGAATGCGGGTGTGCCGGTTGGGGTCGTTCAGCGGGTCGCCGACGATGTCCTTGTACTGGCGGGCGTGGTAGACGAGGACGTCGGTGCGGCCGTCCTCGGCGACGGTGAAGCTGTTGTGGCCCGGGCCGTACTGCTTGGTGGTGTCGTTGCTGGTGAAGACGGGCGTGGGCGACTTGGACCAGTTGGACGGGTCCATGAAGTCGCTGTCCGCGTCTGCGGTCAGCAGGCCCATGCAGTAGTTGAAGTCGGTGGCGCTCGCCGAGTACGACATGAAGACACGGCCGTGGCGCTCGATGACCGACGGGCCCTCGTTGACCTTGTAGCCGATCACCTCCCAGGGCAACTCCGGCGTGGTCAGCCGGACCTGAGGTCCCGTCAGGGTCAGCGGATCCGCCATCTCGGACAGCCAGACCGCGGTGTTGTTGTCCATGCCGGGCTCGTGCTGCGCCCAGGCGAGATAGCGGGTGCCCCGGTGGGTGAAGGTGGTGGCGTCGAGGGAGAAGGTCTCCCACGCCGTCTTCAACTGGCCCTTCTCGACCCACTCCCCACGGAAGGGATCGCGGCTCGCGTTCTCCAGCACCCAGATGCGGATGGCCCAGATGTCGTTCGCGGGCGCGGCGGCGAAGTAGATGTACCACTTGCCGTCGATGTGGTGGATCTCCGGCGCCCAGATGTGCGCTCCCATGTCACCGCTCGCGTGCTTCGTCCAGATCACGGACTCGGCGGCCCCGGTCAGCCCGCGCAGGGTCCGGGAGCGGCGCAGGATGATCCGGTCGTACTCGGGGGCCGTGGCCGTGAAGTAGTAGTGGCCGTCCCGGTGACGGTGGATGTGCGGGTCGGCGCGGTTGCGGACGAGCGGGTTGACGTACCGGCCGCCCGGTCCGGCCCTGTCGGCGGCGGCCTCGGCGACCCCGGGTACGGCCGTGAGAGCGCCCGCGGCCAGGGCGCCCTTCAGGAGGAGTCTGCGGCTGGGGACTTCGGACGGGTCGACGTCATTGCGGCTCATGCGTGTGCCCCTCCACGCTCATGTTCACAATTTCGAACAACATCTGACATTAAGAAACGCCGAAACCGTAAGGGCGCGTTCCGGGGAGGTCAACGGATCGGGAGCGATCCGAGGAGCGAAACTTTTGCGACCGAAGTTTCTGTTATCGGCCCCGGGCCACGTCCGTCTCCACGGACGTGAACAAGAACATCCGCGTACCGGCGGCAGGGACTCACGTACGGGCGTCAGGGATTCATGGACGAGTGGCGGGGATACGCGGACGGGTGGCGGGAGCCGGTGGGGCGCTCGCCGTCGTCGTGGCGACAGCGGTCGTGGCACCGGCCGCGGTGGCGGCGCCGGCCGGGGCGAAGGACGTCACGGCCGCGGTGCTCGCCGACCGGGACGTGACGCTGAGCGGCGACACGGTGGTGACCGTGCCGGCCGGGGAGACCACGTACGACGGGGTGTTCCGTGGCGAGGGCACGCTCACCGTGCGCGGCTCCGGCACCCTGGTCCTCACCAAGGACAGCGACTTCACGCTGCCCGAGTCCCGGCAGCGGCAGCGGGTCGCCACCCAGGGCGGCAACCACCCGTACACCACCGTGAGCAACCCGGACCCGCCCGCGATCACCGTCGAGCGCGGGGCGACCCTCCAGTACGGCACGGGCGGCGGCACGGGTCTCATCGGGCACTTCCCGTACAACACCCCGGGCTACCAGCTGAACCAGCTCAACATCAAGGTCGACGGGACACTGCGGCTCTCCCTCGTACGGACCTTCAACCTCGGCACGATCAGCGGTTCGGGGCTGGTCAGCCAGCCGCGGTTCATGTGGGGCAAGCTCGACATCGCGGGCACGCACCCGTTCACGGGGGTGATCGACAACGGCACCGCGATGGACGCGGGCAAGTCCGAGTACCCGGTGTCCCTGCCGAACGCCCGCGCCATCCTCAACCAGGGCACCTGGACCGTCGACACCCCACTCGGCCAGACCGTGACCCTGCGGCAGAACTTCTACCAGCGGGAGTACGGCAGCGACATCAACGTCCAGTCGCGGCCCGGCAGCAAGGTCGTACTCACCGGCCAGTACAGCTGGTCGAACCAGGGCGGGGACAGCAACCCCTCACTCAGCGACCCGGCGCTCAACTGGCGGCCCGCGACGAAGAACGTCAACAAGCGCGGCACCAACATCAAGGGCGCCAACGTCCAGTGGGGCGACGGGACCACGAACAGGATCTTCATGCCGGGGACGGCCGAGACGGTCTACATCAACCTGCTTGCCGCCAGGTCCCGTTCACTGCTCACCTTCGACTACAACGGGCCCGTGACACTCGGTGCGCCCATCGGCGGCGGCCGGTTCCACGACACGCTGTCCGCGCCCGGTGCCGGGGACGTCGTCATCAAGGGGACCAAGGGCAACGACGTCACCTTCGCCGCCGTGCAGTACTACAACGGCTCCACGACCGTCCAGAAGGGCGCGGTCCTGCGGCTGGGCAGCGGAAAGGCGGGCGGTGACGGCGGGCTCCACACCAAGGGCGACCTCTACAAGGTGGTCGACGACGGCTCGTTGGTGCTGCGCAACACGTCCAAGCCGCTGGTCCTGTCCCGGATCAGCGGCCGCGGGTCCCTCACGCAGTCGGGCGCCGCGACGACCACACTGACGGGCACGGCGGTGACGTACACCGGGACGACGACCGTCACCAAGGGCACGCTCGCGCTCGACGGGACGGGCCTGGCCCGCAGCAGGGCGATCCGTCTCACGGCATCCGGCGCGCGGTTCGACGTCCGCAAGGCGCCCGGCTCGGTGCTGAACCTGACCACCTCCCTGTCCGGCAAGGGCACGGTCGTCGGCTCCGTGACGAGTACGGGCAAGGTCTCGGGCGGGGTGACGGTGACCGGGGACTACACGCAGCGCTCGGGCGGTCAACTCGTCGTAGGGGGCGAGGCGTTGAAGGTCGGGGGCAAGGTCGCGCTGGCGGGGAAGCTGGACGCACGCTCGGTCGCTTCCTCGAAGGCGAAGGCGAATGCGGAGGCGGAGGCAAAGGGCGGCGCGAAGACGAAGACGGAGACCGAGACGGACACGGAGACGGAGACGGTCACGCTCATCGATCACGCGGGCAAGGCGAAGACGACCGGCACGTTCACCGGGCTCAAGGAAGGCGCCACGGTCGAGGTGGGCAAGGCCAAGTACCGGATCAGCTACCGGGGCGGTGACGGCAACGACGTCGTCCTGACCGCCGCCACCGAGAGCCCGGCCGCGACCGCCCGCGCCGCCGCAGCCGCGGAGTCGGCCGCGACGAAGGCCGCGCGTACGCAGAACGCTGCCGACGAGAGTTCCATACCGCGTGCCTGGTGGCTGGTCGCCGCCGCGCTGGGGCTGCTGGCCACGCTGATGATCCCGGTGACCAGGCGTCGGCGGGGGCGCGGGAGGGGCGGGCGGCACGCGTCGGCGCGGTGATCCGCGCGGTGACGGGACACCCGGGGACACCCGCCTCCCCTCAGTTCGTGAGGTCGGTTCGTGAGGCTCGGCGGGCGACCGTGTTCAGCGGGGGAAACCCAGGTCGTCCGCGAGCCGCCGCGCCTCGTCCGCCCAGTCCGCCAGGAACGCCAGCACCACACCGCGTTCCCGGTAGCGGCGCTCGGCCTCGACGGTGCGGTCGCCGCCGTAGTCGAGCTGTCGCTCGTCGCTCGCGCGGGACAGCATCAGGGCGGTCAGCCAGTCGTACTTGACGGCGGAGGCGCACACACCCAGGCGGACCAGGCGCTCGTCGCCCTGCCAGCCGCCCGCGCGCAGGCCGCGTACGTAGGCCTCGTACACGGCGGTCGCCAGCTCGGGGAGCCGGGCGGCGGGCAGGAACAGGTCGAAGATCGTGTCGGGGATGTAGTTGCCGATGTCCTCGCCCAGCGCGCCGTCACCGGCGAACGCCCAGTCGAGCAGGACGCTCTCGCCGTGGTGCGAGACGAGGTTGGCGGGCCACTGGTCGAGGTGGCTGAAGACCCGGGGCAGCGATTCCATGGTCCGCAGGAACCACTCGCGTTCGTGATGCAGCCGCACCATCCGCTCGCGCAGCCCGTGGGGGAAGTGGTCGCGTACGAGCGGCTGTTGCCATGCGGTGTCGTCGTCGAGCAGCTCCCGGCCAACTGTCTGGACCGAGGTGTAGTCCCGCAGGAAACCGCGGCTGAGCCAGGGCCGGTCGAGGACCACGCCGTCCGCCAGCGCCCCGCCGTGGGCCGCGCCCAGCCGCTCGGCGTGCCGGGCATGGCGCACGACCGGCCATGCCGTGGCGGGTTCGCCGTCGCGCACGTCCTCCAGCCACAACGCCACGTCTCCGTCCGGCCGTTCGACGGACGCGAGCAGTTCGGGCGCGGTGATGCCCCACGGCTGCCAGACCCGGGCGACCCCCTCCTCGTACACATGGGCCTCGCGCCGCCAGAAGTTCCAGTGGCGCGGGTCCTCCGAGGCCGCCCAGGTCTCGGTGGTGTCCTTGGCGCGGGTCAGCACCTTGAGGACGGCGGAGCGCCCGTCTGCGGTAACGCGCCAGACGCCAGCCGTGACGCCGTTCCTGGGGTTGTGCGTGAGAGGCGTGAACTCGGCGCGCCCGGGCGGGAGTTGGAAGACCTTGCGGACCTCGTCGACGAGCTGCGGGGTGAGAGGTGCGGCAGCACTCATGCAGTGATCCTAAAAGGCCGTGCGCACTCCCCCGGCCCCTTGCTACCGTCCCTGTCATGAAGCGCGCCCATATGACGACGACGCCGGAGAGTGTCCCGGCGCGCTGACTCATGAGCCAGTCCGAAGCCCCGGGGCGAGTGCCCCGGGGCTTCGGCGTACCCGGTCACTCGCCCGGACACCTTCCCGTCCGCGAGGAGACCGCCACCATGAACGACAACAACATCGACCACAACAGCGACAGCAACAGCAACACCGACGACAGCCACGAGCGCGGCGACCGTCACGACCATCGCAGGCTCGGCCGTGAGCTGGACCTGTTCGACACCGATCCGCTGATCGGCGCGGGGCTGCCGTACTGGCTGCCCGACGGCGCGACCGTACGGCACACCCTGGAGGAGTACATCCGCGGCGAGGAGCGGCGGGCCGGCTACCGGCACGTCTACTCGCCGGTGCTCGGCAAGCGGGAGCTGTACGAGATCTCGGGGCACTGGTCGCACTACAGCGAGGACATGTTCCCGCCGATGGACCTGGGCTCGGAGCAGGTCGTGCTGCGCCCGAGCCTGTGTCCCCACCACGCGGTGATCTACCGCTCCCGCTCCCACAGCTACCGTGAACTCCCCCTCAGAATGGCGGAGTTGGGCGGCATGTACCGCTCCGAGCTGTCCGGTGTACTGGGCGGTCTCACCCGCGTACGCGCGATCCAGCTCAACGACGCGCACATCTTCTGCACCCTGGACCAGGTGGCCGACGAGGCGGGGGCGGCGCTGGAGATGATCCGCCGGGCGTACGAGGCGCTCGGGATCGACCCGGTCCGGTACCGGCTGTCCCTGCCCGGCCCCGGCGGCAAGTACGTCGCCGCGCCCGAGCTGTGGCGGCGGTCCACCGCGCTGCTGACCGAGGTCCTGGACCGCTCGGGGCTGCCGTACGAGGCGGCCGAGGGCGAGGCCGCGTTCTACGGTCCGAAGATCGACGTCCAGGTCGCCGACGGCGCGGGCCGTGAGTCCACCCTGTCCACCGTGCAGGTCGACTTCCACCAACCCGAGCGGTTCGGCCTGCACTACATCGGCGCGGACGGCGCCAAGCACCGGCCGGTCATGGTCCACCGGAGCATCATCGGCAGCGTGGAGCGTGCCGTGGCGCACCTCGTCGAGCAGCACGGCGGTGCCTTTCCGCCCTGGCTCGCCCCGACCCAGCTGGTGATCCTGCCGATCTCGGACGCGGAGCTCCCGAACGCCGTCTCCCTCGCCCGGCGCTGCGCCGAACGGGGTCTGCGGGCCGAGATCGCCGGCCCGGAGAGCGGCAGCCTGGGCGCCCGCATCCGGGGGTCCCGTCTGGTCCCGTACCAGGCGGTGATCGGCGCGAAGGAGGCCGTGGACGACCGGGTGGCACTGCGGCTGCGCGACGGACGCCGCCTCGAACCGCGACCGGCCGAGGAGGTCGTCGACCGGGTCGCCTCACTGACCGGGGCCCACAGCACCGAGCTGTGGGACGGCTCGGCCTGACCGCGGCCCGCAGTCCGTTGCAGGTCAGGTCGCCCCGGAGGCCGCGGCGGGTAGTTCCACCGTGATGTGGAGCCCGCCGTCGGAGCGCGGGGTGAGGGTGAGTGTTCCGTCGTGTGCCTGGGTGATGGTCTTGACGATTGCCAGGCCGAGTCCGATGCCGGCGTGGTCCGTGTGTACGCGTTCGGTGCCGCGCTGGAATCGTTCGGTGAGTGTCGAGGCCCGTTGTGGGGTGAGCTTCTCGCCGGTGTTCTCGACCGTGAGGACCACCGTGTCGGGGCGTGCGCTGGTGTCGACCCGCACGGTGCCCTGTTCGGGCAGGTTGTGGACGATCGCGTTGTGCACGAGGTTCGTGGTCAGCTGCAGCAGGAGCGCGTGCGATCCGAGAGTGGGGGCGATGTCGCCGGAGGTTTCGACGGTGACGCCACGCTTCTCGGCGAGGGGGAGGAGCGTTTCGGTGGCTTCCTCCGCCAGAAGGGACAGGTCGACGTGTTCCCGGGTGAAGGACCGCTGGTCGGCGTGGCTGAGCAGGAGCAGTGCTTCGGTGAGGTCGATCGCCCGGGTGTTGACGGCGTGGAGGCGGTCGATGACCTCGTCGGAGTCCCGGTACGGATCTGCGCGTGCCACGTCGAGAAGTGCCTTCGAGACCGCCAGCGGGGTGCGCAGCTCGTGAGAGGCGTTGGCCGCGAATCTCTGCTGCTCGGCGACGTGCGCTTCGAGCCGGGCGAGCATCGCGTCGAAGGCGTCGGCGAGTTCACGGAACTCGTCCTTGCGGCCCGGCAGCCGGATCCGGTGGGAGAGCGATCCGTTCGTGGCGGTGCGCGTGGCGTCCGTGATGCGGGTCAGCGGGGCGAGCATGCGGCCGGCGAGGATCCACCCTCCGACGAGGCCGAACACCAGCAGGAACGCCAGTACGGCGGCCGCCCTCGGAGCGAAAACGCCGAGAAGAACGGACCGGATGGGGAAAACACCGTTCGTGAGTGTTTCATCGTCGGCGGTGTTGAGCATCGCGCGATCGGGGACGTAACGCAGGAGGAACACCCACACCGCCGCGAGCAGCAGGACGCCGGCGATCATGAGGAATCCGGCGTAGCTGAGGGTGAGTTTGAGGCGAACGCTCATACCAGGCCGCCTATCCACGGCCCCCTCCCCCGTGTCCGGCCTCCGGTTGCGTGTCGATGCGGTAGCCGACGCCGGGCAGGGTGGCGATGATCCAGGGTTCGCCGAGGCGTTTGCGCAGTGCCGAGACGGTGATGCGCACGGCGTTGGTGAACGGGTCGGCGTTCTCGTCCCACGCGCGTTCCAGGAGTTCTTCGGCGCTGACGGCACCGCCCTCGGCGGCGACGAGGACTTCGAGCACGGCGAACTGCTTCCGGGTGAGCGCGACGTAGCGGTCGTCGCGGTAGACCTCCCTGCGGAACGGGTCCAGACGCAGACCCGCGATCTCCCGCACGGGCGGCCTGTTGTGGGCGCGTCTGCGGTCGAGCGCTCTGAGCCTGAGCGCGAGTTCGCGGAGTTCGAAAGGTTTCGTGAGGTAGTCGTCGGCGCCGAGTTCGAACCCGGAGGCCTTGTCGTCGAGCCGGTCGGCGGCGGTGAGCATGAGGATCGGCATGCCGCTGCCGGAGGCGACGATGCGCTTGGCGATCTCGTCGCCGGAGGGGCCCGGGATGTCACGGTCGAGGACGGCGATGTCGTAGGTGTTGATGCCCAGCAGTTCCAGAGCGGTGTCGCCGTCGCCCGCGAGATCGGCGGCGATCGCTTCCAGGCGCAGCCCATCGCGGATGGCTTCTGCCAGAAAGGGCTCGTCCTCGACGATCAGCACACGCATACGCTCGATGCTACGAGCCGACGCATATCGTCGACATATCGAAAACGGCATACGTGCCGGCAACACGACGTTCCCTTGACTGGGGGCATGTCCCGCAGCGAAGCACCACGAACAGGAACCGGCCGTGGCCGGCTTCGGCCCCGTCGACCGGGAGCCTCCACGCGATGACGACCACCCCCCAGCAGGACGCTCAGGAAACCGTGGCCGCCGACACACGGGACACCGCGGAGGCCGGACAGGGCGGCGACGGCCGCCGGGACAGCGGCTCCGGTGCCTGGCGCGCGGGCATCCGCCGGGCGATCCGCGTCGCCTCCCGGCCGGAGCCCTGGAAGCGCGGCCCGGTGCTCGCGGCCCTGGCGCTGCTCCTCGGCCTGCTCATGCTGCTGCACACGCGGATCCCGGACGGCCTGAAGAACCTCGGCAGCCTGGTGGAGACCTTCCTGCCGTGGTTCGGTCTGTTCGTCCCGGTGCTGCTGGCCGGGGCGCTGTGGCGCCGCTCCGCCTCCGCGGTGGTCGCGCTGCTGCTGCCGGTCACGGTGTGGCTCAGCCTCTTCGGCGGGCTGCTCGGCGACAAGTCCCACCCGGGCGGCGACCTCACCGTGGTCAGCCACAACGTCGGCGCCGACAACCCCGACCCGGCAGGCACCGCCCGCGACCTGGCCTCCTCCGGGGCGGACGTGCTGGCTCTCGAGGAGCTGACCGAGCAGGACCGGGGCACGTACGAGAAGGAGCTGGCGAAGGCGTATCCGTACCACACGGTGAAGGGCACGGTCGGGCTGTGGAGCAGGCTGCCGCTGTCGGACACCCGGACGGTCGACGTCGCGATGCTGGGCATGGCCGGGCCGCTGGCGGAGCACCTGTCGGCCGAGGAGAAGGCGGCCACGCCCCGGGCGCTGCGCACCACGGTGGCCACGGACCACGGGCCGCTGGCGGTGTACGTGGCCCACCTGGGCTCCGTACGCGTCAATCCCAGGGCGGGCCTGTCGACGAGTCAGCGGGACGACGGCGCGCGGGAGCTCGCCGAGGCCGTCGCGGCCGAGGACAACGAGCGGGTGGTGCTGCTCGGCGATCTGAACGGCACGACCGACGACCGCGCGTTCACCGGCCTCACCTCGCAGCTGAGCTCGGCCCAGGAGACGGCCGGGGACGGCTTCGGCTTCAGCTGGCCGGCGGGGTTCCCGGTCGTACGGATCGACCAGATCCTGGTCCGCGGCGTGGAGCCGCAGAGCTCGTGGGTACTGCCGGACACCGGCAGCGACCATCTGCCGGTGGCGGCCAGGATCAGCTGGTGAACACCGCGTACAGGCAGGCAGGCAGGCGCTGTCAGCGCTCGCAGAACTCGGTCTCGACGGCCGCGTCCTCCAGTCGCTGCTCGCCCCGGTCGCCGTTGCGGTTCATGGTCATGACGCGCGGGCCGTCCGCCGAGGCGAGCGTCCGGGTCGCTGAGCCGGGGATCATGCCGCCGTGGCCCCACACCCAGCGGCCCTCCTTGAACTTGAAGTGCCGTATGCCGAGGCCGTAGCGGTCCTGCGGGCCGCCGTGTCCCTTGTCGCCGTCGACGTGGACCGCGTCGAGCAGTTGCCGCTGCTGACCGGGCGGCAGCAGCTCACCTGCCAGCAGCTTGGACAGAAAGGTGTTCACGTCCCTGACGGTCGAGATCATCCAATGGGTCCTGCCCGGCGGAGAAGGCGCACCGGAGGGGAACACCCGTGCGGCAGGATGGCACCCATGATCCGTGTCGTGCGTGCCGTGCGTGTCCTGCCGCTGCTGCTCCTGCCCCTGTTGCTCGTTTCCTGCGGTACGGAGGAGGCGGGGGCCGGGGCGGGCACGGGCACGGCAGGTGCCGACAAGGGGAAGGGCAGTACGGACAAGGGCACGGGCAGTTCTGCCGCCCCCGCCACCCCCGCCGATCCCGCCGAACTCGCCGCCCGTGCCCGGGCCTTGGGGATCGCCCCGGAACTCGTCTATGTCACCGAGGCCCCTGGGTTCGCCGTGGCCCAGCAGTCGGTGGGGGTGTTCGGGGGCGAAGGGTTCCATACCGCGTACTTCTCCCAGAAGACCCACTCCCAGTTCGAACTCTTCGTGGACCGGGGCACGTTGACCGCGGAGAACTGCCCGAAGACCCAAGTGGGGCAGGGGTCGGGCGAGTCGGTCGCCTGTGAGCGCGACGGGGACGCCTGGTACCGGAAGGCCGGTGGCCAACACGAGTACGCCGTGCCGCGCGACGGCCATGTGATCCGGCTCGTCGGCGACGCGAACAGGCTGGACCGCGCCGTCCTGCGCAGGGCCGCGGAGGCGACACACCACCCGGACGCCGCCGAACTGACCGCCCTCCTGCCGCCGGCCCCCGACGGCGGCGCCGCCACCGAGCCGGTCGAGCGCGGGGATCTGCCGCCGGTCGGCGACGGTGCGCCCAACAACGAGGTGGGCGCGTCGGGTTGAGCGACCGGCCCGCCGGACCGAAAATTTCGGACCCCCGCCTGTGCCGTCGACCCTCCGATCCCCGCGACAGCGCGCCATAGAGTCGGATCCCATGGCAGCCCAGCGCCCAGAACCCCGTGTCCTCGTCCACACCCGCACCACGGACTACCGCCACGAGTCGATACCCGACGGCACAGCGGCCGTACGGTCGCTCGGGGCCACGCACGGCTTCACCGTCCACGCGACCGAGGCCCCAGACTTCTTCGACGCCCCCGTCGGCCCCTACGCGGCCGTCGTCTTCCTCTCCACCAGCGGCGACATCCTGACACCGGCCGGCCGGGAGCACCTCGCCGCGTACGTCGAGGCGGGCGGCGGCTTCGTCGGCGTGCACGCGGCGGCCTGTACGGAGTACGACTGGCCCTACTACGGCGAGTTGCTCGGCGCCAGGTTCGCGCGCCACCCCGACCACCAGCCGGGCAAGGCGGTGGTGGAGGACCGGGACCACCCCGCCACCCGGCATCTGCCCGCCGTCTGGGAGTTCACCGACGAGTGGTACGACTTCCGCACGAACCCGCGCGACGCGGTGCGCGTGCTCGTCTCCGCCGACGAGTCCTCGTACGACGGAGGCGGCATGGGGGACGACCATCCGCTCGTGTGGTGCCGCGAACAGGGCGCGGGCCGGGTCTTCTACACCGCCCTCGGCCACGCCTCGGAGGCGTACGAGGACCCGGACTTCCGACAGCACCTGCTCGGCGGAATCGGCTGGGCGGGGCGAATCCGCGGCCTGTGACGGACGGACGACGCTCCCACCGTGGTCACCCCCGTCGCACACCTCCCGGCCTCCGAAGGCGCCGCACGACCGACAACGGCACCGCACCCGGCTTCGGCGTCTTCTGTGTCTTCTGTGTCTTCTGATCGGCAGGGTCGACCGCGGCCTTCGAGGCAGCGAACTCGGCTTCCCACAGGGCGAGTTCGCGATCCCGAGGTCCGTGCACGATCGCGGGTTCGCCCGCGCCGAAGACCCGTACCGGATGCATGGCGTCCCACTGCGGCCATCCCGGATCCCCCTCGCCGGCGAACCGTACCCACGCCGAGTGCATCTCGTCGGCGAGAGACTGCGGGGCTCCGGGTCCCGCGAGCTTCGCGGACTCGGGCACGTCGGCCGTGTCGAAGACGAAGCCGAGCTCCAGGGCGTGGCAGGCGCCGAGGCCGGGGACGTTGGAGGGCCAGGCGAACTCGTAGACGTACGAGGGTGCCGGGTGGGCGTCCGCCAGGCGGTGCAGCGGCACGCGGAGCAGATGGTCGGTGACCAGCTGGCCGACCAGGTCGGCGGTGCTCGCGTCGGGGTGGGCCAGCCGGTAACCGCGCGGGACCTCGGGGCCGCAGCGGCAGCGGGCCATCGCGCCGGCCAGGGCGACCGGGCCCAGCCGGTCGATGCGTTCCAGGAGGCCGGTGGGCGCGAGCCACAGCCGGTACTCCTCGCTGGTCCAGCCCAGCAGCAGGTCGACGTCCCGGGCCGCGTCTCCGTCGAGCAGCGCCTCCAGCGGGTCGCGCGGGACGAGGTCTCCGTCGACGACGATGCCGAACGCGGGGCCACCGAGGACCGGGCTGGCACGGCGGCCGACCTCGGCCTGCGCCTCGGCCAGGGCGGCCCGGTCGACGGCGGCGAACGCCTCGGCGGTCGCGGGGATCTTCAGCCGCGTGGCCATCCGCCGCACCAGACGCCGCACCTTGTCCCGTTCCGTCACCTCGGGCGGGCCGCTCTGCAGCGCGGCCCGCCGGAACAGCCCTTGGGCACGCGGGCTCGCCAGAAGCGCCCCGATGCTGATCGCGCCGGCGGACTCGCCGAAGACCGTCACCCGGTCCGGATCACCGCCGAACCCGGCGATCGCGTCCCGCACCCACTCCAGCGCGGCGAGTTGGTCGCGCAGGCCCGGGTTGGCGGGGGCGTCCGGGAAGAGGCCGTAACCCTCCACGCCCAGACGGTAGTTGAGGGAGACGAACACCAGCCCGTCGCGGGCGAAAGCCCGGCCGTCGTACACCGGTACCGCCGACGAGCCGCGGGTCAGCGCCCCGCCGTGGATCCACACCATGACGGGCAGGCGGGCGCCGGGGCCCGGCTCGGGTGTCCACACGTTCAGGTTGAGGATGTCGTCGCCCGGCACGACCGGGTCGGAGAGCAGCTTCGCGAAGGCCTCGGAGTACGGCGGCTTGGGCGGCGTCGGCCCGAACGCGCCCGCGTCGCGCACGCCGTCCCACGGCTCGGGCGGAACGGGCGGCCGGAAGCGGCGGGGGCCGAGGGGAGGGGCGGCGTAGGGGATGCCTCGGAACACGGCGAGGCCGTTCTCGTAACGGCCTCGGACGGCACCGTAGGGGGTGCTGACCACGGGACCCTCGGCCATTCGACCATCTCCTCACCTGAGCGGGAACCACAGGGCCTGCCCCCTCAGCGCATCACACAACACCTGTGTCACGCAGCCCCAGAGCGGCCCCTAGGGCTGCCGAGGACAGCCCACGGGAGTCCAAGGGCGGTCCCGGGCCAGTCCCAGGGCGGCCCCAGACGCTTACTGAGAAGGGCGAAATCCGGCGCGCGGCGGCCCGTCCGGCAGGGCAGGGCGGCACGGCCGACCCGCCCAGGACCTGCGTGTTCGACATTTCGAAAGTTTCGGCTCCGCGAAATTCCGTTGAATACCGGCTCTTCCACGGCGTGTCACCGCGGCCTTACTGTAGGAAGCGCTTTCTACCCGAAACTTTCGACGGCCCTCGGGACGGGGCCTGGAGAGGTGGGCTTCCATGGTGCGTACCGGAAGCGTGGCCGGGCCGACCCTCGCGGTCGTCGCACGCGAGGCGGGCGTGTCCGTGCCGACGGCCTCCAAGGTCGTCAACGGCCGTGAGGACGTGGCGCCGGAGACCCGCCGCCGGGTGACGGAGGCGCTCGACCGGCTCGGCTATGTCCGCAGACCCCGGTTCGACGCGGTGAAGTCGCCCGGCCTGGTCGACCTCGTCGTCCACTCGCTGGAGAACTCCTGGTCGGGCTCGATCCTGCACGGCGTGGAGGAGGCGGCGCACGACGCGGGGCTTGAGGTGGTCGTCTCGGCGGGACTGACCCGGACCCGGGGCGGCCGGCCGGAGCGCGGCTGGCTGGACAAGCTGTCCACGCGCGGCTCCTCGGGGGTGCTGTTCAACCTCTCCGAACTGACCGCGTCGCAGTACGCCTGGCTGGACCAGCACCGCATCCCGTTCGTGCTGATCGACCCGGTGCTGGAACCGCCGTCCGGGGTCGTCTCGGTGGGCGCGGCCAACTGGCACGGCGGGGTGACCGCCACCGAGCATCTGCTCTCCCTCGGCCACGAACGCATAGCCGTCATCGCCGGCTACCGCCGCAAGATGTGCAGCACCGCGCGCGTCGCCGGCTACCGTTCGGCGCTCGCGGCGGCCGGACTGCGCCACCGCCCGGAGTACCTGCGCCACGGCAACTTCGACGAGAGCGCCGCGCACCGGCGGATGCTGGAGCTCCTCGATCTGCCGGAACCGCCCACGGCCGTCTTCGTCTGCTCGGACCGCATGGCCCTCGGTGCGTACCGCGCGCTCGCCGAGCGGGGTCTCTCCGTCCCGGACGACGTCAGCGTGGTGGGCTTCGACGATCTGCCCGAGGCTCACTGGGCCTCCCCGGCCCTGACGACCGTCCGCCAGCCGCTCGCCGAGATGGCGGCGACGGCGATGCGCCTGCTGGTGCGGATGATGGCGGGCGAGCAGCCGGAGGGAACGCGTACGGAGTTGTCCACGCGGCTGGTGGTACGGGCGAGCACGGCACACCGACGGCCCGCCCCGCCCTCACGCGGAGTCGAGCGGGTCGGGCGAATCGAACGAGTTGGGCGAATCGAGTGAGCCGAGTGGGGCAAGTGCTTCCGCGATCCCCGTGATCGCCGTCGGCCCGACCCGGCAGCACCCGCCGATCAGCCGGGCTCCGGCCCGCTCCCAGCCGCCGACCTGTTCGGGGGTGAAGGTGGAGCGGCCGGTCCAGGCGCGTGCCTCGGCGTCCCAGGTCTCGCCGCTGTTCGGGTAGACCACGACCGGCTTGCCGGTGACGCGTGCGGCGGCCTCCACCGCGGCGTCCACGTCGTCGGGGGCGCAGCAGTTGACGCCGACCGCGATCACCTCGTCGGCGTCGGCGGCGAGCGCGAAGGCCTCCTCCAGCGGCTGCCCGGCCCGGGTCCGGCCCCCGGCGACGCTGTACGACAGCCACGCAGGTACGCCGAGCCCGCGCACCGCCCGCAGCAGTGCCCGTGCCTCGTCGGCGTCGGGCACGGTCTCAAGGGCCAGGACGTCGGGCCCCGCCTCGGCCAGCACCTCAAGGCGGGGCCGGTGGAACGCCTCCAGTTCGGCGACGCTCAGCCCGTATCTGCCCCGGTACTCCGAACCGTCCGCGAGCATCGCCCCGTACGGGCCCACCGACGCCGCCACCCACAACGGCTCGCGCACGCCCTTCGCCCCGGCCCGCCGGGCCGCCTCGCGGGCGAGTTCGACACTGAGTCCGAGCAGTTCGGCCGCGCGCCCGCGGGAGATGCCGCGCCGCGCGAAGCCCTCGAAGGTCGCCTGGTAGCTGGAGGTGATCGCCACGTTCGCGCCCGCCTCGAAATACGCCAGATGCGCCTCGGTGATCGCCTCGGGCCGCTCGGCGAGCAGCCGCGCCGACCACAGCTCGTCACCGAGGTCGTGTCCCGCCGATTCGAGCTGGTTGGACATACCGCCGTCGAGGACGACGGTGCCGGTGACGAGCGCCTCGGCGAGGGTGCGCGGGGCGGCCGGTGAGGAGTCGCTGGTGGTGTCGCTGGTCATGTCACGACGCTAGCGGTAGGTCGGGTTCACCAGAGCCGGGGTCACCAGGGGATGACGCCGTCGTCCTCGAAGAACGAACCGGTCGGGCCGCCGTCGGGCAGTGTGGCGAGCCGGATCGCCGTGGCCGCGCCCTGCTCAGGGGTACGGGGTCCCTGGAAGCCGGTGAAGTCGGTCGCGACCAGGATGCCGCCGAGATCGAGGTGCTGCTGTGCGGCATCTGCGAGCAGTGAGGGCTGCTGGGCGACGGCCGCGCCGATGTGGCGCTCATGCACGCGCCGTTCAACTCCCTCGCCGGGTTCGACAGCGAGGAACTGCTGGCCGAGAGCCAGATCGCCATCCTGCCCGCCTGGCACCCCCTCGCCGCGCGCAAGACCTTGTCCCTGGCGGACACCACCGACGTCCCCGGCCTCCCGTTCGCCCGCTGGCCCAGCGACGGCGCTTACCCGCCGGGCCCGGGCCCCGAGGTCCACGACCTGACGCAACTGGCCCAGTTGATCGCCCTCGGCCGCACGGTGGCCGCCTTCCCGGAATCCGCCCGCGCCTGGCTCTGGGCCGAGCACACCGCCGTCCCCCTCACCGACGCACCCGCGGTCGTCACCCACATCGCCTGGCCCGCCCACAGCCGCTCCCTGGCCCTCGCCGGCCTGGTCCGCACGGCGACACGGCTATGACCGTCGCGACGCCGCCGCCCCGCCCCTGTCCGATTCGTTCAAGACCGCCGTCCGCCGCTCTCCCTACGGTGGTCCCATGACTCCACGATTCGACCTCATCGGCCTCGTCGTCTCCGACATGGCCGCCTCCCTGACCTTCTACCGCCGCCTGGGACTCGAATTCCCCGAGGGCTCCGAGAAGCAGCCGCACGTCGAGGCGGACCTGCCCGGCGGACTGCGCTTCGCCCTGGACACGGAGGACACGATCCGCTCCTTCCACCCCGGCTGGCAGCCGCCGACGGGCGAGGGAAGGGTCGGCCTGGCCTTCGCCTGCGACACCCCGGCGGACGTCGACACCACATACGAGGAGCTGGTGGCAGCCGGCTACCCGTCCGAACTCAAGCCCTGGAACGCCGACTGGGGCATGCGCTACGCGGTCGTACGCGACCCGGACGGCAACGGCGTGGACCTGTTCGCACCGCTGAGCAGCGCCCCATAAGGGGCGCGGGGCTGTGACATGTGCGGCTCCGCCGCGGGGCGCGACCAGCCCCCACCGGACCCGCACCCACCCACCACGCCCCACTCCCCCCAACCTCAGCGCCGCAGCAACTCCCCCAACGGCGCCCCCGCCAACTCCCGTACGTCACGCGCCAGGTGAGCCTGATCGGCGAACCCGGCCCGCACGGCGGTGTCCGCCAGAGGCACCCCGTCCCGCGCCAGCCCCAGTGCCCGCTGCAGGCGCAGAATCCTGGCCAGCGTCTTCGGCCCATAGCCGAAGACGCCCCGCGCCCGCCGGTGCAGCTGCCGCTCGCTCCACCCCACCGCGTCCGCGACCGAGGCGACCGAACGTCCCGCGGACAGCCCCGCCACAGCGCCCCGCACCCACGGATCGGGCGGATCGACGTCGCCCGCCCGTGCAACGGCCAGGGCCTCCAGCGCGGCGGCGGGATCGGCCGCCGCGTCCACCCGCTCGGTCAGCCGCCGGACGGCCCCCGCGCTCCACAGATCCGCGAGGTCGACGCGCCGGTCGCGCAGTTCGTGCGCCGGGACGCCGAGATAGGCGGGCGCCGTCCCGGGGAAGAACCGGACGCCCGCGAACCGGGTGCCGCCGGCCGCTTCGCTCACGTACGCGCGGGTGTCGGGCCCGGCGACGAAGAGCCGCCCCTCGGTCCACAACAGGTCCATGCAGCCGTCGGGCAGCACCGGCGCCCGGTCGCCCGGCACGGCGGTGCGGGTCCAGACGAACGCGCCCGGGAGCCGCGACGCCCGCTCCCGGTACGGGTCCGGCGCCACGGCCACGTACGACTCGTCCACGTACGACTCGTCCACGGGCAAAAGGCTACGCCGCCCGCGTCCGGTGTTCCTGGGGGCTGACCCCGTAGACCCGTTTGAAGGCGCTGGACAGGGCGAAGGCGCTGCCGTAGCCGACCTGGCGGGCGATCGCCTCCAGGGTGTCCTCGGTGCCGCGCAGCCGGTCGGCGGCGAGGGCGAGGCGCCAGCCGGTCAGGTACGTCATCGGAGGTTCGCCCACGAGTTCGCTGAAGCGGCGGGCGAGCGCGGCCCGCGAGACGCCCGCCTTCGCGGCGAGGGAGGCGACCGTCCAGGGGTGCGCCGGGTCGTCCTGGAGGAGCCGCAGGACCCGGCCCACGACGGGGTCGGCCAGCGCCTGGTACCAGGCGGGCGCCTCGGCCTCGGGGCGGGAGAACCAGGCCCGCAGCGCGGCGATGACCAGCAGGTCGAGCAACCGGTCGAGGACGACCTCCTGGCCGGGCTCGTCCCGCACGATCTCTTCCATGATCAGCGGCGTGAGCGGGCACTCCCACACGTCGGAGGGCAGGGTCAGCAGCGCCGGCAGCGCGTCCAGCAGCCGCGCGCTGACCTCGCCGTGCATCGGATACGTCCCGATCAGCATCACCATCGAGCCGTCGATCCGCGCGCCCCAGGTGCGGACGCCCAGGTCCATCCGGCCCTTCAGCGAACGGCCGTCCGGGTACGTGCACACCTGGTTCGGCAGGATCACCGCCTGGGGCACGGTAGAGGGGTCATCCGCGCAGGTGTACGGGTCGGGGCCGCGCGCGATGGCGAGGTCGCCGGCCCGCAACCGCACCCGTTCCCCCTCCTCGGGCATGATCCAGGCATGCCCGCGCACCAGGAGCATGACGGTGAGTGGGGCACGGTCCTCGATGCGCAGGGACCAGGGCGGCTCGAAACACGCTCGGATCATGAAGGCGCCACGCGCGCGTGGACCTTCCAGAAGGCCTGCGAGTGCGTCCATGACCTCAGAGTAGACGCGCCCTTATGGGAACGAGAGCTTCAGCGATGTTCCCTTTCCGTGCGAGGCCGTTGACTGGGCTCATGACGGAAAACACGCGGAACGAGACGGTGTTGGTGACGGGGGCCTCGGGCAAGACGGGGCGTCAGGTGGCGCAGTCCGCGAAGGCCGCCGGGTTCGAGGTACGGGCCGCTTCGCGCAGCAGCGAGGTGCGCTTCGACTGGTACGACTCCTCGACGTGGGCCGAGGCGCTGCGCGGCGCGGACGCCGCGTATCTGGCGTACACGCCGGACATCGGCGCCCCGGGTGCCGCGGAGAACATCGCCGCCCTCGCGCGGCAGGCCCAGGAGCTCGGTGTGCGTCGTCTGGTGATGCTGTCGGCGCGCGGCGAGCGGCAGGCGGAGCCGGCCGAGCGGGCGCTGCGCGAGTCGGGTGCCGGGTGGACGGTCGTGCAGGCCGACTGGTTCTTCCAGAACTTCAGCGAAGGTCTGCTGCTGGAGGGCGTGCAGAGTGGTGAGTTCGTGTTCCCCGCCGGTGAGGTGAAGGTGCCGTTCATCGACACACGGGACCTCGCGGACGTGGTCGTGAAGGCGCTGACGGACTCCTCGTACACGGGCCGGACCCTGGAGGTCACGGGGGCGCGGCTGCTCTCGTTCCGGGAGGCCATGGCGGAGATCACCGCCGCGGCGGGCCGGGAGATCCGTTACGTGCCGGTGTCGACGAAGGAGTACGGGGCGATCCTGGCCGGGTTCGGGCTGCCGCCCGAGGAGGTCGCGTTCATGGAGGAGGTCTTCGACGGGCTGCTCGACGGCGGCAACGCCCGGACCACTGAGACCGTCCGGCAGGTTCTGGGGCGCGCGCCGCGCGATTTCACGGACTTCGCGCGGGAGCTCGCGGCGACCGGCGTGTGGAAGGGCTGACGGCCACCGGCGTACCCCCGAAAGTTTCCGGAGCGCGTCCTGGCGCCCCCGTCGCGATCACTGCGGCGGGGGCGTCTCGTCACGGTCACTGCGGCGGGGGCGTCTCGTCGCCGTTCTTGGGGGTGGTCTTCGCGTGGGTGCGCAGCCGGGAGGTCACGTCCTCCGGGGGCAGGAAGCGGGACCAGCGCTCCGGGAACTCGGAGGGCATGTCCGGGTCGTCCGGGTCGTCGGTGAGGTGGGCCCTCGCCGCGGCCGCGCGGGCGACGAGGTCGGCGGCCTGCGCGGCACGCAGCCGCTCGTTGACGGCTCGTGCGGCAGCGGTGGCCGCGGCCGGCCAGACCCGGTCGATGGCCGCGTTGACGGCGGCGCCGACGAGGACCGCGAAGGCGGAGACACCGATCCACAGCAGCACGGCGACGGGCGCGGCCAGGGAGCCGTAGATGCTGGGGCCCTCGACCGTGTTGGTCAGGTAGATGCGCAGCAGGAAGCTGCCAAGGACCCACATGGCGAGGGCCACCAGGGCGCCCGGCACGTCCTCGACCCAGGGCGATCGCACCGGTACCGACACGTGGTACAGCGTCGTCAGGAAGGCGATGGACAGCACGATGACGACGGGCCAGTACAAACCCTGTACGACGTTCTCCGACCAGGGGACGACGTCCACCACGGCGTCCGGGCCCGCGACGACCAGCGGCAGCACGATGGAACCGATGAGCAGCGCCGCGAGGAACAGCGCGAAGGCCACGAGCCGGGTCTTGACGATGCCGCGCACGCCGTCGAGGCCGTACATCACGGTGATGGTGTCGATGAAGACGTTCACCGCGCGCGAGCCCGACCACAGGGCGAACAGGAAGCCGAGGGAGATGACGTCGGGGCGGCCACCCTCCATGACGTCGTGGAGGACGGGCTCGGCGATCTGTGTGACGCCCTTGTCGGTGAGGATCGTGCGGGACGCCTCCAGGAGGTTGGTCTCGACGCTGGCGATGGTGTCGGCGCCGGTCCAGTCGTCGACGTAGACCAGCAGGCCGAGCATGCTGAGCAGCAGCGGCGGCACGGAGAGCAGCGTGAAGAACGCCGCCTCCGCCGCGAGTCCAAGGATCCGGTACTCGATGCACGAGTTGACGGTGTCCTTGATCAGCAGCCAGGCGGTCCTGCGCTTGGAGACGTTCCGATAGAGGGCACGGGCCCGATGGAGACGGCCGGACGCGCTCTGAGGGGGTTCACTTGCTGGCTGCACGCCCTAAAGGTATCCGCCGTGCGAGGTCGCACTCATCCCGCGGTACCACGACCGGGTCCGACGTGCCCGGCGGCACGCCTCCGCCCCTCCCGGTTCCGTCATACGAAAGAAAAGCGGCAGCAACCCGACAGAAATCGTAAAGGAAAATCGAACCGGCTTTCTGTCATGACCACGTTGGCCGAATTAGTCGCCCTCCAGAAACGGAAGGCGCGAGCGCATATACGCCATCCATAAAGTGAGTTCCCCGGTGGCGCGTACGGAGCGGGCGGTTCAGGGGTGTAATCGATGAAGGTTCGAACGGCGAGAAAGCGCCATAGGCCGAAACGCCCTTGACCCGTTCATGAGCACACAGAAACAATTCGGATTGCATTCCGCTGGGCACGTGGGGACGGCTCAGTGCACCACGACACGGGGGACTCAGAAAGGCCTGGACCAGGGCCCGACACAGCCGCGTTACCCGTGATCCGCGTGGGAACCACGCGGATCATGCCGTGCTGCTCTGCACCTTTTCACGCGGCCACTCCAGACACTCGGCGAACTCGGCGAACAATCTCCTCCCGTCTGCCATCTCATTTCCATTGAGCACAATTCTTCCTTCCGGCCCGAGCCTTCCTTCCGGAACAACTCTTTCTTCCGGCACACCGGAATCGCATTGGAATCACCCTGGTTCACCCACGCCTCAGGCATAGCCAATTCGGCTGCCCGATGAAACTGCGGGCGTGATTCCTTCGTATTCCCATCCGGAGGACCAATCACTCCGAACAGTCAACAAGTAGCAATAATCATCAGCAAGGAGATCAAGTGGTGGTAAATCCGGGTGAGATCACGACCGCCGCTCCGGCCGGCTCCCTGACCACCCACGCCCCGGCGAACGGCACCGAACACGCCCTCGCGGAGGTGCTCGCCGGTGTCGTACGCGTCGAGCAGGTGCCCGTCGACAGCCACTTCTTCGACGACCTCGGGGCCAACTCCCTGGTGATGGCCCACTTCTGCGCCCGGGTCAGGAAGCACCCCGACCTGCCGGCCGTGTCGATGCGGGACGTCTACGGCCACCCGACGATCCGGGGCCTGGCGGCGGCGCTCGCCGAGGTCCCGGACGAGCCGCCGGCGCCCGCGCCCGAACCGGCCGAGCCTCCCCCGCCGGGCAGCACCGCGCGGTATGTCCTGTGCGGAGCACTCCAGTTCCTGGTCTTCGCGGCGTACTGCCTGCTCTCCGGGCTCGTCACCGCCCAGGGGTACGACTGGGTCTCGGCCGGCGAGGGCGTGGTGGACGTCTACCTGCGGTCGGCCCTCTTCGGCGGTGCCGTCTTCGTCGGGGTGTGCGCGCTGCCGGTGGTGGCCAAGTGGGTGCTGGTCGGCCGCTGGAAGGAGACCGAGTTCCCCGTCTGGAGCCTCGCCTATCTGCGCTTCTGGACCGTCAAGGCACTGCTGCACGCCAACCCGATGGTCCTGTTCGCCGGAAACCCGCTCTACGTGCTCTATCTGCGGGCGCTCGGGGCGAAGATCGGCAAGGGCGTCACGATCCTCTCCCACTCGGTCCCGGTCTGCACCGACCTGTTCACCGTCGGCGCGGGCACCGTGATCCGCAAGGACTCGTACTTCCTCTGCTACCAGGCGCACGCCGGACGGATACGCACCGGCCCGGTCACCCTGGGCCGGGACGTCTTCGTCGGGGAGAAGACCGTCCTCGACATCGGCACCTCCATGGGCGACGGCTCCCAGCTCGGCCACTCGTCCGCGCTGTACGGCGGCGCATCGGTGCCGGACGGGCAGCACTGGCACGGCTCGCCCGCCCAGCGCACAGAAGTCGACTACGTACGGGTGGCGCCCGCCGACTGCGGCACCGCGCGGCGGGTGGGCTACGGCCTGGCCACCGTGCTGCAGACGCTGTTCCTCTACGTGCCGCTCCTCGTCGGGGGTACGTACATGCTGCTCACGGTGGCGCCCTCGCTGGAGGTGCTGCTCGACCGGGAGACGCAGCACATCACGTCGGCGCGGTTCTACGCCGAGGCCCTCGGTCTGTCGCTCGCGCTCTTCGTGGGCTTCATCCTGATCGGCTTCGCCACCGTGTCCGTAGTGCCGCGGCTGCTGAACCTGGTCCTCGAACCGGACCGGGTCTATCCGCTCTACGGCTTCCACTACTCGGTGCAGCGTGCCGTCGCACGCCTGACCAACGTCAAGTTCTTCAAGTGGCTGTGCGGGGACAGCTCGTACATCGTCCACTACCTGCGGGCCCTCGGATACGACCTCTCGCACGTCGAGCAGACCGGCTCCAACTTCGGTACGGAGGTGGGGCACGAGACGCCGTACCTGGCCACCGTCGGCAGCGGCACGATGGTCGCCGACGGGCTGTCGATCATGAACGCCGAGTTCTCCGGCACGTCGTTCCGCGTCTCGCAGACGTCGATCGGGGCGCACAACTTCCTCGGGAACCACATCGCCTACCCCGCCGGGGGCCGCACGGGCGAGAACTGCCTGCTCGCGACGAAGGTGATGGTCCCGCTCGACGGCGAGATACGTGAAGGGGTCGGCCTGCTGGGCTCGCCGCCCTTCGAGATCCCGAGGACCGTGGAGCGCGACACCCGCTTCGACCACCTCCGCGAGGGCGACGAACTGCGCCGCCGCCTGGCCGCGAAGAACGGGCACAACCTGCGCACCATGGGCCTGTTCCTGTTCATCCGGTGGTTCGACTGGTTCGCCCTCACGGTCCTCGGCTTCGCCGCCTTCGACCTGTACGGGGAACTCGGCACAGCGGGCGGTCTGCTGATCGGCGCGTCCCTGATCGTCGGCCTCGCGTTCACCACCGGCTACTACGTGCTGGTGGAGCGGCTGCTCTGCCGGTTCCGTCCGCTGGAGCCCCGGCTGCACTCCATCTACGACCCGCTCTTCTGGCGTCACGAGCGGCTGTGGAAGATCCCCGACACGCACATCGCCGTCTTCAACGGCACCCCGTTCAAGAACCTGCTCTGGCGGCTGCTCGGGGTCCGTATCGGCCGCAGGGTCTTCGACGACGGGGCCTACATCACCGAGCGGACGCTCACCGCCATCGGGAGCGACAGCACGCTCGGCGCGCACAGCAAGGTGCAGTCGCACTCGCAGGAGGACGGCACCTTCAAGTCCGACCACATCGAGATCGGCGACGGCGTGACGCTCGGCGTCGGCGCGCTCGTCCACTACGGGGCGTCGATGGGCGACGGAGCCGTACTCGCCGCCGACTCCTTCCTGATGAAGGGCGAGGAAGTACCGGCGGGGGCCCACTGGGGCGGGAACCCGGCGGTCGCCCAGCGGCACGCCTGACGGCTCCGCGACACGGACGAGCTCCGCGCCCCGGACAGGCTCCGCGACACGGACAAGATCCGCGGCACAGAACAAGTAAGGACAACAGGGGGAAGCAGGACCATGGAAACGATCCCGAAGTGGACGCTCGACCCGGTGCCCGGCACCGCGGAGTACGAAGTCCCGCTGCCCGACGGGCTGTCGCGGGAACCCCGCGCTCTCCTGGCCGCACACGCACGGGTCCTCGCCGCACTGTCCGGCGAGCGCGAGGTGACGGTCGGATACGTGGCGGCGAAGGGCGAGCGGCCGAGGCTGTGCTCGCTGACCGTCGGCACCGGCTCCTGGCACGACCTGCTGGACCACATACGCGAGGCCGAGGCGGACCTGGCCGCGCGGGGGGCGGGAGACGAGCCTGCGGCCTTCGAGACGGTGCTCGATCCGCACGGCGGCCGGGGCCCCGAGGACACCGTGCTGCACGTGGCGTTCGAGGACCACACCTTGCGCCTGCGCTACCGCACCGACGTCCTCGACGCGGACGCCGCCGCCCGGATCGCCGGCTACCACCTCACCGCGCTCACCCACCTCACCGCCGACCCGGACGCCGAACCCGGCCGACGGAGTCTGCTGTCCGACGACGAACTCCGCTTCCAGCTCGACGGGTTGGCGGGACCGCACCGCGAGCTGCCGGACCGCCGGGTCCACGAGCTGTTCGAGGAAAGGGCGTTGGCCCACCCCGACGCCGTAGCAGCCGTGCAGGGCGACCAGCGGTGGACGTACCAGGAGCTCAACTCCCGGGCGAACCGGCTCGGTCGGGCCCTGCTGACCCGCGGGCTGCGCCCCGAGGAAGTCGTCGCCGTGGTCATGGAACGCGATCTGGACTGGATGGCCGCCGTCCTCGCCGTCCTCAAGGCGGGCGGCGTGTACCTGCCCATCGAGCCGCACTTCCCCGCCGAACGCATCGCGGCGACGCTCCACCGCGCCGGCTGCGCACTCGTCCTGACGGAACACGGCAGCACCACCACACTGGACGAGGCGGACACCGACGCCCGCATCCTGCATGTCGATGCGGCCTACGCGGAGAACCACCCCGACAGCGACCTCGGCATCCCCGTCGCCGCCGGCCAACTCGCCTACATCTACTTCACGTCCGGCTCCACCGGCGAGCCCAAGGGCGCGATGTGCGAGCACGCCGGCTTCCTCAACCACGTCCACGCCAAGCTCGACGACCTCGGCGTCGGCGAGGGCCAGGTGGTCGCCCAGACCGCGCCCCAGTGCTTCGACATCTCGCTGTGGCAGCTGGTCTCCGCACTCCTGGTCGGCGGCCGGACCCTGCTGGTCGAACAGGAAGTGATCCTGGACGTACCGCGGTTCGTGGACACCATCACCGGGGGCCGGGTCAACGTCCTCCAGGTGGTCCCCTCGTATCTGGAGGCCGTGCTCGCCGAGTTGGAGCAGCGCCCGCGCGAACTGCCGGACCTGCACTGCGTGTCGGTCACCGGGGAGGCGGTGAAGAAGGAACTCGTCGAGCGCTGGTTCGCGGCCGAGCCCGGCATCCGACTGGTCAACGCCTACGGGCTGACCGAGACCTCGGACGACACCAACCACGAGGTCATGGCCCGGGTGCCGGACCAGGACCGGGTCCCGCTCGGGCGGCCGGTCGCCAACGTGCGGGTGTACGTCGTCGACGAGGACCTGTCGCCCGTACCACTCGGGGCGCCCGGCGAGATCGTCTTCTCCGGGGTCTGTGTCGGGCGCGGGTACGTCAACGACCCGGAGCGGACGAGGGCCGCGTTCACCACCGACCCGTACCGCCCGGGTGAGCGGCTCTACCGCAGCGGTGACCACGGCCGCTGGCTGCCCGACGGGAAGCTGGAGTTCCTCGGCCGCCGGGACAACCAGGTCAAGATCCGTGGCTTCCGTATCGAGATCGGCGAGATCGAGAACGCGCTGCTGCGGGTGCCCGGGGTCCGGGACGGCGCCGTGGTGGTCGTGGGCGGCACGCGGCTGGTGGCGTTCTGCGCCGGGTCCGACGCGCCCGGCTCCGGATCCGAGCGGCTCGGCGCGGGAGCCGTGCGGGAGCGGCTGGCCGTGTCCCTGCCCGCGTACATGGTCCCCTCGGGCGTCCACTGGCGGGAGAGCCTGCCGCTGACCGCCAACGGCAAGACCGACCGGAAGACGCTGACCAGGCTCGCCGGTGAGCTCGACTCCGCCGGGAACGGTTCGGGCGAAGGCCCTGGCACGCACGCGCCCGGCACCGCGAGCGAGCGCCGGGTGGCGGCGGCCTGGGCCCAGGTGCTCGGCATCCCCGGCGACCGGATCGGCCGCCGGGACCACTTCTTCGACCGCGGCGGCACCTCGCTCGCGGCGGTGAAGCTCGCGATCGCCCTCGACCGGGCGATCACCCTCAAGGACGTCACCCGCCATCCGGTCCTCGCGGACCTGGCGGGGCTCCTGGACACCCCCGCCCCCTCCTGAACCACGGCGGACCACGCCGACCACACGGAAGAGACGAGACCGAAGGCACCGACGACACCCATGACCGGAACACCGCACACCCGCACGACCGAACACCGCAAGGCCGAAAGGAAGCACCTGATGTCGTCTTCATCTCCGACGTTGCTACCGGACGTCGACCTGCGTCCCGGCAGCCCTCCGATCCTGCGCGCCGACGCCGCGGGCGACACGGCGCTCTGGGCGGCCGAACACCGCGACGCGCTGCGGGCCGTCGTCGCCGAGCACGGCAGCCTGCTGGTCCGCGGCCTGGGGTTGCGCGACCCGGACACGACCGCGGCCGTCTTCCGCCGGCTGGCCACCGGCCTGATGCCCGACCGCGAGTCCTTCGCACCCCGGCGGACCTACGAGGACGGTGTGTACTCCTCGTCCAAATGGCCGCCGAACCAGCAGATGTGCATGCACCACGAGCTCAGCTACGCGCTGGAGTTCCCCGGCCTGATGCTGTACGCCTGCCTCGACGCGCCCGACCAGGGCGGCGCCACCGCCGTCGCCGACGCGCCTGCCGTGCTCGACGCGCTGCCCGCCTCCCTCACCGCACGGTTCGAGCGGGAGGGCTGGCTGCTCACCCGGACGTACAACGACGAGATAGGGGCGACGCTCGCCGAGGCCTTCGGCACCGAGGACCGCGCGGCCGTCGAGCAGTACTGCCGGGCGCACGCCATCGAGTTCGCCTGGCAGGGCGACGGCTCCCTGCGCACCCGGCAGCGCCGCAGCGCCGTGGTCCGCCACCCGGTCACCGGGCGGCGCTGCTGGTTCAACCAGATCGCGTTCCTCAACGAGTGGACCATGGACCCCGAGGTGCGCGAGTACCTGGTGGACGTCTACGGCTCCGACGGGCTCCCCTTCAACACCCGCTACGGCAACGGCGACCCGATCGACGAGGACGTCGTACTGATCATCAACGAGGTGTACGGGGCCCACACCGCACGCGAGCCGTGGCACTCCGGTGACCTGCTGCTCGTCGACAACATCCGCACCGCGCACAGCAGGGAGCCCTTCGAGGGGCCCCGTGAGGTGCTCGCCGCCCTGGGCGACCCGGTCCGGCTGACCGACTGCGCACCGACCATCGAAGTGAGGGCCGCATGACCACCACGGACGAGAACGGCACGACCAGCACGGAACCGGGGACGCTGACGCCTCCCTCGTTCTCCGTCATCTCCGGCGCCCAGGTCCACGAGGCCCTGCACGGGCGGGAGTCCGAGATCGTCGACCTGGTCGAGTCGGTGTACCGGCTGCACGGCGCGGGCGACTCGGTGAACCCTCCGTCGTACTTCCTGCGCTTCCCGGACCGCCCGTCGTCCCGGATCATCGCGCTGCCCGCCTCGATCGGCGGGCCGGTGGGGGTGGACGGCCTGAAATGGGTCTCCAGCTTCCCCGGGAACACGGCGAGCGGACTGCCGCGCGCCTCGGCGGTGCTGATCCTCAACGACCACGACACGGGCTATCCGTTCGCGTGCCTGGAGAGCTCCATCATCAGCGCCACCCGGACGGCGGCCTCCGCGGCCCTCGCGGCCGACCGGCTCAGCCGCGACCGCGCCCGGCCCACCCGGGTCGGGTTCGTCGGGACGGGTCTGATCGCCCGCTACATCCACACCCATCTGGCCGCCACCGGCTGGTCGTTCGAGGAAACCGGGGTGTACGACCTGTCCGCGGACAGCGCGGCCGGCTTCAGCGGCTACCTGGAACGGTCGGGCGCCAAGGGCCGGATCACCGTGCACGACAGTGCCGAGTCGCTGGTCCGCTCCAGTGACCTGCTGGTCTTCGCCACCGTCGCGGCGAAGCCGCACATCCACGACCCGGCATGGTTCTCCCACGCCCCACTGGTGCTGCATGTGTCGCTGCGCGACCTGGCGCCCGAGGTCCTGCTCGACTCGGCCAACTTCGTGGACGACGTCGAGCACTGCCTCAAGGCGGACACCTCACCGCACCTGGCCGAACAGCTCACCGGCGGCCGCGAGTTCCTCGACGGCACGCTGGACGACGTGCTCTGTGGGCGGGTGACCGTACCGGCGGACCGGACGGTGGTGTTCTCGCCCTTCGGCCTCGGGGTCCTCGACCTCGCGGTCGGCAAGTTCGTCCACGACGAGGTGGCCCGAAGGGGCGAGCCGCACGTCGTCGACGGCTTCTTCCACGAACTGCGCCGGTACGGCTGACCGGCGGGCACCGCGCCACGCGGGGAGCGCAGCGCGGTGCCGCATGAAAGAGGGGGGACATCATGCCCGTCATATCCGAGCCCACACAGTTCAACGAGGACGACCTCTACGTCGACCTGCGGGCGGCACTGGGGCTGCCGCTCTTCCTGAAGTGCGAGGGGTTCAACTTCGCCGGGTCGGTCAAACTGAAGGCCGCGACCGAGATGGTCAACGCGGCCGAGCGCGAGGGCACCCTGCGACCGGGGTCCGTCATGGTCGAGTCGTCGTCCGGGAACCTCGGCGTGGCGCTGAGCATGATCGCGGCGAGCCGTGGTTACGGGTTCCTGTGCGTGACCGACTCGCGCTGCAATCCGGCGACCCGGCGGATGATGGAGGCGCTGGGGAGCGTCGTCCACGTGATCGACGAGCCCGATCTGCACGGCGGCTTCCTGGGCGCGCGGATCGCGTACGTGAGCGCGGTGTGCGCCTCGGACGACCGGTACGTCTGGCTCAACCAGTACGCCAACGAGGGCAACTGGCGCGTGCACTACCGCACCACGGCACCGGCCATCGCCCGCCGTTTCCCGCACCTGGACGTGCTGTTCGTGGGAGCCGGCACCACCGGCACCCTGATGGGCTGCGCGCGCTGGTTCTGGCAGCAGCGGCGCCGGGTGCGGATCGTGGCCGTGGACACCGTCGGCTCGGTGACCTTCGGGGGGCCGCCCGCTCCCCGGATGATCCCCGGTCTGGGCATGGCCGTCCGTCCGCCGCTGCTCGACGAGTCCTACGTGGACGACGTGGTGCACGTCCCGGAGCCGGACACGCTGCGTGCCTGCCGCCGGCTGGCCGCCCGGGGCTTCCTGTTCGGCGGCTCCACCGGCACGGTGGTCAGCGGCGCGTCCGACTGGCTGGCCCGCCACGGGCGGCGCAACCTCACGGCGGTGGCGATCGCCCCGGACCTCGGCGAGCGCTACCTCGACACGGTCCACCGCCCCGGCTGGGGGGTGAACATCCACGGCGAGGACACACTCGGCGGCTCCGGCGAACTGGCCGCCCTGTCGCATCCCGCCTGACCTGTACGGCGGGCGACAAGGGGACGCGGCCCGGTGCGGCGGGAGTTTGGTGACGACCGCCGTACCGAGGGGTAGGTTCCCAGACATGGCAGCCAGCACCCACACCGTGACCAACCAGGCTCCGCCGCTGGTCTCGTACGACGTCTTCAACGCCGACCGCGCCCTCGTCGGGGCGGTCGAGCGGCACCTCGACCCACAGCTGCTCGACGAGGCGCGCGGCGATCTGTCGGCCCTCGGGCGGACCTCGGGATCGGCGCAGGTCCAGGCGTGGGGGGCGCTGGCGAACGAGAACCCGCCGAAGCTGCGCACCCACGACCGCTACGGCAACCGGGTCGACGAGGTCGAGTTCCATCCGTCCTGGCACCGGCTGCTCGGCAAGGGTGTCTCGGCGGGCCTGACGGCGGCGTGGTCACAGCCCGGCGGGCATGTGCGGCGCGCGGCCGCCTTCGTGGTCTGGACGCAGGCCGAGGCGGGGAACGGCTGTCCGCTGTCGATGACGCACGCGGCGGTGCCCGCGCTGCGCACCGACCCGGCGCTCGCCGCGGAGTGGGAGCCCCGGCTCACGTCCATGGTCTACGACCAGGATCTGCGGCCCGCGGAGCAGAAGGCCGGTGTGCTCTTCGGGATGGGCATGACGGAGAAGCAGGGCGGCAGCGACGTACGCGCCAACACGACGGAGGCGCGGCCGCTGGCCGAGGACGGGACGTACGAGCTGACCGGCCACAAGTGGTTCTGCTCGGCGCCGATGTCGGACGGTTTCCTGGTGCTGGCGCAGGCTCCCGGCGGGCTGACGTGTTTCCTGGTGCCGCGGGTCCTCGGGGACGGCACACGGAACGTGTTCCGCATCCAGCGGCTCAAGGACAAGCTGGGCAACCGGTCGAACGCGTCGGCCGAGGTCGAGTTCGACGGCACGTGGGCACGCCGGGTCGGCGACGAGGGCCGCGGGGTGCGCACCATCATCGGGATGGTCGCGGCGACCCGGCTGGACTGTGTGCTCGGCTCGGCGGGTCTGATGCGGCAGGCCGTCTCGCAGGCCGTCCACCACTCCACGTACCGCGAGGCGTTCGGCGGCAGGCTGATCGACAAGCCGCTGATGCGGAACGTCCTCGCGGACCTGGCCCTGGAGTCGGAGGCCGCGACGACGCTCGGGCTGCGCCTCGCGGCCGCGTACGACGACGGGGGCGAGCAGGAGCGGGCGTTCCTGCGGATCGCGGTACCGGCGGCGAAGTACTGGGTGACGAAGCGCTGCACGCCGGTCGCGGTCGAGGCCCTGGAGTGCCTCGGCGGCAATGGATACGTGGAGGAGTCGGGCATGCCGCGGCTGCTGCGCGAGTCGCCGCTCAACTCCGTCTGGGAGGGCGCGGGCAACGTCCAGGCGCTGGATGTCCTGCGCGCCCTGCAACGCGAACCGGCGGCCCTCAACGCCTACCTCCAGGAGGTCGGCAAGGCCCGCGGCGCCGACCACCGGCTGGACGGCGCCATCAAGAACCTGCTCACCGAACTCGCCGACCTGGACGGCATCGAGGGACGCGCCCGGCGACTCGTCGAGCGGATCGCCGTGGTCCTCCAGGGCTCGCTGCTGGTCCGGTTCGCGCCATCGGAGGTCGCCGACGCGTTCTGCGCCTCACGCCTCGGCGGGGACTGGGGAGCGTCGTTCGGGACCCTGCCGCACACCCTGGACCTCGGCTCGGTCGTGGAGCGGGCGCGGCCCGTTTCCTGAGCCGCCGTCAACAGACGTACGGAGCACGGGGGTGGTGCTGCGCCGACACGGCACCACCCCCGTTCCATGGCCCCGGTGAGCGGAGCACGCACACCGCACGAGGCGGCGTTGCGCCAATTTTTGGACACGCGGGGGAAGTTCACCAGGGTTGCAGGGGGTTGCAACCTCTCCGCACCCTGCGCGAAATCTCCGCTCCGCGTCCGGACTGTCGCCCTCCGCGACGGACAGACGGCACTATGAGACGTGCAGTCAGTACGGGTTTCGGGTCCCATGGCCGGGCGGCCGGGACCGGTTGCCCGCTCAGGCTCTCCGGGAGGACCCAGTGGTGTACTCGCCGATGGACGTGACGCGGCTCGCCGCGGTGGACGCAGCGCAGGCGGCACGGGTGCTCGACGAGGTGCGCAACGCGACCCTGGCCGGAGAGCGCGCCCGGCTCGACCCGCGGCCGGTCATCGGGGAGTCCTGGGGGCGGATGCTGCGCTCCGGCGTCGACCCCGACCACGACTTCCGGGCCGGGGTGCTCGGTCCCGACGAGATCGAGCGGCGCCGGCGCGACTCCCCGCTGCGGCACGTCCTTCCGGTCCTGCGGCAGGGGCTGCTGTCGGTCGCGGACATCACCCACCACATCATGGTCGTGGCGGACGCGCAGGGCCGGGTGCTGTGGCGCGAGGGCAGCCGGTCGGTGCTGCGCAAGGCCGACGGGTTCGGCTTCGAGATCGGCGCGGACTGGGGCGAGGAGGTCGTCGGCACGAACGGTGTGGGCACGCCCGCCGTCGTCCGCCGCCCCGTCCAGGTCTTCGCCGCCGAGCACTTCGTACGCACGCACGCCACCTGGACCTGCACGGGCGCGCCGATCACCGACCCGCGCGACGGCCGGCTGATCGGGGTCGTGGACATCAGCGGGCCCTGGGAGACCATGCACCCGGCGACGCTCGCCTGGGTCGACTCGGTGGCCAAGCTCGCCGAGGCGCGGCTGCGGGAGCGGCATCTGACCGCGCTGGACCGGCTGCGCGCGGTGGCCGCTCCGGTCCTCGCCCGGGTCACCGGCCGCGCGCTCGCCGTCGACAAGGACGGCTGGACCGCCGCGATCACCGGCATGCCGTACGTGGACAGGCTCGCGCTGCCCAGGACGATCGGCGCCGACGGGATCTGGCTGCCCACGCTCGGCCCGTGCTCGGTGGAACCGCTGCCCGGCGGCTGGCTGGTGCGTGCCTCGGACGAGGAGCCCGCGCCGCGCGGCGCCACCCGGATCGCCCTCGACCTGTCGCAGCCGCGCCGCTGGTCGGTGACCGTGGCGGGCGTCACCGGCACCTGGACCCACGAACTGAGCCCGCGCCACGCGGAGTTGCTCTGCCTCCTGGCCCTGCACCGCACCGGCCTCAGCGCCGCGGCCCTGGCCGACGACCTGTTCGGCGACCCCGCCCGCACGGTGACCGTACGAGCCGAGATGTCGCGCGTACGCCGATATCTGGGGGCGGTCCTGGACCACCGGCCGTATCGTTTCTGCGAAGCGGCGGAGGTCCAACTACTCATGCCGGACGACCCGTTGGACCTGCTTCCGCACTCGACGGCTCCCGGGGTGTTGAAAGCTCGGGTGGCGCGACAGCGCTGAAAGGAACCGCCCGGGCATGCGTCCGCGCCTCTTACGCTGTCCTTCTCTGGAGGGTCGGAGGGCACAGCGACATGCAACAACCCAACAGCCACAACGTGGTGGGCGACTGCACAGTGGCGGGTTCGGTCGTGCAGATCGGGTCGGTCGATCGACTGATGATTCAGCAGGCCACGTCGGCAGAACAGTCCGCGTCGGCCGCCGAGGACGGCTGGGCGGCACACGCGCGCGGTTCGAGCGTCTGGGAGCATGTTCCAGAGAACCGTGATACTGCCCGGTACCGGGAACTGGCCGCGTCCACGGCCGCACGCCTCGCCGTCCTTCGCGACGAGGCAGAGCCGACTGTGGCCGAAGACCCCTGGCAGGAGCCAGGGTTCGCGCCCCGGTTCGCCGAACGCATCGAGTGGCTGCTCGGCGAGCCCGGCCACGGCACGGCTCTCGACCTGTATCCGGCCGAGGCCGCACTGCTCGTACTCACCCCGTACCTGTACCGCGTCCATGCCTTGCAGACCGCCGTGCGGCGACTGGACGTACGGCCTTGGACACTGGAACCCGTGGCGGACGCCGGCGGGTCGGAGCGGAACTCGTTCGAGGCGTTCGCCCACGAGCACAGTCTCCTGGTACAACGCGCGCTGCTGCGTCGGGAGTCGGAGAACCCGATCGGCTGGTGGCTGTTCCACCGTTGGCTGGTGCAGCAGGACGCGTACGGAGACGACGGCTCGGTGGTGCAGCTGCTGCGGGCCATCGGTGAACCCGCCGACGCGTTGGGCGACGCACTCGACGCGACCCGTGTGAGCAGGCTGCTGCACGGGCTCCGGCGAGGTCCCGACGTCTGCAACCCCGAGTACCTGGACGTGCTCCCCGTGGACGATCGGCTGCGCGGGCCCGGCCATCAGCGAGTCCGCGACCAGCGACTCGTGCTCGTGACCGCCCTGGCCTACGCGGTGTCCGTCGAGATGACGGCGCTGCCCGACATCGTGGCCGAGCACCTGGGCATCCCGCACCCGGTCGACCTGTCCCGGCTGCGGAGCACTCTGGAGAAGTCGAGCTGGGGCGGAGCGCCCGATCTGCCGGTGCTTCGGGCGTACTGTGCGCACGAGGCGGTCATCGAGGGCCTGCGGGCCCACACGGCGCGGGCCGACGAACTGCTGCACACCGTCAGCCGCACAGTCCGGGACCGGATCAACCAGCCGATGCCCGCGCTCCCCAGCCGGCTGTCCTGCGACGGTGTACGGCCCTCGGACGGCGCCTTCACCGCCTGGGCCGGCTTCCGCCTCGACGAAAGGCGTATCCGGGACCTGCTGATGGGGGTCCAGCTATACAAGGACCGCGACCTGGCGGTGCGCGAGCTGTACCAGAACGCGCTCGACGCCTGCCGCTACCGGCGGGCCCGCACCGAGTACCTCGACCGCTCCGACTCGGCCGCCTCGTACACGTATGAGGGCCGCGTCTCCTTCGACCAGGACACCGACGACGAGGGCCGCGCGTACCTGGAGTGCCACGACAACGGCATCGGCATGGGTGAAGCGGAACTCCGCGGCGTCTTCTCCAATGCGGGCGCCCGGTTCGCCGAGCAGCCGGACTTCAAGGAGGAACGCGCGGCCTGGGGCCGACTCGACCCACCGGTGGCCTTCCATCCCAACAGCCGTTTCGGTATCGGCGTACTCAGCTACTTCATGCTGGCCGACGAGATCCGAGTGACCACCTGCCGGATGGGTCCGACGGGTACACCGGGTCCGGTTCTCGAGGTGTCGATCTTCGGGCCAGGGCACCTGTTCCGGATTGTGCGGGTGGCGGAGCGGGGGGACGAGCCGGGCACCGTCGTCCGGATCTACCTGCGGCGGGGTGAGGAGCGGTCCGAGGAGGAAGGCTCGGCCTGGTCCTGTACCGATGTTCTGAGCCGGCTGCTGGGGATCGCGGAGTTCCCGACGGTGGCACGGCACGGAAGCGATGTCCTCCACTGGACGCCTGGGGAGCTGAGCGGCCGTACGCGGCCCGACGGAGAACTGTTCGGTCTCGACGCTGCCGGCGTCCAAGTGCCCTGGCCGGACGCGCCCGCGGGGGCGCAGGTGATCTGGTGCGGGCACGGCGGCGGTCTGCTGGTCGATGGCCTGGTGGTCCAGCCGGCGGCACGCGGTGATGTGCTGTCGTCGCAGCCGTCCGGACTGACCGGCGTCGTCGTCAACCTGTCGGGGGCTTTCTCGCCCGAGCGGCTGTCGGCGGACCGGTCCCAGGTGCTCGACGACCTGCGCCACACCGTCCGAGAGCTGCTGACCGGCGCGTTGGAGTGCCTCGTGTCGGACGGCGCATCGATCCTGGACTTTCCTTGGTTGTGCGATGTCGCCCACGGCAGCATGGCAACGGCCGACCTGATCGCGAAGAAGTGCATTTCGACAGGCCATCGGCTCCGCGGTGGCAAATCGTTCTTCGACACCGCCCGTACGGGGTTCCTGCCCATGGATGCCCACCTCATCCGGAGGGACCTGGTCCCCTACTCGTCACAGCAGCCCAATCCGTTGCTGAAGGACACGTCCGTGGTGCCCGATCATGTCTTCCTGTGGCGGCTACTGGCCCACCGACCGCACCAGACGGTGAACCAGCTCGCCGAGCTGTGCCCGGAAATCACGGTCGTGGCCTCCGTGTTGCCCGCCCTGCCCTCCGACCACCACCTGCTGGCCATGGGACTGAGGATGGACGACTACGCCCAGGACAGACACGAGCGACTCACGGCAGCGGCTCTGACCCTCGGGACGACGCCTCGCGAAGTCGCTCTGCGTTCGGCCCGGTTGGGCCTGCACGACCTGCCGTCGGAGGCGTTCCCCGACGTCCCGGTGTCCCCTGGAACCGTCAAGAAGCTCGTCCGGAACGCACAACGTGAGACCGCCGCGCGCAGAAAGACCGTCACGGTGTCCTCACTGGTGCGTGAGGCGGCGAAAACCGGGGCCACGGTCGGCGATACGGCAGACCTGTGGCGTGAGCGGGGCGTCGTGGTACCGGACGAGGTGTACGTGACTGCCGCGGCTGTCGAGAGGGACGAGGTGCTGCTCGCCCACCTGAGCCAGGACAGAGTGTCCTGGCTCGTGCCGGGTACCCCGGTCCACCGCGCGGACATAGTTTCCACGGCCTTGGAGCTCGGTATCACGGTTCCCGATCTCTGTGACCGCCTCGTGCGATGCGGTCTGGAGGCGGACGGAACGCATCTGCCGACGGAGCCGACGGAGGAGTTGGCCGCATTGTTGCGCGAGGCACTCGGCTATCTGGGACATGACGTCGAACCGGGGTTGTCTCACACCGAACCGGTCCCTCCCCTGCACGTTCTACTCGCCGCCGAGGAATTGCAGCTCACTCCCGCCGAGGCCGTCGAGTGGTACGAGCAGCTCGGGTTCCTTCCGCCGAAGCCGTTTCCCGACGAGATCGAGCCGACGGACGAGCGTCTACTGACCGACCACTCCGACGACTACAGCGGCATCGAGGCGCCTCTGCGACAGGGCGGCCCCGTCAACTACACCCACCTGTTGTACACGGCAAGCGAACTGGACATGACAGTGTGGGACGTTGCCGCCCGTCTGCGCGAGTTCGGTCTCGACATCCCGCTCCAGGAACCCCGTTCGTTCTCAGCGTTGGACCCGGAATTGTTCACCGAAGAAGGGCCCCTTTCCTGGTTCGGCGTGACGGCCGCAGAGGGCATGCCCTTCGCCCATGTGCTGGCCGCCGCACGCAGGCTCCTCACCAGCCCGGAGGAGATCGCGGCCCGACTGACCGCACACGGCATCCAGTTGTCGTGTTCGAAACTGCCGGAAGGACTCTCGTACCCGAACGCACTGATGCTTCTCAGCACGAACGAAGAGGACATGCTGCTGTCGGCCGACCAGCACGTCTCCTTCCAGAACCTGCTCTCGCGGGCCCGGTTGATGCACGAGCCGATCGAACGGGTGCACTTCTGGCTGACGGAGCTCGGACTCTCGGTCGACGACCCCGTCGAAGTGATCCGCGCCGCCCTCCCGTTGGTCCCGCTCGCCGACGGATGAGTCCGCGTTGTCGCCCTGGGCGGTTTCCACGGCCTCCCACGGCCAACGCAGCGGACCCCGGGCTTCACGGCGACAAGGGGACCTGCCGCGGCCCGTCCGATCCCGCCCCCGCCCGGGCTGGCCTGGGCGACCGCCGCCGAGCACAAGTGAGCATCCCATGGCGCGAACACCGGCCACAGTCAGCGCTTCGAGAAGCGCGATCCCTACCGAATCCGGCGTATTCGACCGGGCCACCCACCCTCTGACGTACCATCCTTCCCACGGCCCCCCACATCTGCCGCCTCCGGCGCTCAACCGCCGGATCGCAGGAGGCAGTTGGCCGACGACGGGAGGACCTATGACGTACCGAGGCAGACACCGCCGCCGGAACAAGGGGCGTGTCCTGCGGGCCACGCTGTCCGGGACCGCCCTCGCCCTCACCGCCGCCGCCACCATCATCAGCACCTCGCAGGCCGCCGGAAGCGACAATCCCGGCCCGCTGACGTCGATCACCTCCTCCTCCGAGGTCAACAAGCTCCAGCTGCACGAGAACCTGGTCAGCGGCACGACGCTCGACACGCTCCAGAGCGGAATGGGCGGGAACGTCGGGGTCGACGCCGTCCTCAACAGCGCCAACCACCCGATGCGGAACAAGGCCGACTGCGACGCCTCCGAGTCGGCGGCCCTGCCCGTCGAGCCGACCGCCACCCGCGCCTACTGCTGGGACAGCGGGGACGCGACGACACAGAAGTGGCTGCCGCAGTCCGTCACCACCTCCGGGGACGCCGACAACGACGGCAAGTGGGGCCCCGACCGGGTCATCCTCGCGGGCTGGACGCACAACGACCACAAGGCGGGCGAGCCCGCCGACGACAAGGGCCTCGCCCGGGTCGCGTTCATCGACGCGAACGACCCGAAGAACCTCAGGTACCGCTGGGTCCTGCTGGTCGCCCCGCTCTCCGGCGGCAAGGACTTCGGAGCGGTCCGCTCCCACGTCGGCGGCATGGTCTGGTACCAGGACAAGCTGATCGTCACCGCGAAGAACGGCGCCGATCACAACAACGCGCTGTTCGTCTTCGACATGAACCGCATCCTGCAGGCCGACGTCAACAGCACCGAGATCGGCAAGGTGAGCGGCGGCTGGTCGGCACGCGGCTACCAGTACGTGATGCCGGCCATCGGCTCGTACAACCTCACCGGCGGGGCCTGTTCCGCGAGCAACAACAACGCGGTCCCCTGCTTCGGCTCGATCTCCCTGGACCGTACGTCGACACCGGACAGCCTGGTCGCGAACGAGTGGTTCAGCTCGGGCGGCAGCGAACCGGCCCGCGTCTGGCGCTATTACTACAGCACCGCGAGCGACCGCACGGGCCTGCTCGGCAGCAACGCCAGTGGCAACGTGAACGCCGACGAGGCGTACGAGACCGAGGCCGTCGGGCTGCAGGGCGTCCTCTCCCACAAACCGAGCGGCGCGAGCAAGGCCGACTGGTACGCGGGGTACGCGCCGGGCACCCGCGACCGGCACGGCACGCTCTGGCGGCAGAACGAGAGCACCGCCAAGGCCGCGAAGTGCGGGCCCGGCGGGTCGTACGCCTGCTGGGGGCAGCACACCGAGTCCCTGTCGTACTGGCAGGAGACCGGCGAGCTGTGGACCCTCACCGAGTGGGCGGCGAACAAGGACAACGAATGGGAGCTGCCCGCCGTCCCGGAGCGCGTCCTGTACGCGGTCCCGCTGTCGGAGGTCGACGGCTCGGTGGAGTGACCGGCATGCCCCCGGCGGCCTGACCTCGGGTGTCAGCAGCGGGCCCGGGACAGCCGTCAACGTGAGCACCCGTGGAGGCGGGCCCCGCTTTGGAGCGGGGCCCGCCTTCGTGGTTCGCTGGCCCGCATGAGCATCGCTGTGACCACTTGGTCCCTGGAGCAGGTCTCCCCGGCCGACCAGCTGCCCGCCGCCGCCCCCGACGGCGACGTCCGGATCGTCCGCGCCGAGGTGCCCTCCCCCGAGTTCAGCCGCTATCTGTACGCAGCGGTCGGCGGCGACATCCGCTGGACGGACCGGCTGGGCTGGACGTACGCGCGGTGGCAGGAGGACCTGGACCGGCCGGGTGTGGAGACCTGGGTCGCGTACGACCGCGGGACGCCCGCCGGGTACGTACAGCTGGAGCCGCAGGACGACGGCGTCGTGGAGATCGTCTACTTCGGGCTGATCCCCGCCTTCCGGGGCCGACGCATCGGCGGGCACCTCCTCTCCCACGGCGTGGCACGCGCCTGGGACCTGGCCGACCGCTGGCCGGGGCGGGCACAGACGAAGCGCGTCTGGTTGCATACATGCAGCAAGGACGGCGAGCACGCGATGGACAACTACCTGCGCCGCGGCTTCAGGCTCTTCGACACGAAGGTCGAGGAGGAGCCGGACGTGACGGCACCCGGGCCCTGGCCAGGGGCGCACGTAAGCTGACCTGGCAGGACGTGGCCGGATCCCGGCCACGCGACCGGCCGTGTGACCGACACCACCCTTGTCTCGCGTATCGAGACAAGGGTGTCCGCATCGTGGACGAAGCTGGACTGTGTCCAGATTGCCGTGACACGCTTCCGTCATGTCTGGAACTGGAATTGCCTTGGTGAGTCGGCGGCACGTCGACCTCGGCCGCATGTCCAGCGCCATCTGTCCGGCCTGCTGACACAAGGCACCGGGGGCCTCTGACCCCGCGCCCAGCACTGCCGACATCCCCTTTGTCTCGCCTTGCGCAAAGACGCGCACGTATGTCCGCATGCGCGCATACACGCAGGTCGAAGCCGCATCCGCCTGTCCCGAAGGACGTAGAACCATGGCCGCCACCCCACAGAATCCCGCTGCCGCAACGCCCCGCCGCAAGGTGAGCCGTCACCGCGGCGAGGGCCAGTGGGCCGTTGGTCACTACACCCCGCTCAACGGCAACGAACAGTTCAAGAAGGACGACGACGGTCTCAACGTGCGGACACGCATTGAGACGATCTACTCCAAGCGGGGCTTCGACTCGATCGACCCCAACGACCTGCGCGGACGCATGCGCTGGTGGGGCCTCTACACCCAGCGCAAGCCCGGGATCGACGGCGGCAAGACCGCGATCCTGGAGCCGGAGGAGCTGGACGACAAGTACTTCATGCTGCGGGTGCGGATCGACGGCGGACGCCTCACCACCCAGCAGCTGCGGGTCATCGGCGAGATCTCGCAGGAGTTCGCGCGGGGCACCGCGGACCTCACCGACCGGCAGAACGTCCAGTACCACTGGATCCGCATCGAGGACGTCCCGGAGATCTGGGAGCGCCTGGAGGCCGTCGGGCTGTCCACGACCGAGGCCTGCGGTGACACGCCCCGGGTGATCCTCGGCTCGCCCGTCGCCGGGATCGCCGAGGACGAGATCATCGACGGCACCCCGGCCATCGAGGAGATCCACCGCCGGGTCATCGGCAACAAGGACTTCTCGAACCTGCCCCGCAAGTTCAAGACCGCGATCTCCGGCTCGCCGCTGCTCGACGTGGCGCACGAGATCAACGACGTCGCGTTCGTCGGCGTGAACCACCCGGAGCACGGCCCCGGCTTCGACCTCTGGGTCGGCGGCGGCCTCTCCACCAACCCGAAGATCGGCCAGCGCCTCGGCGCCTGGGTCCCGCTCGACGAGGTCGCGGACGTCCACATCGGCGTCCTGTCGATCTTCCGCGACTACGGCTACCGGCGCCTGCGGACGCGCGCCCGGCTGAAGTTCCTGGTCGCCGACTGGGGTGTCGAGAAGTTCCGCCAGATCCTTGAGGACGAGTACCTGAAGCGCAAGCTCGTCGACGGCCCCGCTCCCGACCAGCCGGTAGCCCGCTGGCGCGACCACGTCGGTGTGCACCGTCAGCAGGACGGCCGCTACTACGTGGGCTTCGCCCCGCGCGTGGGCCGCGTGGACGGCGCGACCCTCACCAAGATCGCCGAACTGGCCGAGGCGCACGGCTCCGGCCGGCTGCGCACCACCGTCGAGCAGAAGATGATCGTGCTCGACGTGGAGCAGGACCGGATCGACTCGCTGGTCGAGGGCCTGGAGTCGCTCGACCTGACCGCCAAGCCGTCGCCCTTCCGGCGCGGCACGATGGCCTGCACCGGCATCGAGTACTGCAAGCTCGCCATCGTCGAGACCAAGGCCCGCGGCGCCTCGCTGATCGACGAACTGGAGCGCCGCATCCCCGAGTTCGACGAGCCCATCACCATCAACATCAACGGCTGCCCGAACGCCTGCGCCCGTATCCAGGTCGCGGACATCGGTCTCAAGGGCCAGTTGATGCTGAACGACCAGGGCGAGCAGGTCGAGGGCTACCAGGTGCACCTCGGCGGCGCGCTCGGCCTGGAGGCCGGCTTCGGCCGCAAGGTCCGTGGCCTGAAGGTCACTTCGGACGACCTGCCCGACTACGTCGAGCGCGTGCTGAAGCGTTTCGAGGAGGAGCGCGAGGACGGCGAGCGCTTCGCCACCTGGGCTACTCGTGCCAGCGAGGAGTCCCTTTCATGAGTGAGCGCGCGGCGCCCTTCTACTGCCCCTACTGCGGTGACGAGGACCTGCGTCCCAGCGAGCAGGGGCACGGCGCGTGGGAATGCGCGGCATGCAATCGAGCCTTCCAACTGAAGTTCCTGGGGCTGCTGTCCCGGGGGGTTCAGCGCAACGACGGTGGAGGGGACGAGATATGACGACCGTTCAGACCGATACCGATACCGATACCGAGAATCAGACCGACCTTGAGAGCGGCCGGGACGCCGAGCTCAAGGCTCTCGCCGAGCAGGCCGGCCGCGACCTGGAGGACGCCTCCGCCCTGGAGATCCTCCAGTGGGCGGTGGACACCTTCGGCAAGCAGTTCTGCGTGACCTCCTCGATGGAGGACGCGGTGGTCGCCCACCTCGCCTCCCGCGCGAGGCCCGGCGTGGACGTCGTCTTCCTCGACACCGGCTATCACTTCGAGGAGACCATCGGCACCCGGGACGCGGTCGAGGCCGTGATGGACGTCAACGTCATCACACTCACCCCGCGCCAGACCGTGGCCGAGCAGGACGCCGAGTACGGGCCGAAGCTGCACGACCGCAACCCCGACCTGTGCTGCGCGCTGCGGAAGGTCAAGCCCCTCGAAGAAGGGCTCACCAAGTACAGCGCCTGGGCGACGGGCCTGCGCCGCGACGAGTCCCCGACCCGGGCGAACACCCCGGTCGTCGGCTGGGACGAGAAGCGCCGCAAGGTCAAGATCTCGCCGATCGCCCGCTGGACGCAGGACGACGTCGACGCGTACGTCACCGAGCACGGCGTACTCACCAACCCCCTGCTGATGGACGGCTACGCGTCCGTCGGCTGCGCCCCCTGCACCCGCCGGGTGCTGGAGGGCGAGGACGCGCGCGCCGGCCGCTGGGCGGGCCGCGCGAAGACCGAGTGCGGACTGCACGGCTGACCATGACGACGATTCAGGAGAACCAAGTGACCGGAGCCACCATCTGGCTCACGGGTCTGCCGAGCGCCGGCAAGACCACCATCGCGTACGAACTGGCCGGACGGCTGCGCGAGGAGGGCCACCGCGTCGAGGTGCTCGACGGCGACGAGATCCGTACGTTCCTGACGGCGGGCCTCGGCTTCAGCCGCGAGGACCGGCACACGAACGTCCAGCGCATCGGCTTCCTCGCCGATCTGCTGGCCCGCAACGGCGTCAAGACACTGGTGCCGGTCATCGCTCCGTACGCCGACAGCCGCGAAGCGGTGCGCAAGCGCCACCAGGCGAGCGGGGCCGCGTACATCGAGGTGCATGTCGCCACTCCGGTCGAGGTGTGCAGCGAGCGGGACGTGAAGGGCCTGTACGCCAAGCAGGCGGCGGGCGAGATCTCGGGTCTGACCGGGGTCGACGACCCGTACGAGGAGCCCGAGTCGCCCGATCTGCGCATCGAGTCGCACACCCAGTCCGTGCAGGAGTCCGCGGCGGCGCTCCACGCGCTGCTCGCCGAGAGGGGTCTCGCATGACGACGACCGTTGCCGACGTCTCCGAGGAGGGGACCGACAGCCCGTACGCGCTCTCGCATCTGGACGCTCTGGAGTCCGAGGCGGTGCACATCTTCCGCGAGGTGGCGGGTGAGTTCGAGCGGCCGGTGATCCTGTTCTCCGGCGGCAAGGACTCCATCGTCATGCTGCACCTGGCGCTCAAGGCGTTCGCGCCCGCTCCCGTGCCGTTCTCGCTGCTGCACGTGGACACCGGGCACAACTTCCCGGAGGTCCTGGAGTACCGCGACCGCACGGTGAAGAAGCACGGGCTGCGGCTGCATGTCGCCTCCGTGCAGGAGTACATCGACCGTGGCGCCCTCAAGGAGCGCCCGGACGGGACGCGCAACCCGCTGCAGACGGTGCCGCTGACGGAGAAGATCCAGGCCGAGCGGTTCGACGCGGTCTTCGGCGGCGGACGCCGGGACGAGGAGAAGGCCCGCGCCAAGGAGCGGGTGTTCTCACTGCGCGACGAGTTCTCGCAGTGGGACCCGCGCCGCCAGCGGCCGGAACTGTGGAACCTCTACAACGGTCGGCACGCGCCCGGCGAGCACGTCCGCGTCTTCCCGCTGTCCAACTGGACCGAGCTGGACGTCTGGCAGTACATCGCCCGCGAGGGCATCGAGCTCCCGGAGATCTACTTCGCGCACGAGCGGGAGGTCTTCCAGCGGGCCGGCATGTGGCTGACCGCCGGCGAGTGGGGCGGCCCGAAGGAGAGCGAGACCGTCGAGACCCGCCTCGTCCGCTACCGGACCGTCGGTGACATGTCCTGCACGGGTGCCGTCGACTCCGACGCCACCACGCTGGACGCCGTGATCACCGAGATCGCCGCCTCCCGGCTCACCGAGCGGGGCGCCACCCGCGCCGACGACAAGATGTCCGAGGCCGCGATGGAAGACCGCAAGCGCGAGGGGTACTTCTAACCATGACGAGCACCACCGAACCCACCGTGCCGCTGTCGGTCGAGCAGCTGTCCGCGACGACCCTGCTGCGCTTCGCCACCGCGGGATCCGTCGACGACGGCAAGTCCACCCTCGTCGGCCGGCTGCTGCACGACTCCAAGTCGGTCCTCACCGACCAGTTGGAGGCCGTGGAGCACGCCTCCCGCAACCGCGGCCAGGACACGCCCGACCTCGCGCTGCTCACCGACGGCCTGCGGGCCGAGCGCGAGCAGGGCATCACGATCGACGTGGCGTACCGCTACTTCGCCACGGCGAGGCGCCGGTTCATCCTCGCCGACACGCCCGGCCACGTGCAGTACACCCGCAACATGGTGACAGGTGCCTCCACGGCCGAGCTGACGGTGGTCCTGGTCGACGCCCGTAACGGCGTCGTCGAGCAGACCCGGCGCCACGCGGCGATCGCCGCGCTGCTGCGCGTCCCGCACGTCGTGCTGGCGGTCAACAAGATGGACCTCGTCGAGTACAAGGAGTCCGTCTTCGCGGCGATCGCCGAGGAGTTCACCGCGTACGCATCCGAGCTGGGCGTTCCCGAGATCACCGCGATCCCGATCTCCGCGCTCGCCGGCGACAACGTGGTGGACCCGTCCGCGAACATGGACTGGTACGGCGGCCCGACCTTCCTGGAGCACCTGGAGACGGTCCCGGTCAGCCACGACCTCACGACCTGCCACGCGCGGCTGCCCGTGCAGTACGTGATCCGTCCGCAGACCGCCGAGCACCCGGACTACCGGGGGTACGCGGGCCAGATCGCGGCCGGTGCCTTCCGTGTCGGCGAGTCGGTCACCGTGCTGCCCTCCGGCCGTACGTCGCGGATCTCCGCGATCGACCTGCTCGGCGAGCCGGTCGACGTGGCCTGGACGACGCAGTCGGTGACCGTCCTCCTGGAGGACGACGTCGACATTTCGCGCGGCGACCTGCTCGTGCCGACCAAGGACGCGCCCGCGACGACGCAGGACATCGAGGCGACCGTCTGCCACGTGGCCGACGCGCCGCTGACCATCGGCCACCGCGTGCTGCTCAAGCACGGCACCCGCACGGTCAAGGCGCTGGTCAAGGACATCCCGTCCCGGCTGACGCTCGACGACCTGTCGCTGCATCCGCACCCGGGCCACCTGGACGCCAACGACATCGGCCGCGTCAAGATCCGTACGGCCGAGCCGCTGCCCGTCGACTCGTACGCCGACTCGCGGCGCACCGGTTCGTTCATCCTGATCGACCCGTCCGACGGCACCACGCTCACCGCGGGCATGGTCGGCGAGTCCTTCGCCTCTCCGGAGCCGGTCAAGGCCGAGGCGGACGACGACGGTTGGGACTTCTGACATGGCTTCCCACGACTTCGACTCCCCCGGCTTCCACTCCACCGACTTCTACTCCACGTTCGCGAAGGAGGGCGGCCGCGTCGGCAGCGGCGCGCTTGGTAGCGGGCAGGGCGGGGTGGCGCGATGTGCGGCGAGGTGACGGCCCCAGTGGGGCTTGAGCACGCGCACTGTCTGTGCGTCATCGCTCCCCACCGCCTGCGAAAGCGAAGACCAGCCGACCTCCCGGCCACGACCTGAGAGACGTGACCGCCGGGCCGACGAGAGGAACACCTCCCGTGCCTGCCACCCGAAGCAAGCTGCGCCGCGGCCTCGCCGCCGTAGCCGCTCTGCCCCTTCTCGCGCTCGCCGCCACCGCCTGTGGCTACGGGTCCGAGGCCAAGGACGGTGACACGTCGAAGGTCGCCGCCGTGGGCAAGAAGGTCGACGGGCTCGACTCCGTGCGGATCGGCTACTTCCCGAACCTGACGCATGCCACGGCGCTCGTGGGCGATCAGGAGGGGCTGCTGCAGAAGGAGCTGGGCGGCACGAAGGCCACCTACTCCCAGTTCAACGCGGGGCCGGCGGAGATCGAGGCGTTGAACTCGGGTTCGATCGACATCGGCTGGATCGGTCCCTCGCCCGCGATCAACGGCTACAGCACCACCGACGGCAAGGGCCTGCGGATCATCGGCGGTTCCGCGTCCGGCGGCGTGAAGCTCGTCGTCAACCCGGACAAGGTCACCTCCCTCAAGGACATCAAGGGCAAGAAGATCGCCACCCCGCAGCTGGGCAACACCCAGGACGTGGCCTTCCTCAACTGGATCGCCGAGCAGGGCTGGACGGTCGACGCCCAGAGCGGCAAGGGCGATGTGTCGGTGGTCCGCACCGACAACAAGATCACCCCGGACGCCTACAAGTCCGGGTCCATCGACGGTGCGTGGGTGCCCGAGCCGACCGCGTCCAAGCTGGTCGCCGAGGGCGGCAAGGTCCTCCTGGACGAGGCCGACCTGTGGCCGGACAAGAAGTTCGTCATCACCAACATCATCGTCTCCCAGAAGTTCCTCGCCGATCATCCGGATGTGGTGCAGGCGGTGCTGCGCGGCTCGGTGAAGACCAACACGTGGATCAACGCCCACCCCGACCAGGCGAAGGCGGCCGCCAACACCAAGCTGCAGGAGCTGTCGGGCAAGCCGCTGCCGGCCGATGTGCTGGACCCGGCGTGGAAGTCGATCCAGTTCACCGACGACCCGCTGGCCTCCACCCTGAACACCGAGGCCGACCACGCGGTCAAGGCGGGC